>NZ_DAMBGD010000010.1:0-150798 GCF_032060985.1 Mobilicoccus sp.
ACGATCAACAGAATTCACCGCCACAACGCCACAGAATCAGGACGGTGGATCAGGGTTCAGGTCGGACTGGCTGACGGGTATGCTGCTGGGCGAGCGGACGGACCTAACGGACCTATCGGGGGAAGCGGATGTTGGACACAGCCATCGAGCGCACCAGCATTGTGTGTGTCGCGCCTCGTCCGACGGTCTGTCGACTCGTGACGGGTCAACGGCGCACGAATCAACCGGACACCACATGGGCAGCGGTTTGCCGCCAGTTCTCCCAGCAACCAGAGCGAGGCCCGGCATGGTGAGCGCGAACACGGTTGACGAGTCATCGAAGGCCAAGGGGGAGGCGCCGACAGCAGCCCACGGCGGCCGCACCGGGCACGCCTTCGGTTGTCCGGACCGAAGCACCGATGTCGTGACTCACCCGCGCAGGTACCGCGCATCCGGCGCATCCGTCCGCGCCGTCGCGGCCCCCGAGCCACTGATGGCAAGCCTGCAAGCTCATCTGGCAGCCGGACTTCGGGGGCCACGATCTGTGACTTACGGCCTTCGCTGCGCCCGCATGGTAGCCGCTGCGTGACCCCCCGCCCTGGCCACACCCGTCGATCGGTCGTAGCCGTGTTCGTCGCCCTCCTCGGGCTCGTGTTCGTGGGAAGTTGCACGGGCGGAGGTGAGCCGGCACCGCCGTCCACGAGCTCGACCACTCACCCCTGGACGGGGGCTGGAGTACCTTCATCAAGACCCGTGGCGGGCGGCGTCGACGAATCCGTTTGCGATGCTCAGGTCTCTCTCGGTCAGGACCCTTCCCAAGTGCTGGCGCGCTACCCGAAGGGGACTGTGTGCTTCGTCCCAGGCAAGCACTTCCTCTCACAGCCGCTACGCCCCAGCAGCGGCCAGACTATTGCGGGCCTCAAGGGTGCCGTCCTGACCGGAGCGGTACCGGTGGACGGCTGGCGACCGGGGCAGCGACCAGGCACATGGGAGACGCCGATCACCGTAGCTAGCTTGCTCCCTCTCGATAACAATGCTCAGTGTGAAGACGACGTTACGAATACATGTCGCATACGTGAGCAAGTCTTTATCGCCGATCAGCAATTGCGACACGTTACTCAGGAGAAGGAGGTGCAGCCGGGCACGGTGTACATCGATCGACACCGCGGCCGCATCGTCGTTGCGGACAACCCCGTCGCACAGCCGGTCGAAATGTCGAGGGCACCTATGGCCGTGGATGCCACCGCACCCGACGTGACCGTGACTGACCTGGTCGTCGAGAGGTTCGCAAGTCCCGCGCAAATGGGCGCGATTCACCTGGGGCCCGGCGTCCGCGCTAAGCGGTTGGAGGTAAGAAACAACCATGGGGTTGGGGTGAAGTTCGAGCGAGCCGCGGGCGCTTCGCTAGTTGACAGTTTGGTGAGCAACAACGGCCAATTGGGCGTCTCGCAGTATGAATCTCCTCGCGCCACCATACAGGGAAACGAGATACGCGAGAATAACACGGACGGGTTCTGGATCGCCGATTGGGAGTCCGGAGGGATCAAGGTCACGTGGTCGGGAACCACGATTCGGCGGAATCTCATCACCGCGAACCGCGGCGTCGGCATCTGGTGCGACATCGACGTCGTAGACGCGAACATCGACGGCAACGCCGTGATCGACAACTGGACAGACGGCATCCGGTACGAGATCAGCGGCGCAGCGATTATCGCCGGAAACCTGCTTCAGGGGAATGGTCATCAGGCTGGGCGCGGGCTCGGCACGGGGATCTGGGACGGCGGGGGACTCACCATCAACACCTCCCGTGACATCCTCGTGAAGGGCAACACCCTCGTCGGCAACCTCAACGGCATCTCCGTGCAGGCCCGTCACCGGGGTGAGGGCAAGCTTGGGCGCTGGGTGATCTCCGATGTGAAAGTGGAGGGCAATGTGGTCGACATCTCGGCGGGCCAAGCAACGGGGTTCGTCGCCGAGCCTGGCCTCGAGGACGCCTCCGCGTCGGTGACGTTCTCCGGCAACACGTACATGGGGGGCGGGGGGGACGCCACCTGGGTATGGCTGGACGAAGCGCTCACGAGGGAGCAATGGAAGATCTCTCACGAAAGTGACTTGCGAACCGCGCCCCACGCGCGATCGGCGGGGCCAGATTTCGCTCGCGTGATGACGGATTCGCCGTGAAGGTCTCCGGAGTCGTGCACGGCCGGGCGGCCCGCATCGGGTTCGGCGTCATCGATCAGGCGATCTGCAGCCTAACCAACTTCTTCGTGCAGATTCTCGTGGCAAGATCCACGTCCATAGAGGCGTTCGGCGCCTTCGCGCTCGCGTTCACCGCGTATACTCTAGCGGTCACGATCTGCCGCAGTCTCTCAACCGAGCCCCTTACAGTTCGGTACCCCGTACGCGGTGTGGAAGAACAGCGGCATGCCGCTGGATCCGTCGCTGGCACCGCCGTCACCCTGGGGCTACTGATCTTGCTTGCCTGTGGGCTCGTGTCGTTCGTAGTTCCGGATCAGTATCGTCTTATGGTGTTGGCGATGGGGGCGGTCATGCCCGCGCTCCTGTTGCAGGATGCTTGGCGGTTCATCTTCTTGGCCCTGGGAGCCCCCGCGAGAGCGGTACTCAACGATGGCGTCTGGCTGGTCTCCTCGACGTTGGGCCTGCTTATCGCGTCCCGCGTGACGTCTGAGGCATACGTATTTCTCCTGGTGTGGGGTTCGGCGGCGGGTCTGGCGGCCCTGATCGGGATCGCGCAGGCCCGGGTGATCCCGGCCGCGCGGCGCACGCTCTCGTGGTTGCGCCAGCACGGCGACTTGATTTCCCGCTACCTAGGAGAGTCGATCGTGGTAAGTGGCGGCGCACAATTGCAGGTGATTCTGCTGAGCGCGGTCGCAGGGCTTGGAGCCCTCGGGCAGTTCCGACTCATCGGAGTGGCGATGGGCCCGATCAACATCCTCGTTGTGGGCCTGACGGCCGCCATGGTGCCTGAGGCGGTGAGGTCGCTCGACAAGGGCCAGCGCTTCCTCGACCGGACGGTTCTTGCCGCTTCGCTGGTGCTTGCAGCCGCCGCAGGCGTCTGGGGGCTAGCGGTCGGATCATTACCGCGAGAGTGGACGTCCTGGCTGGTGGGTGACGCCTGGGTGGCAGCTGCCTCCCTGTTGCTTCCAGCGACCGTGGCGTATGTCATCGGTGGCTTGCAGGGCGGTGCAACGATGGGACTCCGGGTTCTGCAGAGGGCGAACACGAGTTTGGTGATTCGCGCTGTCACGTCGTTGGCGTTCGGTCTCTCTGGGTTAGGCGGTTTCGTTGGTGGAGCCATGGGTGCGTCTTGGGCGAATGCGGGCGTGACCCTCCTGTCAGCGGTGCTCTGGTGGCTCGCGTATCGGTCTGCATCGATTCATGCCAGGGTGGGTTGAACTCATGCCTCAGCGTTCGACCTGTCCCCTGCTTGGAAGAACCCCATTTTGTCGATAGAGATCTACTGGCCCGGATATGTTCCGAGACTGATCGCACATCCCGTTCAGGCCATAACCATATCGAGGATGCGGGGAATGTTCAGGTCCGCATTGTAGTGGGCTTCGGCGTGCCGTCGTGAGTTCATCCCCCATGCAGCCAGGCTATGTTGGCCGCTGATGATCGTATCGAGCGCAGCCGTCAGCCCGATAGGGTCATCAGGTTCAAAGAGTAGCCCGTTCCAGCCAGGGATCACCATCTCCGGGATTGCCCCAACTCTGGAAGCGACGACGGGCAACGCCTGCGACATCGCCTCGATGATAACAAAGGCCGTAGTGTCGTACCGGGTCGGATGGACAAATAGATCGAACTGCGGAAAAGCCTGTGCCAGTAGCTCCTCACGAGGCATAAGGGGCAGGAATTCGATGTCTTGAAGTCCTGGGATATGGTACCTAGGTTCCGTGACGATTAGGAGCCGCAGTTTGCCCTTGAAGTGCTTCTGATGCTCCTCCACGAGCATCGGGCCCCCTTTGCCGGGAAAATCCCCGCCCACGAATCCCGCGACTGGCATATCCGCACGACGATGTCCGTCTCTCGCCGGCAGGCTCGGCATGTCAGTGCAGTTGCGGATTACGACAACCTTGGCCGCATCGATTCCGTAATCGTTGATGACTGATTCCGCGGCCCAGTCGCAGAACGAGATGATCAAGTCCGAGTCGCGGAAAATGCTCCTCTCAACCCGGAGGGCGGGTTCGAACAGGGGATTGCGCCTGAAGCGCACGTCCCCGAACGACAGTGACCACGTGGCATCGACCGACGCGATGCGACGCCCGCTGGTAAGTGATGCCAAGCCGTACCCAGCATTGTGAGTGTGAATATAGACGCCGTCCCATTCTCGCCCCGGATGCATCCTGTGCAGGAGATCGTCGCGCTGCATACCTCTATAGAGCATCTGCCGCAACGCCCATTGATCCAGGCCGTGGCGCTGCAGACCAGGAATCCTCGGGCGCAGAATCTCGTAGGGGCGCAACGGCCTACCTGTCCTGGGGAGCGGGAGGAACTCGTAGTCGATGCGGTTCTGCTTCTCGAGGGCCTTGCGCAGGAGGGCCGCGTGAGTGACGTGCCCCATGAAGTCCTCGTAGACGAATAGGTGGGTCACGATCTAGCTCCATTCATGGGAGAGTCCGGGGCTGAAAGGGCGGATTCGTTAGTCCGCCTCTTTCTCTCCGGGTGGCTCGGTGCGATGCACCGTGGCGATAGTGACGGCGGCGAGCAGGTGCATGGTGAGCGAAGATAGGTCGGACAGGCCGGTCTCAGTGATCGTGGCAAGGGTCGCATAAAGCAGCAGGAAGACGCTCACGGCCTTCGCACCGCTCGCGGGGCACCGCAGCACCGCCCACCAGGCCAAGGCGAGGGCACCAGCAACGATCGTGAGTCCGACGTATCCGCTCTCCCAGTACAGCGAGTACCAGGTACTGTCGATCGCCATCGGACCGAATGCTCCGTCGGAGCGTCGCATCAGGACGCTCTTGTCCCCAAGGCCGTGACCGAGCCATCGCTGCATCGAGGACAGCTCGGCGAGGCGGATGAACTGCCAGGCGCTCGTGCGACCAGTGAGGGTCGTGAGCTGTTCCGAACTCTGACCGCGACCTAGCCAGGTGAGCACCGCACCGGCGAACATGCCCGCGAGCACCATCCCGGACCCCACAATGCCCAAGCCGATGCGCGATGCGCGCTGGCGGGCGGTGAGTGTGAAGGCGAGCACGATGCATAACGTTGCCGCCAATGCCGGGGTACGGCTGTTGCTACCGATGAGCAGCCATGACCCCAGCGCAACGCAGAGCATGGCTGGCGGCCATGTGAGGTGCCGGTACAGCAGCAACAACAACGCGAGAGCAAGCACTATGGCCCCTACTTCACCCACCCTGGAGGGAGTCAGGGGAAGGATGAGTCCCTGCAGTCGCTGCCCCGCATCCGGGCTCGACGACTCGGGGTCGAGTCCGTGATAGGCACGTCCTGGTCGCACTAGGGCACCCAACGCAACGGTGGCACCAATGACGACATGCCCGACGAGGTGCCACTGCGCCAACTTGAGCGGTGATCGCACTAGATGGGGGATCAACAGGATAGGGGTGCCCACGCCGATCGCTATGCGCGCGGCGCGAGCCAGTGCCACGAACGGCGACCCGCTGGTGAACAGCGAGGCAAGCCCGCAGAACGCTGCGTAGAGGAGCAACGCTGCGATTGCCGACGGCACGATGAGGCTGGCCTTCCCGGGCAGCAGCAACAGCGCGGCGATTGCGCACAAGAGAACGAGGATGAACTTGCCGGCTACGCCGCTTCCGTCCTGGCCGGGCCACGGTTGGACTCCCAGGAGCATGAGGACCCAAACCAGGCACGGGAGCAGATCATGTCGGGAAAACCCTGGCATGGGCGTCATGGTCAGTACATGCGACGGCGTCTGGCCGAGGCGGTGGCCGCTTCGACCACGCACTGCTGAAGAGCCAAACGCTCCGGATGCGTTTGGCATATCTCAACGCCGCGCCCGACTGTCAGCCGGCCCATTCGTCGGGCCCGAGGTGGGGGAGAAGTCGGAGCGCGTGGGCGCGGGCCGCTGCGGCCCAGAGTGCAAGACCCGTTCCCCGGCGCTGCCGGCGTGCCCGCGCTGTTGTGCGCGTCGAGTACGCGGACCTGAGACCATTCTCATCAAGCCAACTGCGAGACCCACCAGCCCGCCGGCTATGAGGCCGAATACCAGTATTCGACTCCGCTCAGGGGAGACGACGACACTATTGCTGTGCGCGGGGTGGGTCACGGTCATCCCACCGGTGAAGGAATCGGCGAACGCCTGCACACCGATCGCCTCGGTCTGCACCTCTTGTGCCTGGCGAGACAGGTCTGTCAGCTGCTGCGTGAGCGCTTCGGCGCGCTTGCCAGTGGCGCCTGCAAGCTGCCGCTCCGTCGTAGCCATAGCTACCTTGACTGCTTCCGCCTGCTTGGCGAGGGCCTGCGAGCGGGTGGCGAGCGCAGCCCGGGCGCGCTCAGTGCGATAAGTCGCATACGCGTCGACAAGTGCGTCGGTACGGCGTCGGGCCTGATCGGCGTCGGCACCGCTGGCCTGGAAGGTCAGGACGTTCTCGCCGAGCGGCTCCACCAGGACCCCGTCGCTGAAATTCTCGCTATCCTCGGCCTGGAGGCGAGAATCGGAGGCCGCGATCTCCGCGACCGGCATTCCCGCAGCCAGCCTTGCCTGCACCTCAATGGGGGGTTCGATCCCCAACGGACCGAAAACTGTTCCGGTGTCCTGCAGTCCGAGGTCGCTCGGGACAGCGTAGCCGCCCACGATCACTTGCGCCGACGATGTCCAAGCCTTCGGGGCGAAGTGACTGTAGACGAGAGCGGCGAGCAAGCCGATCACGGCGCACCCCATGATCCACGGCAGACTGGCTGCGGCCCCTCTCTTGACGTCATCCATGGTCAAAGCTGGTGCAGCCATCTCCACTCCATAGCTCTTGGGTGCTTCTAGCATTCGGGGGCATGAACGCCCGTCCTCTGGCCACCTCACGAGTGGACACAGTGCCTAGGCGGGACCACCCTACCCGCATCCATCATCGAGCCCGTGGGGTCTACCGGGGTTTTCTCGCCATGGGCCTGTCGCTCAAGTGGTGTAAGTGGCCTGGTCCCCCGTGGGGGCTGGAGGATTGTCATGACCGAGACTGGAGTTCGCGGAGCCGGCACCGCAGGAGCCGCTTGAGGACGCGTCCTCGGGTGAGTCGTTCGGGCTGTCCCGGGCGCACAACGAGAGTCGCAGCTGGATGCCGGTGACATGACGGCCGCGAACGCGGCCGTCATCCTTCGAGCCGCAGCTGGCCAAGGAGCGGCAACCACGGATGACGAGCACGACCGCGACCCTATCCAGCAGCGGGGTACGTCATCTCACCCCACCAACCCCGTGACCAGCAGCAACACCGACCCCCGCCACCATGATCACCGAACGTGGCACGAGTCAGGAGGAGCGGTATCAAACCTGAGGCGCTTCATTTCGCCATGCCCCCCATTGTCCCGAACGCCCAACCGTGTAGGAACTGACGACATGCCCCACTAGCGCAACGCCCCACTACGTGTGGGAGCCAATCCGAACGATCACCTGCCGTTCGTAGCCGGCGCTCATGGCCTCGTAGGCCTCACTCGCACCGCCAGCCTCGTTGACGTACTTCCCGGGGATCGGGACCTTCGCGGTTGCCCCCATCTTCCACCACGCATACTCGACGTCAACGTGCCCGACGTCCAGTGCCTGGAAGCCCATGTCCGCCAGCTCGGGGACGAGCACCGAGGCTGTGGGACCGAGTGCCAGGAGCAGCAGGTCGCGACGATCCAGTGCGGCCGCCGCTCTCAATACTTCGCCGAAGGTGTCGAAGGCGTTCGTCGAGGGACACAGGATCCGGCGCGTGCTTCGGGCGGTGTCTAGGAGGTCATTCTCGACACCCACTCGGCTCTTCTGTCCCTCGATGAGCACCACGTCACGGTCGGTCCACAGTGATCGGAGTGCCTGCACAACCGGGCGGGCACTCCGCTTCTCTCGAACATCCATATAGAAGCGAGTGACGAGGGCATCCCCGTAGATGCGACCTGGATCGAGGTAGCGCAACCACTGCGATCGGTTGAGCGCCAGCTCCTTACGCCAATAGGCCGCAGCCGCAGGGTTGAACCTCTCCAATTTACCAAAGACGTCGGGTACGCACACCAAGACGTCCGACCTCTGGCCCCTGATCCCTCGTGAGAGGCGCTCAGAGAGTTCGCGTTCAACACGCTGGAAACCGATTGCCTGGCCCCGCATGATCATCAGCTCACCGTCGCCGAAGCGCGCGAGTGAGCAGCCCGTCCGGACCACATGCTCGACGGTCTGCAGGGAGTTGAGCACAGACGGTTGCGGAGAAACCCGGCGTCGCACTCCGTTCACGCTCCGGAAAACGACCTTCGAGATTGGTTCGCGGAACCGTGTCACCGCATCGCTCCCCCTCGTCCCCCCGGAAGTGCCATTGCCTCCGAGTACCAGCGGTCGCACGCGTCCGCGCACCGATCCATCGTGAAGATCGCCCGCGGCTCACGCCGCGGCGGGCACCGGTCGAGCGCACCGGCCAGCTTCTTCGGGATGTTGCCAAGGGGTGGCACGGCGATGCCATGATCCCGACTAATCCAGGCGGGTCCACCGATGTCGAGGCAGACCGTCGGGCAGCCGAGGGAGATTGCCTCTGCGACGGACCATCCGGCCGACTCGTGCCAGGCTGGCGCGAGGTAGGCATCGGCCACGGTGAGGGCTGCCAAGACGTCCTCATGCGGGAGGCGGCCGATGAAGTGGACGCGGTCATCCACGTGGAGCCGTATCGCCAGCTCACGAAGCCGCTCGACACGGGGCCCGTCACCAATGAGGGTGTAGCTCCAACCCGCGCCACCACGTTGGGCTAGCGCGCGGACGCCGAGCTCGATGCCCTTGTAGGCCACGAGTCGCCCAGCGAAGACCGCGTGTCGAAGCCCGTCATCACGCGTCAGGGGTTCGGGGGCGTTGCCGGCTGCAGACCCCTCGATGTCAACCACGGCGTTGCTGGCTACGTGCACGTTAGGCATATATCCAAAGCGGTCGGCTGTGTCCTTGTTCAGACCCACGACCACCGCTGCACCGCGAGCCACGCGGTCACCGAACGCTCTCCGGCACGTCTTCGTCACCACTAGGCGCAGGAGTTCCTCCGGGATGGCGCGCGCCGGCAGCCACCGCAATGCGGTGCGTAGCGGCATCCGGGTACTACCGCCGACGGGGCCCCACACGAGGGGGACGGCACCTAGGCGCGACAACCCCGTGGGCTGCCAGTCACTGGCGAAGGTCGTGTGGTGCGCGACGTCGAAGACCACGAATCGATGCAGGTAGCGTGCCCTCGCTTTGGCCTTCTGCTGCCAAAGCGGGTAATGCCAGTAAAAGTGCAGCCTCTCGGTGACCCGTGAGTCGAGCCGGGGGTCCACGCTGACGTAGACCGGATGAAGCCATCGCGCCAGCTCAGGGTCAGCCTCAAGCTCACGCATGATGTACTCACGCTCGAACGGCTGGGTGATCAGCCACACCTCGTTACGCCGTGCCGCAGCGCTGGCCATCGTCCATCCCGCTCCCGACTCCGACCCGTAACCGGGCCGGCACACGTAAGCGGCCATGACCACCTTCGGTCTCTGCCGGTCGATGCCGTTCCCCTCCCCTGTCATGCGCCACAGCACGCCTTCAACAGCTCGCCCCAGGTTTCATGTCTGCGGCTCCACCGCGCGCAAGCGCGTGGTCGACACGACCAATGTACCAGCGCCAGAACCGGGCCACGCCTGGCAGCCGCATGGTGTGGGTTCGAATCGCCAGCTTACGATTGTCGGGCCACAGCTCCAGCGCTTCGTCAAAGAGCCTTGACGCCGCTTCGTACTCCCCGCTCCTCAAGAATTCCTCCCCCCGCTCAACCAATGCCCGAGGGGACTCGCTCTTCAGTCTACGCGAGAGGTAGTCGCGCTCGTACGGCTCGAGTTTCACGTCAGCACTTTCGGCGAGGCCGAGTAGTACCTCGGCCTCGGACTCGTACACCATGTGCAGGTCTGTGGTCTTACTCTGTTGCCCTTGCCGGTACAAGGCATGCGGCTCCCATTGAGGCACCGCGACCCAGCCCGCGCAGACGGCTCGAAGCCACAGATCCCAGTCCTCCAGGTAGCAGTCAGGGCGGAATCCATTGAGCTCATCCATCATGTCGGCGGGAATAAGCGCGAAAATCGGGAAGAAGTTGGCCTGCATCATCACCCTGCGCTGTTTCCGCCCCAAGGGAAATTGGCGGCTCATGAGCTTCCGGCCGTGCGCGATACCGTTGTTCGTCATCAGATACGCGTTGCCGCCCACGAACCGGCGCCCACCCCCGGCCGCGTGGTAGGCAGAGAGCATCGTCTCGACGTGCGGCGGCAGCAGGATGTCATCTGCGTCGCATAGGGCGATGTACTCCCCTCGGGCCAGCCGCACCGCCGCATTGCGCGCGCACGCGGTTCCTCCGTTTGGTAAGGACATGAACCGGATGGCGTCGCCGAAGCCCTCGCAGATGGCACGCGTGCCATCGGTGGATCCGTCATCAATTACGATTGTCTCTATAGCGGGGTATGTCTGCGTGAGGGCCCCCGCGATAGCCCCACCAATGGTTTTCTCGGCGTTGTATGCCGGAATGATGACACTCACGAGCGAAGGCTCATGCACTGGCATTCCCCTCAACCTCCCGCCCATCATCGGCAGCGTTGCCTCGGCATGCGACGATGGCCTCCCGGTAGATACCTTCCAATAGTTCCATCACGGAATCCTCGCTGAAGAGTGCCAGGTAGCGTTCGCGCCCGGCAGCGCCAAGCCTAATTGACTCGCTCGGTTCAGAGGCGCGACGCGCCGCATCGCGAAATGACTCCCCCGAGCCGAACTCGTACGACACTCCCGCTACGTCGTCACCGATAATCTCAGGCAGAACCCCCATCCGGGGGGCGACCACCGGCACACCGGCGGCCATTGCCTCGACCGCGGACATGCCGAACGTCTCATAGAATTGTGACGGCATCACGACGAGCCGAGCGTCGCGCAGGTACCGGCGGGCCTCGCTGCGGGGCAATGCCCCAGTGAAGTGCACGTCAAGGCGCAACTCAAAAGCGAGACTTTCCAGCTCAGAGCGTAGGACGCCGTCCCCGATCACAAGGAGCGGACCCAACTCGGGTGACCAGTTCCGCAACATCCACTCGGGGCCCTTCTCCGGGGACAAGCGTCCCATGTACAGAGAGTAACTCCCTGGGCCATGTCGGACGGCGGCAGGATCATCCACGAAATGCGGCTTGACCACTACGGACTGAGCGGGTAACCCCCCGCGGACGGCGAGGTCGCGGGAGAAATCACTCATCGCGATGAACCGGTCTACGGACGTCGACCAGGTTCCCAGCGCGCCGTGGAGACCAATCGAGGCTGCCAGCGGCGCAGTAGCCGCGAGTGAGCCTCGGTAGCAGCGGTGCATCACGGCCGCGACCGGCGTTCGGCCCAAACAGTCCTCGCAATGGCGGCCATCGCGCAGCAGTGTTCCTGCTGCGCAAAAGAGGCGGAAGTTGTGCAGCGTGGCTACCACCGCAACCCCTGACCGATGAGCATGCACCAGGGGGGCGACGCTGAGCAGCGGGAACGTGTTGTGTGCATGCACGACATCGGGCTGGAACGATCGCAGAGTGCGACGCATTCCGTCTGCGTCGCGCCGGGACCAGACGACCCGCGCGGGCACTAGCGCCTTGTCGACGAGCGTCATGTCTGCGATGTCGTCGCTGTGCCGCTGCACAAGCAGCACGTCGTGACCGCGGCGACGCAGGGCCGCGAGGTCCTGCTCCACAACTACGTCCTCGCCGCTCGGCTGATTCGTCCGGTACCGGTTGTGCAACAACAAAATTCGCATCAACTCCACCTCGTTTAGCACTCATGGAATGAAGTGGGCCGCGCGCCTGCGACCAGCCCAGCGCCTCGCCGCCACGACGAACTCACTCGGGGTGATTGGAGTTCGAGGACTGGCGAGGCAGCCTTCGACGGAACGGCTTGCAGGAGTAGACGCTACCGATGCCTCAACCTCGAATGCTCGGGAAAGACCGAGCATCGCCGATTGGTGCTTGGACTGGCAGACCATGCCCTCGCATGGCAGCGCCGGACCCGCACCAACTACGAAATGGACCCCCGATATGCGCATCGTGACGCTCGCCCGCCCATTCTGTGTGGGGGCATTGGTCGTGACCAGCTCGATCGCCCTGAACTCGACCTATCCCGCCTCGAACCCTGCCGCCGCTTCCGAAATGGCCCCTTGCACGACGACCGCGCGGCCCGGCGACGACCTCGCTGCCACCCTCGAGGCCCTCCCGAACGGTAGCACGCTCTGCCTCGAGGACGGCATTTACCGCGTGCCCTCGCCGCTACGGCCGAAGGAGAACACAACGATCCGCGGTTCACGCCAAGCACGCTTGTCGGGTGCCATCCCCGTGGACCGGTGGCGCCCCGCAGCAGATGGGCTCTGGTATGCGGACGGCTTCCTCCCGGGCGACTACACCGACTATGCGCCCTGTGAGGACGAAACCGCCAATCTGTGCAACAAGCGTGAACGCCTCTTCGTCGGTGAGAGGAAGCTCCAGCCAGTGCGGCAACTCTCGGACGTGAAGCGCGGTGCGTACTATGCCGACTACGCGAGAAACCGCATCTGGGTCTCCGGCTACTCTAGCCGGAACGTGTATGAGATCGCTCGTGCCGAGGCGGCCATTCAGTCCAACGCCCCCCGCGTCACCCTCGAAGGATTCACCGTCGAACGGTTCGCCACAACTCCCCAGCGTGCCGCCGTCATGGCCGAGGGCAACGCATGGGTCGTTCGGGGCCTGAGGGTGCAACATAACCATGCCAAGGGCATCGGCGTCAATCGAGGCGCCGGGGTGCTTCTGGAAAGGAATGTAGTCGAGCGGAACGGACAGCTCGGCATCGGCGCATGGCTCGCCTCCGAACTGCAGGTCAAGGGAAACCAGGTCACTGGAAATAACACCGATGGCTTCTGGCGGCACGACTGGGAATCGGGCGGGATCAAACTTTTCGAGAGCTCCGGCTCGATCTCCCGAAACACCGTATCCAGCAATAACGGTATCGGCGTATGGGGCGACTACGAGGCGAATGGCGTCACTATCGCCAACAACCTCATCGATGGAAATGCAAGCGACGGAATTCGCTTTGAGATATCGCGTGGCGCCACGATTCGTGGGAATCGCATCACCAACAACGGGCACGGCATCGGTCGAGGGTTGAATAACGGCAGCCCCTGGGTCACTGCAGGATTAGTGCTGAGCACCTCCGAAAGGGTGGAGGTGACGGGAAATCACCTCGCAGGCAACAAGCACACTGTCTCGATTCAGAACCGCGACCGCGGGCAAGGCAAGAACGGCCCGTTCGTGGCGCGAGACATCCTGCTGCAAAGAAACACCTTCCAGCTCCGCACGCTCGAACACTCGATGATCGCTGTGGTGGGTGCGTGGCCCAGCCTTTCTGAGAGTACTGTCACTTTCCGAGACAATACCTACCTGTGGGCTTCGAACAACGAATACCCCTTCGAGGTTCCCGGCGGATGGATGACCAGAGCCATGTGGGCGGCAGCGGGCATGAGCTGATGTCATGAGGATTCAAGGTCGCCTGCGGTCGGCCATTCGCAGGCAGGCTCCTTGCAGCCTGCGGGCGCGAGTGGCGACGATCTGTGGTGACGTGAGCCCGGCGCGGATGTTGGGCGTTCGACGAGCACGTGTGGTATCGCCTCGACCTACGCGTCCGGGGTCCGAAGATGCTCACCGGCATGGTCGACCCGACCCGTGAACAGGACGTCGGGTCCGGGCACGGCTGCTGGACCTGGTTCCGGTCCGGTCGGGGGCCGTGTACGGCGACTGGCTCGCCGCCCACGGCGAATCCATCCGCGACTGAACAGCGCCTTCGGCGCCCACGAACAGCATGTCGAGGTCCAGATCTCCTGGCAGATCGCCCACGACGTCCGAGCCCTGCTCCCGCACCCAACTCAACCAAGGGCCGAGCAGTGACCCAGCGCCTGCTGACGATCCTCCGACCTCCCCGATCCCCGATGGCAAGCCACTGGGACGCACGTTGGGACAATGGACAGAGCGACTGCTCGCGTACTTCACCACCGACGGTGCCTCCGACGGGGGCACCGAAGCCGTCAACGGCCTCATCCAACTCCACCGCCGCATCGACCGAGGCTTCCGCAATCGCGACAATTACCGCCTACGCCGCCTGCTCATCGCCGGCGGCCTCACCCCATGACACATGCTCAAGTCGGAAGGGCCGCATGAGACAGCCTCGCCATACCTGTCTCAACAGGCGTGCCACCTCCCGCCATCACCTGGCCCACACATGCTCGAGCCCAACACGCGCTCAAGACGCGAAACGCGCCTCGACTTGTGAGCGCACACTCAACTGACGGAAGCCCCGGACCCGGCGTCACCGGATCGGGGCGCTGACTCCTCGCTGACCTGGGTCGGTGGATTACGTGCCACCTGCATCAGGAAGGTCGGGATCGCTACGGCGTAGCGCCTCCCGAGTCTGCGAGGCTCCTGACTCAAACGATATGCCCACTCGAGCCCAGCCTGCTGAAGCACCTTAGGGGCACGCTTGACGTCGCCAACGTGGAAGTTGAAAGCCGCACCGACGCCGATCAACACGGGTGCTTGGAGACGCGGACGGAACTCGGCCATCCAGCGCTCCTGCTTTGGCGCCCCCAGGCCCACCCAAACGATGTCGGGCTTCACTGAGTCAATGCGCGAAACGAGTTGGCTCTTCTCGACCTCAGAGAGCTCGCGAAACGGAGGGGACTCGGCGCCTGCGACCGGCAACCCCGGAAAACGTAGGCTCATCTGCTGAGCGAGACGCTGAGCAACTCCTTCCGCGCCGCCGAGGAAGTAGTTCCGCCAGCCTAGGCGGGACGAAGCCAACAGAACCTTCGGCAGAAGATCAGGCCCGCTGACACGTTCTATGTCTACGAACCCCGCCTTCCTGCCGGCCCACACCAAGGGCATACCGTCCGGCACGGTGAGGCCTGACCGATTATAAAAATCCCGGAGGTCTGCATCCTGACTGGCGTGCAGCAAAGCGTTGACATCGCTGACACAGACATATTGGCGCTCTTGGTGGTCTATCCAGTCGCAGATTCTCCATAGGGCGTCATCCGGATCAGTCACGGATACGTGTACGCCGAGGATATCGACGCGGCGATCATGCAAGCGCGGCGACCGCCCATCGGATCGTCCGGCCTTATCGAGGATGCGCCCTTCGGGCACCACCCTTCCGTCCGCTTCGATGCTCACGGTTCCTCCGCTGCTCGTCAACTGACACCGCACGGACGCCCACTGCGATCAGGGCGTAGGTAGTGCGGCCCCATAGTAGCGACTCGTCGCACCGGTGTGGGGCACGAGTCGACCAGCGTTCGGCGCCGCGCGTAGGTCGACTCGTCGACTCTTTGGGGGATTTACGCGTGGGTCAGCAGCGTGGGTGGAGCTGACGGTGGCGGAGCGCGCTCACTCAGGTCGGTCGTACGCCCCGCTGCTGTACTCCACTGCCAAGGCCACCAGGCCGTACACGCCGACAACCCATCAGCCACACCGCCGGGGCTCCTCCCGGGCCGATCCATCCAGCCTTGCCCTGATGACTCTGCCGCCCCCCCGGGGCGCGAACACGCCGCGTGCAACCTGGAGCGACCGGCCCCTTTCGTCCCTTCTGGAAGTGATGGGGCTGGCCGGAAGTCCCCGGGTGGGCTCGTCGAGAGCCCTCACCCTGGCGGTGTCACTGTGGCGGGCGTGGGGTGCTGGTCGCGTCGTGGCGGAGTGTGTCGTTCTTGGCGTGGGTGGTCATGGAGTCGGTAAGAGTCGCCGTCGAGGTTGAGGACGTCGGAGCGGTGGAGGAGGCGCTCGGGCATGGCGGCGACGACGGCGGTGTCGTCGAGGACCTCGCGTCCGGAGGTGACGCCACGGTCGGTGGTCGGTGGTCGGGACAATGCTGCTGTTGAGGTAGCGCTGAGAGACGACCGGGAACAGTGCCGAGGCTGCTTCGCCAGGCAGGGGGAGGTAGTCGAGTTCGTTGATGACCAGCAGGGTGGGTCCGGCGGAGAAGGCATGGTGGTGGCCCATTCGCCCTCGATCGCGGCGTGGTGGCAGCGGCCGGCGAGGGCGGCGGCGGTGGTGACGTAGGTGCGGTAGCCGGCTTCGGCGGCAGCGCGGCCGAGCCCGACCCTCAGATGCGTCTCTCCGACTCCGGGTAGCCGATGAGCAGCACGTTGGTGGCGGACTGCAGGGAGCGGCCCCGCGCGGCCGAGCTCGCCGAGAAGTTGCCCGGTGTCGCCGATCTGCTCGGCGAGGTCGGCGAGGGCATCGCCGTCGAGGGCATGGAGACCCCGCTCGACGTCGTCCCCGGCGGCTCGCACGTCGTGCTCCTCGACCCCGTCGTCGGTGTGGTCGAGGACGTGACGGACGAAGTTGGAACCGATGAAACCGGCGCCGCCGGTCACGAGGAGTCTCGTCATGTCGGCCACCCTAGGGACGCCCCGGCGCGAGGACATCCCCGAGCGGGTCGCCCGAAGATCCGTGAGGATCACGTCATGCGCGGCATCATCCTCGCCGGGGGGACCGGCTCACGACTGCACCCCATCACCCACGGGATCAGCAAGCAGCTCGTCCCTCTCTACGACAAGCCGATGATCTACTACCCGCTCACCACCCTCATCCTCGCGGGCATCCGCGAGGTGCTGGTCATCACGACCCCGCACGAGGCATGCGGGTTCGAGCGGCTGCTGGGCGACGGGTCGCGCTTCGGCATCTCCCTGGCCTACGAGCGCCAACCGTCCCCCGACGGCCTCGCGCAGGCGTTCACGATCGGTGCGGACTTCATCGGCGGCGAGGAGGTCTGCCTCGTCCTCGGTGACAACGTCTTCTACGGCCCGGGTCTCGGCACCCAGCTCGCGCGCCTGCGTGGACTGACGGGTGGGGTGATCTTCGCCTCCTGGGTCGCCGATCCGGGTGCCTACGGGGTCGTCGAGTTCGCCGCCGACGGCACTGTCGTCGGCATCGAGGAGAAGCCCGCCGACCCGAGGTCGCACTACGCGGTCCCCGGCCTGTACTTCTACGACAACGACGTCGTCGAGATCGCTCGGGGCCTCATCCCCTCCGGTCGCGGTGAGTACGAGATCACCGATGTCAACCGTGCCTACCTGGCGCGAGGCGCGCTCCGGGTCGAGGTCCTGCCGCGTGGCACGGCCTGGCTCGACACCGGCACGTTCGACGCGCTCAACGACGCGGGCAACTTCGTGCGCACCCTGCAGGCCCGTCAGGGGCTGCAGGTCGGGTGTCCCGAGGAGGCCTCCTGGCGGATGGGATTCCTCGACGACGACGGACTGCTCGCCCGCGCCGACGCCCTCACGCGGTCCGGCTACGGCGACTACCTCCGCGGACTCGTCCACGACGGTCGTTGAGGCGACCCCGCGTCACCGAATCGACCACCTCGCACGCGCGCGTCGAACGCTGCGGCCCTGCCCTCAGCCGTCCGCCAGCACGCCGAGTGAGGCGGCGAGGGTGAGGAGTTCGGACTCCGCCTCGCCACACGTCCCCGCGCCGCGTACGGCCTCGAGCCGCCGGGCGAGCGCGGCGACGTCGATGACCTCGTCGGGAGCCCGGAGCGCGAGGGACGCGAGTCGCTCGAACTGGCCCGGGTCGCGCATGACGAATCCCACGTCGACGCGGAACGCCGCCTTGGCGAACCCGAGCCCGGCGAGCGCGGGTCGACACTCCGCCAACCGGGGGAGCAGCGCGCGCACCGGCACCTTGCCCTCGGAGATCCGCACGAACTGCGACACCGGACGCGACAACGCCCAGTCCGCCACCGGCGAGGCGAGGTAGGGAGGGCGCAGTTCCACCCCCTCCTCCATCCACGCGTGATCGCCCTGCACGGTGAGCAGGTACGCCCCGAGGAGGTGCTCGACGTCGAGGCGGCGCCGGATCTCCGAGGGATCGAGCGCGTCGTCGTCCGTCGTCGGCGGCGGGGCCGGGTCGAGGATCGCCTCGCGCCAGGGTGACCGGAGGATCTCCGCGACGGGCCGCAGGATGTCGAGGCGTCGGGCGCCCGCGCCGCCGGAGAACGCGACGAGGCCACGCCAGTAGGACCTCGCCCACACCGCCCCACGCTCGGCGCCGAACTCGGGCGCCCCGAAACGCCCCCACGGCAGCCGTGTCGGATCCCCGAACGCGCCCGCCCGGGCCGCGAGCAGACGATAGGAGTCGTACCCCGCGAACAACTCGTCCGCCCCCTCGCCCGAGAGCACCCCGCGGATGCCCTCGCGCCGCGCGCGTCGCGCGAGCACCGTCATCCCCACCGGGCCGAGCCGCACGAGTGGCATCCGGCGCGTGGACACGTACTGGACGAGCCCGTCGACGACCTCGGCGGGGGTGAGTTCGTGCTGCACGACGGACATGTCCAGGGCGGCCGCGACCTCACGCTGCCGCTCCCCGACGAGGTCGTCCCCCTCCAGGCACAGGGCGAGGGCGAGGTCGGCGCCCTCCTCGCGGGCGAAGCCGCCGAGGATCGTCGAGTCGATCCCTCCCGACAGCAGCGGGGCCACTGTGCCCGTCGACCTCAGCCGGACGCGGACCGATCGCCGCACCGCGTCCTCCAGAGCGTCCATGGCGGCAACGTCGACGAGGGAGGGTCCGTCGACCGCGGCGTCCTCCATCGCGGCCCGAGGCGTGGCGTCGGTGGCGACACGGCCGTGGGCGACGCGGGCGACGGCCTCCTGGTCGGCCTCCCCGTTCACGTCCCGAGGAAGGGGGACGGAGCCCCCCGCGGCCACCTGGACCCGGGCGCCGATCGGCTCGCACCAGCGAGCCGGGACGGCGGACACGCCGGACGCCACGTCGACCGTGACGACGTGTCCCGGCCGTACCTGGTGGACGCCGGCGTAGGGGGAGAGGTCACCGGTCGGAGCCCAGTCGGTGAGGATCGCGGTGAGGCCGTCGGCGTCGATCGTGGCGTCGGTCCCCCGCAGCGCGAGGACGGCCCGGAGGTCGGAGCCCGCCGCGACTCCGCCCGGCGTCTCCGCCCAGTACAGCGGCGCGATGCCGAACCGGTCGCGGGCGAGCAGCGTGGGGGAGTCCGGTGTGCTCCGGGTGATGAGGGCGAACTGCCCGTCGACGTGCCGGAGGAACTCCGGCCCGCGCTCGCGGACGCCGGCGAGGAGGACCTCGACCTCGGAGGCACCGGGTCGTCGAAGCACGCCCTGCAGCTCGGTGAGGTTGAACAGTTCCCCGTTGAAGGCCGCCGCGCCGCCCTCGCCGTCGACGAACGGTTGCCACGGCGACCCCTCGTCCCAGTGCGCGAGCCGTGAGGCGAGCAGGAGCAGCGAGTCGTCGGACCACCGCGCCGCACCGTCGGGTCCGCGGTCGGCGATGGCCCGCAGTGCCGCGTCGGCATCGACCCCCTCGTGCGGAGTGCCGACGAGTGCCGCCACCCCGCACACGTCAGGCCCGCTCGTACAGCGCGTGGATCGTGCCGAGGTTGCGGAAGTCGGTGGCCTCCGCCGCGTCGAACGCCTCCTCGTCGCCGCTCGCGTCGATGAGGGTCTCGAGGATCGCGACGATCGACAACGAGTCCAGCACCCCGGCTCTCGCGAGATCGTCCGCGCCCCGCACCGTCTCGGCGTCGTGGGCGTAGAACACGTTGTCGAGAAGCTCCTGCTCGACCTCTCCCCAGGTGCGCTTGCTCATGTCATCTCTCTCGTGTCGTCGGTCGTGGTGCGTGAGGCGCAGCGGTCACAGGCCGGTGTCCCGGCCCGCCTCCCCCTCGTGACCGGGGCGCAGGCTGCGGGTGCGCTGGTACCGGAGCGTGGCGAGCAGGCCCGTCGCGACCTGCCGGAGGGCGTTCTCGCTCCACCCGGGGACCTCCGCCAGGAAGGGGGTGACGTCGAGCGCGTCGATGCCGTCGGCGTCGGCCGCGAGGGTCAGGCGGCGCAGGAGGTCGGCGGGGAGGGCGTAGTAGTAGTCCTCCTGCGTCTGGGCGAGGGCGTAGGTGTCGGTCGTCGGCGGCCGCGCGATGATCTCCTCGGGGACGCCGAGCTCTCGTGCGAAGGCGTAGACCTCGGTCTTGGGGAGGTCACCGATCGCGCAGATGTCGGCCGCGTCGTCGCCGTACTTGACGACGAACCCCGTGTCGAGCTCGTCGCCGTTGCTCGCCCCGACGACGGCGAGGTTGGCCTTCTCGGCCTCCGCGTACGCGAACGTCATCCGGGTGCGCTGCTTGCGGTTCTGGTAGGCGATGACCGCACGTAGGTCCTCGACCGACGTCGACAACGTCCTCGTCGGCGCACCGTGGCGGGGGCCGATCGAGAGACGGTAGACGAGCGTGCCGAGTCGCTTGGCCATCGACGGCACCGCGTTGACCGCATACGCGTCGCGGTCGGGGTCGTACTCGGGGGCGTACCTGCGGATGATCTCCGTCATCTCCGAGATCGGTTGGGAGGCCTCGATGGCCGCGCCGATCGGGCGCTCGACGAGCCGCACCCCGGCGCTCGCCACCGCGGCGTCGACGAACCCGCGGGTCTCCTCCCCGGTGCTCGCGGCGTCCGGCAGGTAGAGCGCCGTGACGTTCTCCGGTCCGAGCGCCCGGGCGCACAGGTGCACGACGACGGTGGAGTCGATGCCCCCCGACAGCTGCACGAGCGCGCCCCTCTTGCCGAGGGCGTGCACCTGGTCCGCGATCCACTCCGCACGTGCCTCGACCTCACCGGTCACGGTCATTTTCCGCTTTCCCCCACTTCGAGTCGATCGACGATTCTGATGTCGCACAGGGCCGCCACCGAACCGATCTCGGCGTGCAGCACCCGACGCACCGCCCCCCTGGCGACGGCCCCCTCGCCCGGGACGATCTGGATGACGGGAACGACGTCGCCGCCGACGCGTGCCGGGCGTGCGTCCACACGTACCACGATCGGCGCGAACGCCCCCTCGATGAGGCCACGGACGACCTGGGCGTCGATCTTCGTGCCGGCGACGTTGAGAACGTGGTCCGCTCGGCCCTCGTGCCGCAGGGTGCCGTCCGGCAGCTCGCTGCCACGGTCACGGGTCGCGACGAACCCCGTCCCGGGACCCTCGCGCAGGACTCCGTACGGGGCCGGGACGGAGGCCGCCATCGCGTACGGGGTGCGCGCGTGGAACTCGCCGTCGCGGACCTGCAGGTCGACGCCCGGCAACGGAGTCCCGACCGTGCCCTCGACGAACTCGCCGATCGGCCCCGTCCACGTGGTGAGCCGCGGGCCGAGCTCGGCCTGGCCGTACATGTTCGTGAGTTCCACGTGGGGGAAGCGCTCGGCGATCGCCCGGGCCGCCGCACCCGACAAGCGCCCTCCGGCGACGAGGACGCGCCCGAGGGCCCGCCGCGGCAGGTTCGCCGAGAGCAGCACGGGCACGTGCTGGGGCAGGAGGTACACGGCGAGGCGCTCGACGTCACGCGGGAGGTCGGGCAGCCCCCACTCGGCGTCGAGGAACGTCACCGGCACCTCGGTGATCGCGTGGCTGTGGACGATCGACAGGCCGTAGGCGAATCCCGGGGGCGGAAGCGCGACCCACGTCGCGTCGTCCTCGTCGAGGCGGAGGCGCTCGGCGATCGCTCGGGCGTGCGCGTCGACGACGCTGCGCCGGTAGACGACGCACGTCGGGCGTCCCGTCGACCCCGAGGTGTGGAAACCGAGCAGCGGCTCGTCGCAGCGCGTCTCACCCTCGCGGGGCGCGAGGGAGGCGACCGGTCGAGGTGGGCCGGTGAGGTCGGTGACGAGGAGCGGCGGCCCCGAGCGCCGCGCCAGATGGGCGACGACGACGTCGAGACCGTCGTAGACCGTCGGCGGCCGGACCAGCGTCGACCAGCCCTCCGCCACGGCCGCCCGGTAGGCCGTGAGGGCCGTCGAACGATCAGTGACGGACACGGCGCCTCCACCCGGAGGCCGGTCGCGCGGAACGGGTGGACTGCGGTCCGGGCGACGCGAGTGATCCCGGCGATGACGCGGGGGCCGGGTGAGCGGCCACGTCGGTCTCGGCCGTGCCGAGACGGTCCATGAGCAGGGCGAGGGTGAGGTCCCGTCCGGCCCGTGAGAACAGGCTGTGGTCGCAGTCGGGGTCGTGGGACACGCTGACGTCGACGCCGCGCCGCCGGGCGGCGGCCGCCGCGTGGCGCCCGCCCTTGCCGCAGAAGATGCGGTACTCCTCGGGGCCGAACAACAGCGTGACCCGGAGCGGCGCTCGCAGGGGGCGGAGCAGCATCGACACGAGATCCAGGGGCACGTCCGGACGCAGGGCCGACCGCACGCGGGGGTGGCGGATCGCGAGCTCCTTGCTGAGCCGCTGCGCCGCGTCCCGGACATGCTGTCTGGTGCCGGGCCGGTGGCTCTCGGCGGCGTCGAGCACGGCCTCGGCGAGGACCCGCGGTGAGGGACGCCGTCTCGAGCGTGGCCCGGCGGACGACGACGGCCAGCCGGCCGACGACGGCGCCTCGGCCGCCGGCGCCTCGGCCCCCGTCGGGGCGTCACCGCCGTGGTAGTGGCGGTAGAAGGCCTCGTCGTAGACCTCCTCGCGGGGGTTCCAATGGACCGGGTTGACGGCGATCACCTCGTCGAACACCCCGAGGACCGCGGCCCGCAGGAGTGACCAGCCACCAGCGCACACCCCGACCCCGACGACCGGGAGACCCTGCCGGATCAGGAAGGCGGCCGGAACGGTCACGTCCGTGACGGAGGCGTCGGTGTAGGGGCGGGGCTCGTCGGTCTGGGCGGGGCCGGTGTCGTCCCCGATGAGCGACCTGTCGGCGCGCACCGAGACCACGCCGTGCGGGGCGAGGCGGCGCGCCGCGTCCACCCACAGCCGTCCTGGACCGGCCTTGATCTCCGAACCCATGGACGTGAACGTCGCGCCGAGTCGGGGCGTGACGCCGGGGCACGTCGTGACGACGACCGGCAGGGTGCCGAAGGTCTCGCGGCGCTCCGAGACGTGGGTGCCGTCCTCCAGGACGATCTCCGCGGTGTGCGCACCACGCCACGGGACGGAGGGCGTGGGGACACCCCGAGCGAGGCCGTCGACGAGGCGTCGGATCGACGCCATCGGGACGTGCGCGAAGTACGGTGCGCCGAGCGCGATGCGCAGAGCCGATCGTCGGTCGTCCTCGAGGAGGACACCGGGACCGCGCCGTGGCGCACGGAGTCGGGCGAGGCTCGCGGCCTGGGCGGAGGTGTACCACACGCCCTCGAGCTCGGTGCCGTCCGCGACCTCGGGGACCTCGACCGACTCGCGGCGGATGATCCCGTGGGTCCGCAGGTAGGTGCGACCCGAGATCGGCTCCCAGGCGATCCGGGCGCCGGGCCCGGTGTCCTCGAGGTCGTCGAGCAGGCACGCGCCGGTTCGCAGTCCCACGACGTGGACCGGCGCCTGTGGTCCGACGTGGGCGCGAGCGGCGGCCACGACGGCGGCGAGATCGCCCGACCACGCCTCGGCGAGGTCGTCCTCGGGGCGGAGGTCGGCCGAGTCCCCTTCTCCCGAGGGTGAGTACGAGAACGAGACGAATCCGGCGCCGGCGGCCGCCAGGGCGAGCGCGCTCGTCGTGCGGATGGCGACGACGGCCTCCCGGCCGACCGGCGGGCAGACGACGAGGGCGCCGACGGTCGGCCCCTCGGGGAGGTCGACACGGACGGCGAGCGCACGTCCGTCGGAGGTGATCCATCCCAGACGTCGGCGGGCGCGCCAGCCTCGAGCGGAGGCATCGGCGTCGCGGCCGCGTGCGACGGCGTCGAGGTCGCGTGCGACGACGGGGCGGGGCGAGGGGGAGGACGACCTCGCGTCCACCCGCGTCACGGCACGCCCGAGGCGTTGCCACGCCTCGTGGTTCCCCAGCTTGCGCGCCGACGTCGTCGGCGAGAAGTGCACACTCATCCCCGGTCCCTCCCTCGACGGAGCCTGCGGGGGCACGTCCGCCATCGTCGTGATCAGCTCCCCTGTGGCCCCCCGGCCCGGTGATCACGCGGGTTCCGGGATCATAGCAACGGAACTGGACGACCGTCCGGTTCGAGGCCGGATCGTTGTCGACAAGACGCCGAGCCGATGGCGACACCCGGCCTCCGGGAGGTCGAACGGCCTTGTCGCGGCATGGGTCTCGCGGTGTCGTCGGGCCGAACCGCCCCGGTGGTCGCGGTCGCCTCGCCCGGGAAGGAATCCGGGCGGCGACGGGTTGTCGGAGGTGGGTCCTACGCTGGAGGACACCGGTCGAGAGGTGCCCCATGCACGTTCTCGTCGGTTCGTCGCGCCCGTTTCGTGTCCGCCGACCCGTCCCACCTCCCGTCTCGCCCTCCCTCTGGTGGGCGAGACGCCCGTTCCGCCCAGGAGAACCGCCTCATGAGCCTTGCCCGTCTCGTCGACGTGGTGCGCACCGATCCCGCCGTCAGCCGCGCCGTGGACCTCGCGGCGACGAAGGGGCCGGACTCGGCGCTGGTGGACGTGACGGTCGCCCCAGGGCTGCGCCCGTTGCTCGTCGCCGCGCTCGCCCAGGGGCAGCGTGAGGCGTCGGGCGCGGGGGAGGCGGGCCGCGCGGGCGGCACGCTCCTCGCGGTCACGGCGACGGGCCGGGAGGCCGAGGACCTCGTCGACGCCCTCGGGTGCTTCCTGCCGCCGGAGCGCGTCGCCGACTTCCCCAGCTGGGAGACGCTGCCGCACGAACGACTCAGCCCGCGCAGTGACACCGTCGGGCGTCGCCTCGCCGTGTTGCGCCGGCTCGCACACCCCGACGACGCGGAGCACGGCCCGCTCGACGTCGTCGTCGCCCCCGTCCGGGCTCTCGTTCAGCCGCTCGCAGCGGGGCTCGGCGACCTTGCTCCGGTGTCGGCCCGGGCGGGGCAGGAGTACCCCCTCGAGGACCTCGTCGCCGACCTCGTCGGGGCCGCCTACACCCGGACCGATCTCGTCGAACGGCGCGGCGAGTTCGCCGTGCGGGGTGGGGTGCTCGACGTGTTCCCGCCCACCGAGCAGCACCCGCTGCGGCTCGAGTTCTTCGGCGACGAGATCGAGGAGATCCGCAGTTTCGCCGTCGCCGACCAGCGCAGCCTCGACGTCGTCGACGCCGGCCTGTGGGCACCGCCGTGCCGCGAACTGCTGCTCACCGAGACCGTGCGGGCCCGCGCGGCCGAGCTCGCCGAGAAGTTGCCCGGTGTCGCCGATCTGCTCGGCAAGGTCGCCGAGGGCATCGCCGTCGAGGGCATGGAGTCCTTCACCCCGGCACTCGTCGACGGCATGGAGACCCTGCTCGACGTCGTCCCCGGCGGCTCGCACGTCGTGCTCCTCGACCCCGAACGCATCCGCTCGCGCGCGCACGACCTCGTCGCCACGAGCGAGGAGTTCCTCGAGGCGAGCTGGGCGAACGCCGCGGCCGGCAACCACGTGCCCGTCGACCTGCGCACCATCCTCGACCAGGCCAGTTACCTCACCCTCGCGCAGACCCGCGCCCACGCCCTCACCCACGATCTGCCCTGGTGGACCCTGTCGAGCTTCGCCGCGGCTCCCGAGGTCGCCGAGGGGGCCCTCGCCGACGCCGCGGCCGCCCAGCCCGCCGGGGGAGCCGACGTCGACGACGCCGTGCTCACCCTGCGGGTGGAGAGCGGCGACGTGGACGGGTACCGCGGAAACTCCGAGAAGGCCCTGGCGGACCTGCGCGAATGGGTGGTCGAGAAGCGGCGGATCGTGGTCGTCACCGAGGGCAAGGGGTTCGGCCGCCGCCTCGCCGAGCACCTTCTCGAGGCCGAGGTACCGCACCGGCTCCGTGTGAACGGCGAGGTCGACGACGAGGCCGGAGTCGTGCAGATCGTCGCCGGCCGCCTCGCCCGCGGCGCCGTCGCGCCCGGTGCCGACCTCGTGCTCCTCACCGAGGCGGACCTCGTCGGCAACACCGCCGCGGGGGCCGGCGGCTCCACCCGCGACATGCGTCGCATGCCCTCCAAGCGCCGCAATCAGGTCGACCCGCTCTCCCTGCGCCCCGGCGACCACGTCGTCCACGAACAGCACGGCGTCGGCCGGTTCGTCGAGATGATGCAGCGCACCGTCCAGGACGCCACCCGCGAATACGTCGTCATCGAGTACGCGAGCTCCAAGCGCGGCCAGCCGGGCGACCGCCTGTACGTCCCCACCGACCAGCTCGACCAGATCACCCGGTACGTCGGCGGCGAGGCCCCCACCCTCAACAAGCTCGGCGGCTCCGACTGGAGCAAGACCAAGTCCCGCGCCCGCAAGCACGTACGCCAGATCGCGGGCGAACTCATCCGCCTGTACAGCGCACGTATGGCCTCCACCGGTCACGCGTTCTCGCCGGACACCCCCTGGCAGCGCGAACTCGAGGACGCCTTCGCCTACGTCGAGACCCCCGACCAGCTCAGCAGCATCGACGAGGTCAAGGAGGACATGGAGAAGACCGTCCCCATGGACCGCCTCATCTGCGGCGACGTCGGCTACGGCAAGACCGAGATCGCCGTGCGCGCCGCGTTCAAGGCCATCCAGGACGGCAAGCAGGTCGCCGTGCTCGTCCCCACGACGCTGCTCGTCCAGCAGCACTTCCAGACCTTCTCCGAGCGCTACGCCCAGTTCCCCGTGCGGGTCAAGGCGCTCTCGCGCTTCCAGGGCGCCAAGGAGACCGAGGCCGTCGTCGACGGGCTGCGCGACGGCAGCGTCGACCTCGTCATCGGCACCCATGCCCTGCTCACCTCCAAGGTGCGGTTCAAGGACCTCGGGCTCGTCATCATCGACGAGGAGCAGCGGTTCGGCGTCGAGCACAAGGAGCAGCTCAAGGCGCTGCGCACCAACGTCGACGTCCTCGCCATGTCGGCCACGCCCATCCCGCGCACCCTCGAGATGGCGGTCACCGGCATCCGCGAGATGAGCACCCTCGCCACCCCGCCCGAGGAACGTCACCCCGTGCTCACGTTCGTCGGCGCCTACGACGAGAAGCAGATCGCCGCCGCCATCCGCCGCGAACTCCTCCGCGAAGGTCAGCTGTTCTTCGTCCACAACAAGGTGAGCGACATCGAGAAGGTCGCCGGGCGCCTGCGTGATCTCGTCCCAGAGGCCCGCGTCGCCGTCGCCCACGGCCAGATGGGGGAGCACCGCCTCGAGCAGGTCGTCGTCGACTTCTGGGAGAAGCGGTTCGACGTGCTCGTGTGCACGACGATCATCGAGACCGGCCTCGACATCTCGAACGCCAACACGCTCATCCTCGACCGCGCCGACACCTTCGGTCTCTCCCAGCTCCACCAGCTGCGCGGGCGCGTCGGCCGTGGCCGCGAACGGGCCTACGCCTACTTCCTCTACCCCGGCGACAAGCCCCTCACCGACACCGCGCACGATCGCCTCGCCACCATCGCGAGTCACACCGACCTCGGTGCCGGGATGCAGGTGGCGATGAAGGACCTCGAGATCCGGGGCGCGGGCAACCTGCTCGGCGGTGAGCAGTCCGGGCACATCGAGGGCGTCGGGTTCGACCTCTACGTCCGGCTCGTCGGGGAGGCCGTCGCCGACTTCCGCGACGGCGGCGGTGAGCAGCGGCCCACCGAGATCAAGATCGAGCTCCCCGTCGACGCCCACCTCCCGCACGACTACGTGCCCGGCGAACGGCTGCGCCTCGAGGCGTACAAGAAGCTGGCCGCCGTCGAGGACGCCGAGGCGCTCGCCGCCATCGAGGCCGAACTCCGTGACCGGTACGGGGATTTCCCCCGGGCCGTCACCAACCTCATCGAGGTGGCGCGGCTGCGGACCGTCGCGCGCCGGGCCGGCGTCGGGGACATCGGCGTCCAGGGCAACCACGTCCGCTTCGCCCCGCTCGAACTCAGCGAGAGCCAGACCCTGCGCCTGCAGCGGCTCTACAAGGGTTCGCTCGTCAAACCGGCCACCCGCACCGTGCTCGTCCCGCGCCCCAAGACCCGTCCCGTCGGTGGACAGCCGCTCCGTGACCAAGAGGTCCTCGCCTGGGCCGCACAGGTCCTCGAGAACGTCGTCCTCGACGCACCGGGGGCTCCGGTGCACCGCCACTCCGCCTGACGGGTGACAATGGGCCCGTCCGTCCGATCGTCGCTTCCAGGGCCACGTCTCCCACGCTCCGCCCGAAAGGACCTCTCGTGAAGCTCCACCGCAGCCGCCGTCTCGCGGCAGGCACCGCCCTCCTGGTCGCCCTGCCCCTCACCGGATGCACGACGCCGGGCGCCGAGCCCGGAGTCGCGGCCCGCGTCGGCGACCGTACCGTCGCGGAGCGGGACGTCGACGCGGCCACGACCGAGCTCGCCCAGCTCGGCCTGGGGCAGCAGTTCGACACCGCGCGGGTCACGGAGTACCTCGCGCTCGGCCCGCTGCTGCTCGAGGAGCTCCAGAAGCGCGACGTCGCCGTCGGGCCGGCCGACGCGCAGCGACTCGTCAAGACCCAGGGCAACGAGCTCTCGCCCGCGACGACCGAGGTCCTCATGACCCAGTACGCCGCAGGCAGGGTCCAAGAGGCACAGCAGGTCATGCAGCAGTTCGGACCCACCAGCGCCCAGGGCAAGCAGTACCGGCCCATCGCCGAGGCCAATCAGGCGTTCACCACCCGCATGCAGGACTACGCCCGCGGGGGCGAGGTCGATTTCAACCCCAAGTACATGAAGCAGCCGGCCAACTGGGTGCTGCAGGACGGGATGGCGGGTCAGCCGCAGCAGGCTCCGCCGCAGTGACCTCGTCCGAGCGACGCGCCACCGAGGCGGCGTCGTCCCCCTCGCCGACGGGGGTCGCCGGGGCGGCAGGTCCCGGGCACGGTGCGCCCGAGGTCCCGGCATCGGCGCGGCGCGGGGAGGCCGTCCTCGACCTCGTCGAGGTGATGGATCGGCTTCGCTCGCCCGGCGGCTGCCCGTGGGACGCCGAGCAGACGCACGCCTCCCTGGCGCCCTACGCCGTCGAGGAGGCCTACGAACTGGCCGACGCGATCGAGGGTGGGATCCGGTCCGACGTCATCGACGAACTCGGCGACGTGTTGCTCCAGGTCGTCTTCCATGCGCGCGTCGGGCAGGACGGGCCCAGCCCGTTCGACATCGACGACGTCGCCCGCGGCATCGTCACCAAGCTCCGTCGGCGGCACCCGCACGTCTTCGACGGCGTCGACGTCAGTGGTGCCGCCGAGGTCGAGACCAACTGGGATGCGATCAAGGCCGCCGAGAAGCCGGACCGCACCGGCCCGCTCGACGGCATCCCGGCGGGCATGCCTCCCCTCGAACGGGCCGTCAAGGTCGCCGCCCGTCTCGACCGCGCGGGTCTGCTCCCGGCGGCTCCGGGGGGCGAGGTGGCCGTGACGGCCGGGGGCGAGGTCCGCGATCATGACGCGGGCCGTGTCGACGGAGGGGGTGACGGGCGCCGTGGCGGTGCTCTCCGCGGCGGTCTCGGGAACGGCGTCGAGGACCGCGACGAGGGCCCCGGGACCGAGGCCGGCGTCGGTGAGGAGATGCTCGCGCTCGTGCTGCGGGCGCGCCGGGAGGGACGTGACGCCGCCGCCGAACTCCGCACGGCGTTGGGTCGTCTGGAGGCGGCGATCCCGGCGACCCGGGACCCTGGTCCCGACCTTCGTGGGTGACCTCGACGAATCCCGGGACCTCCCAGGTCCGCTTCTGCGGGTTGCCGAGGCCACGCACTAGGCTGTGGACGTACCGCGTCCCCGCACTCCGTACCTACAGCAAGGAGAGATTCGTGGCTAGCATCGAGCACATCGAGGCCCGAGAGATCCTGGACTCGCGCGGCAACCCCACCGTCGAGGTCGAGGTCCTCCTCGAAGACGGCACCGTCTCCCGCGCGGCCGTCCCCAGCGGCGCCTCCACCGGCGCGTTCGAGGCCGTGGAACGCCGGGACGGCGACAACGGTCGCTACCTGGGCAAGGGTGTCGAGCAGGCCGTCGACGCGGTGATCGACGAGATCACCCCCCGCCTGGTCGGCTATGACGCGAGCGACCAGCGCACCATCGACCAGGAGATGCTGGCCCTCGACGGCACCGACAACAAGGCCAAGCTCGGCGCCAACGCGATCCTCGGCGTGTCCCTCGCCGTCGCCCGCGCGGCCGCGGACTCCGCAGGCCTGCCGCTGTTCCGCTACGTCGGCGGCCCCAACGCGCACGTCCTGCCCGTGCCGATGATGAACATCCTCAACGGTGGCTCCCACGCCGACACCAACGTCGACATCCAGGAGTTCATGATCGCGCCGATCGGCGCCCCCACCTTCCGTGAGGCGCTGCGCATGGGCGCCGAGGTCTACCACCAGCTCAAGAAGGTCCTCAAGGACAAGGGCCTCGCCACCGGGCTCGGTGACGAGGGCGGCTTCGCCCCCAACCTCGGCAGCAACCGCGAGGCCCTCGACGTCATCATGGACGCCATCCGCGCCGCCGGCTACGAGCCCGGCACGGACGTCGCCCTCGCCCTCGACGTCGCCGCGAGCGAGTTCTACGAGAACGGCCAGTACAACTGGGAAGGCGGCACCAAGACCGCCGAGGACATGGTCGCCTTCTACGCCGGCCTCGTCGAGGACTACCCGCTCGTGTCCATCGAGGACCCGCTGAACGAGGACGACTGGGACGGCTGGAAGTCCATGACCGAGCGCCTCGGCGACAAGGTCCAGCTCGTCGGCGACGACCTGTTCGTCACCAACCCCGAGCGTCTCGCCCGCGGCATCGAGTCCGACACGGCCAACGCGCTGCTCGTCAAGGTCAACCAGATCGGCACGCTCACCGAGACCCTCGACGCCGTCACCCTCGCGCAGACGAACGGCTACCGCTGCATGATGAGCCACCGCAGCGGTGAGACCGAGGACACCACGATCGCCGACCTCGCCGTCGCCACCAACTGCGGCCAGATCAAGACCGGTGCCCCGGCCCGCTCCGAGCGCGTCGCCAAGTACAACCAGCTGCTGCGCATCGAGGAGCTCCTCGACGACGCCGCCGAGTACGCCGGCGCCTCCGCCTTCCCGCGGTTCCGCGCCTGATCGTGGCGCCCACCGGACCCCGCCGACGCGCACCCCAGGGACCCTCGGGCACACCCCCGAGGTCCCCGGGGACGCGGGGCGCGACCACCGGACGCGGTGCGTCCGGCGATCGGTCGCGCCCGGCGGGGTCCGCCCCACGCCCCGCTGCGCGCCGGGGTCGCACGGGGTCGAGCCGTGTCACCCTGCCGGGGGCGTTCGCCCGCCGGTCCACGCGCCGTCTCGCGATGCTCGGCGGCGTGTTCGTCCTGCTGGCCGTCATGCTCGTGCCGACGCTGCGCGCCTACCTCGTCCAGCAGCAGCAGTACCGCGACCTGCAGGCCTCGGTCGCCCGGTCGGAGACCACGGTCGCCGAGCTGCGGCAACGCAAGGAGGACTGGAAGGACCCCGCGTTCGTCGAGCAGCAGAGCCGGACACGGCTGCGCTACGTGCGCCCCGGGGAGACGAGTTACGTCGTCGTCGGCGCCGACGCGCTGCGCGACCGTCCGCGCCACGACGCCCTGTCGGTCATCGATCCCGGTCACGGCAGCGCTCCCCGCGCCTGGTACGCCACCGTGTGGGACTCCATCGCCACGGGTGACACGATGGGCGAGGACCCCCGAAACGGGCCGGTGAGCCGCCTCGACGGCACCACCGAGACCGGCACCGATCCCACGAGCGGCCTCCCGACGACCTGGGGCACCGTTCCGGCACCGTGAGGCCGTCGTGCCACCCCGTCGTCGTCCGTCCATCACCCTCCTGCCGAGCGAGCGAGATCCATGAGTCCGACCCCCGACACCCCCGGCGCCTCCGAGCAGGAGGCGCCGTCGTCATCCTCCCCCGCCTCCGGGGTCTCCACCGCGTCGACGTCGGGGGTGCCGAGCGGGTCCGGCGACCCCGTGTCGGACGCGCACGGTGCCGCCGGCGCGCGGGAGACGTCGAGTGCGGAGTCCTCGCATGCCCCTCGGGTGGCGGCCGCCGACCTCGCCGCGGTCGCCCGCCAGCTCGGGCGGGAGCCGCGTGGTGTCGTCGCGGTCGCCCACCGCTGTGACTGCGGAGACCCCGACGTCCTCGCCACCGCCCCCCGCTTGCCCGACGGCACGCCGTTTCCCACGACGTTCTATGCGACGTGCCCACGGCTCACCGGCGCCGTCAGCACCCTCGAGTCCTCGGGGCTGATGAAGGACATGAGCGAGCGTCTCGCGCGGGACCTCGACCTCGCCGAGCACTACCGCGCCGCGCACGAGGACTACCTTCGCCGTCGTGCCGAGCTGGGAGACGTCCCCGAGATCGACGGCATCTCCGCCGGCGGGATGCCCGAGCGGGTCAAGTGCCTCCACGTGCTCGCGGGCCACGCCCTCGCCGCCGGTCCTGGTGTCAATCCGCTCGGCGACGAGACCCTCGCCGCGCTACCCGAGTGGTGGGCGAACGGACCGTGCACCCAGCCGCCGCCCGCAGTGACCGGCGAGGTGACGGGCGAGGTGGAAGCGGTCGACTCGCCCGGCGCAGACGGCGAGCGGTCGTGATGCGCGTCGGGGTCGTCGATTGCGGCACCAACTCGCTGCGATTGCTCGTCGCCGACGTCGAGGGCGCCCGGCTGCGGGAGGTCACGCGCCTCAACGAGATCGTCCGTCTCGGTGAGGGGGTTGACGCGGCCGGCCGTCTTGCGCCCGCCGCGATGGACCGTGCCTTCGCCGTGCTCCGCCGCTACGCCGCGATCTGCCGCGAGGCCGGTGTCGAGCGAACCCGATTCGCCGCCACCTCCGCCTCCCGCGACGCCGCGAACGCCGACGAGTTCGTCGCCGGCGTCACGGCGGCCTTCCCCGGCCTCGACCCCGAGGTCGTCACGGGGGAGGAGGAGGCGGACCTCTCGTTCGTCGGGGCGACCTCCGCCCTGCGCGAGCACGGTGAGGATCTCGGCCGCACGCTCGTCGTCGACCTCGGCGGCGGGTCCACGGAGTTCATCCTCGGGAGGGCCACAGCCCAGGCGGCCGAGGCCGAGGCGTCGGTGAGCGTCAAGCTCGGGTCGGTGCGGCTCACCGAGCGCCTGCTCCACCCCGGCGGTGGGTTCGCCTCGCTCGGCGCCGCCGACGACAACGGCGCCGCCGGCCGTGACGACGCTCCTCGCGTTCACGACGACGGTGTGCCCACGGCCCGGGCCGTCGGCGCCGCCACCCGTGAGATCACGGCGCGGCTGGAGGAGGTCGAGGCCGTCGTGCCGTTCGCGGACGTCGACACCGTCGTGGGTGTCGCGGGTACGGTGACGACCCTCACCGCCCACGCCCTGCACCTGGAGTCCTACGACCGCAGCCGCATCCATGGCGCCCATGTCGACCCGGCGTCGATGCTCGAGGCCTGCGACGACATGCTCGCCAGTTCGCGGGAACGCCGTGCCGCGATGCCGTTCCTCCACCCCGGGCGGGTGGACGTCATCGCCGCGGGAGCGCTGATCTGGGCGGAGATCCTGCGTCGTGTGCAGGCACGCTCCCCGGGGTTGTCCCTGCGCACGAGCGAGAGCGACATCCTCGACGGCATGGCGCTGCGGCTGCGATGAGACACCCGATCACCGGCCAGGAGTTCAGCTCCCCGGTCCCGCCCGGCACCGGCTGGCCGGAGGATCCGGCCGCACCCGACACCCCTGTCGCCCACGACGCCCTCGACGTCGAGCGCCTCGCCGGGGCCGCGCTGTCGTCCGAGATCGACGCCAGGAGCTCGGTGTGCCGGGCCTGCCCGCGCCTCGTCACGTGGCGGGAGACCGTGGCCCTGGAGAAACGGGCGGCGTTCGCCGAGCAGCCCTACTGGGGGCGGCCGATCGCCTCATTGGGGGACGACGCGCCGAGGCTGCTCGTCGTCGGTCTCGCGCCGGCGGCGCACGGGGCGAACCGCACCGGGAGGATGTTCACCGGCGACCGCAGCGGCGACTGGATCCACGCGGCGTTGTACCGTGCCGGGTTCTCCACCCAACCGGAGAGCGTCCACGCCGGAGACGGACTGGTGCTGCACGGCGCGCGGATCATGGCGCCGGTGCGATGTGCGCCGCCCGCCAACAGGCCGACTCCCGAGGAGCGCCACACGTGCGCGCCGTGGTTCGATCGCGAGCTGCAGCTCATCGCCCCGTCGCTGCAGGGGATCCTCGTCCTCGGTGGGTTCGGGTGGCAGGCCATGCTCGCCGCCGCTCGCCGCGTGGGGTGGCACGTGCCGCGGCCCACCCCGAGGTTCACCCACGGGGCCGAGACCGAACTGGGCACGCCGCATGGGCCGGTGCGCCTCGTCGGCTGCTATCACGTGAGCCAGCAGAACACCTTCACCGGCCGACTCACCGAGGCCATGCTCGACGCCGCCCTCGCCCGCGCGGCCGGGCTCGGCGAGCAGCGCTGACGGTCCGGCCGCTGCCCGCTTCCTCGTGTTCCCGGGCTCGGCGTCCGCCCTCGGCGGGATGCGCCGAGAAGATCGTCGGGAGACGCCGCCCGGGGACGACGCTCTGGACCTACTGGCATTCACCTGCATTGATGCGCCGCCGGAGGTCGGCGAGGCGATCCCCGGCGACCTCGTCCGGGGTGCCGGCGCGGGCGGCCTCGTAGACGGCGACGCGCAACTGGTCGAGGGCGGCCGCGGGGCCGAGGTCCTCGACCTCCGCGCCCAGCCACTCGCCGGCGAGCGAGCGGGCCGGCACGGCGGCAGAACGCGCCTGGCCCACCGGCAGCGTGTGCCACCGGTGGGCCAGGCGGTCGAGTTCGGTGCGCGCCGAGATCCCGACGGGGTCGTGCATGGTCAGTCGCGACTCTGGAGGTTCGCGAACAGACGCAGGAGCTCGATGTAGAGCCACACGACCGTGACGAGGAGGCCGAAGGCGAGCATCCACGAGTACTTCTCGGGGGCACCGGCCTGGATGGCCTTCTCGATCGAGTCGAAGTCCATCGCGAGGGAGTACGACGCGAGGCCGACCGCGAACACCGAGACGAGGATGCTCATGCCCGAGCCGAGGCCGAAGACGCCCCAGCCCTGGTTCATCCCGAACAGGGCGGCGACGAAGTTGACGAGCATGAACAGCATGTAGCCGACGATCGCCATGCCGACGATCCGGCGGCTGCGCTCGGTGACGCGGATGAGCTTCGTCTTCCACCCGAGGAACATCGTGGCGAACACGCAGAGGGTGGCGATCACGGCCGTGGTGACGACGCCGTCGAAGCGGACCATGAACGTCGCCGAGATGCCACCGACCATGAGGCCTTCGAACACGGTGAACAGAAGGATGAGCGGGGGGCTCACCGTCTTCTTGAACGAGATGACCATGCCGAGGACCAGCGTGACGATGGCGCCCGTGATCGAGGCGAGGCCCGCGATGCCGAGGTTGATCGTGAGTCCGGCCGTCCACGTGATGCCTGCGACGACGAGCATGAGGCCGAACAGCAGCCCGGACTTCATCATCACGTCGTCGAGGGTGAGGCGGCGGCTCTGCGTCGGGCTCGCCGACGGGGAGTTGTAGAGGTCGTCCAGCTGACCCGCGCTCATGTTCGTGCGGCCTGCGCTCTGGTGGTCCTGCGGGTAGCCCTGGGAGGTCTGCGGGGATCCGTAGTACTGGGTCGACCGGTTGTCGCCGAAGCCGGCGTAGCCGCGACGCGACTGCTCGTCGATCCGGTTGAAGACCGGGTTGCTCATGTCTGGGATGCCCTTTCGAAGCAGAGACGTGTCACGTGGATCAACGATCGGGAAGACGCCCCTGTTCCCGTTCATCCGTCTTTCTGCCCGCGGGGCCGCCAAGGGGGCCCGAGGTCGTCACGCTCGGTGTTCGGGCCGGGTCGAGGGGCCGCCGCGACGCGCGGCGTCCAGGGCGTCAGCAGTCGATGACCTGATATTCGACGCCTTCCACGTCCAGCAGATCGAGGAGGTCCGCTGTCGCGATGAAGATCGTCGCCCGGTTGTCGCCAGGGTGGAACGTGAGCACCCGCTCGCTCAGCATGTCGCGGTCGAAGGAGAGGAGGGCGCCTCGATGGGCGGGGGAGAGCAACCCCAAGGGGGAGACGACGCCAGGCTCGAGGTCGAGCGCGTCGCGCAGCCGGTCGGCGGAGCCGAAGGAGAGGCGACCCTCGCCCAGCACCTGCGCCAGCGCCGACAGGTCGAGCGCCTTCCGGTCGTCCATGACCACGAGATATGACCGGGTCCGCTTGCGGTTGACGAGGAACAGACTCTTGGTGCGGACGCCTTCGTGGCCTTCGATGAAGGCGTCCGCCTCCAGGGTCGTCTGAGCCGGCGGGTGTTCGACAAGCCCGTACGTCACGCCACGCCGGTCCAGAATCGACACGATCGCTGCCCGATCCATCCTCGTGACTCCCTCTCCCCCGGTTGGGGATGCCGCGACCCTCCCGCGAGGCGGTGTCGGTACCCCCGACGGGACTCGAACCCGCACTCCGGCCATTTTAAGTGGCCTGCCTCTGCCGGTTGGGCTACGGGGGCGCCACCAGCGTAGACGCCGACGCCTCAGGGCGTGGCCGTCCCCAGGCTGCCGCTGACCTCCCCGTCGACGTGGTCGTCGACGGCGTCCAGGTCGTCATCGAGGTCGTCGTGCTCAGGGGGGCCGTCGGGTCGGCGGCGACGCAGGAGGACGGCGAGGCCCCGCCGACGTCGGGCGCCGGTGTCTCCGACGCCCCCGATGCCCTGGACGCCATCGACGCCCTTGACCTCGGTGCCCGGGCGCCGGGCGGCCTGCGCAGCGGTCTGCTCGACGGTGCCGACGCGCTCGCCTCGCAGCCGGTCCGGGCCGCGCTGTGCCTCCCCGGCCCAGAGCCCGAGCGCTGCACACACCGCCGGGAGCAGTGCCGCCGCCGCCCGGGCGTACCCGGCGGGCGAGGGGTGGAAGCGGTCGACGCTGAACATGTGCTCGGGCGCCGAGATGAAATCGGGTCGCAGCAGGTCACCGAGGGAGACGGTGCGTCCGCCGGCCTCGACGACGGCGACGGTCTGCGCCGTGGCGAGTTCGCGACTCCAGTGCTTGGTGAGGGTGCGCAGGGGTTGGGCGAGGGGCTCGATCGTGCCGAGGTCGGGGCACGTGCCGACGACGACCTCCGCCCCGGTCGCCCGCAACGCCGTCACGGCATGGCGCAGATGACTCACCGACACCGACGTGGGGATGCGGTGGGTGACGTCGTTGCCGCCGACGCTGATGAGGGCCACGTCCGGCCTCGGTACCGCCTCGATCGCGCGCCTCACCTGGCCGTCGAGCCACGGCGACTCCGCCCCCACCTCGGCCACGTTCGTCAGCTGCACCGGACGCCCCGCGAGCGCTGAGATGCCCGTCGCCAGGACCCCGCCCATCGTCTGGAATCGGGTGTCCGCGCCGAGACCGGCGGCGAGGCTGTCGCCGAGGACGACGAGTTCGATCGGCGCCCCGAGTCCGGCGCCGTAGAGGCTCGTGTCGTCGGGGGAGGCGTCGAACGGCTTGCCGATGGTGCGGCGAGCGAGTCGCGCCTCGACCTTGAGGAGCCCGTAGCTCACGAGCCCGGCCGTGCCCAGACCCGCCAGCCCGGCGCCCCCGCCGATCGCGGCGCTGGTGAGCATCAAGCGAGCGCGGCTCATGCGTCCCCTCCGTCTCTGCACGTCTGCACGTCGGCACGTCGACCCCGCCGTCCACGGTAGGGGGCGGATGTGGCCGTCGTGCATCTGCATGTGATGAACGGCCCCGAACGAGGCCGCAGTTCCAGTGCGAGGCGTCGAACCGCCGACCGGCCGGTGAACGTCCGGTGACCGGGTGCGCCAGGCCGTCGTCTGCCGCCCGTCCCACTCACCGGCCGGCCCCTGCACCGGCCGGCCCATTCACCGCCCGTCGTGTCCGCTCGTTCCCTCGTGCCCCGGGGTGTCGTCGCCCAGCTGTCGACCCCGTCCGCCGCGGTCGCGTCGGGTCTCAGGTCGGGGGGACGTCGGTCGATGAGGAAGCGGGAGTCTCGCCGGCTCCAGCGGCCAGGACGGCCGCTCGCAACTCACGGATGAGTGGACCCGATGACCCTGATGCCCGATCTGCCGACCGCCGGCCGGGGCCGGCCCCTGCCGGCCCTCGGCGTGCCCGGGGGGCCTGGTCCCGCCCCCGCGCGGGAGAGGGGCGAACAGGTCAGGCCCACCGAGCCGGCCGCGGTCGAGGAGTCGGCGGCCGGACGTGCCGAGACCCGGCGCCTCATGGCCGACCGTTACGCCCTGGAGACGCAGACGCGTACCGCGGAGGGGCTCCGCGCGGCGCTCGCGGAGACCTCCCGTCGGGTGCAACCCCAGGTGGCCGACGTGCGCGAGCTCTCCGCACGCCCGCGCCCCTCGGACGAGGCCTCAGCCCGTGCGCTCGAGGACGCCAGGCTGGCCGCCGCCGATGAGGTCGCCCAACGCACCCGGGTCGCGGCGGCACGCCTGGCCACGCTGCGGATCACGAATCAGGAGAAGGCCGCCCGCCTCGCCGAGGAGGTGCGCGACGACGCGCGCCGCCTCGCCGACCTGAACGGGGAACTGACCGCGGACGAGCCCCCCACGGTCGAGCGGCGCGCCGAGATCCGGCAACGCCAACGCGAGATCGCCGACGGTCTCGCCGAGAAGATCGGCGCGATCATCCGCGAGAACGCCGACGGCACCGTCGATGCGGCCCTCGACGGCCAGAGCCTCGTGGACGGTAGCCGGGTCGGGCAACCCGTGGATGTCGCCCGCCCCGTCTCCACCGGGGACCGCTCGCGCGCCGACTCGAACGCGGACGCCACGCGTGTCGCGCCACCCCCGGGCCGTGAGCCACCTCGACCGTCACGAGAACCCGAGGCGCGCGAAGTCCCACGCCCCGAAACTCGACCTCCACACGAGGTCGAGGGGACCACCCCGGCTGGTGGAGCGCCACCGCGCATCGAGGGCGCGACCGTGGTTCGCTCCGTCGAACCCGGCGCTCGCTTGGTCGGGGGCGGCGTGCCCGAGGCCGCACCGCCGCGCGCTCGGGCCGGTGTCGACGCCGGTGCCGACACCATGACCCCGCACCCGGGGCCTCCCGGTGAGGCCGGACCACTCGAGCCGTCGGGGGCCACCGGCCCACCGGAACGGACTCGTGGGGCCGGCGGCCCGCCTGAGCCGGACGTCGATTCCCCGACGGCGCGGGAGGTGACAGGCTCACCCACCACGCCGGGGGGCGACGTCGACGTCACGACGCCGACGAGGCGCCCGGGCCCCGCCCCTGCACGGCCGGTGCCGGACGCGGTGAAGGACGTCGACGACCCGGCGGTTCCCGCCCCGGCGCCGACCGACCCCACCGCTCCGGTGGCGCCTGCCGCCGCCGCCACCGCCCGGACCCATCTGTCCGTGCGGTGGGCGGACGGATCGCCGGTGTCCGTCGGCGGGCGATTGGGCGGCTACGTGACCGCGGACCGGACACTGTTGCGCCCGGCCGTCGAGGCGCTCGACGAGGTGGCCCGTTCGATCGTCGGAGCCGTGACCGACGCACAGGCCCGGGGGACGACCCCGGCCGGAGACGTCGGTCGTCCCCTCCTCGTCGGGGACTCCGCCTGGACGATTCGCCTGGCCGAGGGCCTGACCGGCGCGGACATCGCCTGGGACACCCCCGTCGTCGGAGAGTCGGCGGGCAGCCCGCGGACTCCCGCCGGGGCCGAGGTCGAGGGATCCGGACCCGGCGGCGCGCCCGTCGACGGCACGGCGGTGACCGACGGGGCGGCCAGGCCGGGGTCCGGCGGCGCCCCCGTGTCGACGCTGGATGCGCTGGAGGCGCAGACCGCGGCGACCGCCGCCGTCCTGGCGCGGCGCGCCGGTCTCGCCGGAGCGTTCGACGCGGCCGTCACGACCGCCTCGGCGCGGCTCGGGCGACACGTCTCGGAGGCCCTCGGTGCGATCGGCGAGGTGTCGACCTCGGCCCTCGTGTCGGCGTTGCACCAGGCGAACGCGGCGATGGCGTCGGCGGGAACGGCGGCGCACCAGGCGGTCGCCTCCGGCGTCCCGGTGCTCGTGGGGTCGAGCGATCCGACCGTCGCGACGGCATCGGGTGCCATCCCGCTGACGGGAACGGGCGCAGGACGCATCTCCGAGACGCTCACCGTCGACGTGCGCGCGGTCGCCGCATCAGCCCGCGCGGCGAGCGGGCTCGGTGAGCCGGGACCCGGTACGGCCGCGGTCGGGTTCGGGGCCGCGGGCGCGCCGGTCGAGGAAACCGACGGCGTGACCGTCGGGTCCGCGGGCGTGGTCGGGCCACGGGGCGGGAGCCGCGGCGAGGTGGGGACGGCGACGGTCGCCACCGTGTCGGGAGTCGAGATCGTCACCGCGGGAAGGGTGCTCGCCGGGGTTCGGCCGGGAATCGACGTCGCCGTGGCGGGCACGGGCTCGGCGACGCTCGCGATCACCCCCGACCCGGGCCCGGCGCTCGGGCGCGTCCAGGCGCTGGTCGACGCCGGCGACAAGGTCGCCGCGGCGGTCGGCGGGGATCTCGGCACGGCGCCGAGCGCCCCTGCGGCCAAGGGCGGCTTCGCGTCGGCATGGTCGGCGATGACGGCGGCCGCCACCTCGTTCGCGTCGTCCTTCGACGGGCAGCGCACGCGCGACGCGTCGGCGGGAGAGTCGGTCGCCGGGGTCCTCGGCGCCGTCGCGGTGCCGCTCGCCTCGGCCGTGGGGGAGGCGTTCGTCGATGCCGACGGTCGACCCCTCATCCCGGGGACGTCGGTGCAGCGCGGTCGCGTCGCCCTCGACCGCGAGGCGTTCGCCCGCGAGTACGTCAAGGACGCCGTCGGCGTCGAGACCGTGATCGCCTCGGTCGCGCGATCGGTGTCGGCGACGTCGGACGCGGCCTCGGACCCCCGCGTGGGGGTGCTCGCGGTCCGTCTTCAGGCCGAGCTGGCGCCGCAGGGCGAGTACACGATCGACAAGTCCGGCGGGGAGCATCGCCTCGACGCCCGCCGCGTCGAACTCGACAGGCGCGCAGGCGCGTTGCAGTCGCTGCTCGAGCATCTCGAAGACCAGTCGACCTGGCTCAGCGGGCACACCTCCTGACCCCCGGCCACCTCACCCGCCCGCCCGATGACGTCATCGTGGGCTTGGTGGGTGAGGGGCAGCGGGCGTGCGTGAGGAGGTGCGCGCAGGCTCCTTACCGAGGCGCAGCGACCGGAGCAGCAGCACGACCGCGACGGCCTGCGAGGCCGCGACGAGACCGATGAGGAGCGGGACGGAGCGGTCGAGGAGGAACCCCGCCGCCGTGCCACCCACGAGCGCGAAGACCCCTTGCACGGCGGCGAAGACGCCGTACGCGGTGGCGAGGGAGGACGAGGGCACGAGGTCGGCGACCAGGGCCTTGATCGTCGAGTCCTGGACGCCCGTCGCAGCGCCCCACACCGCGACCCCCGTGAGGGCGAGCGCCGGGGCGGCCCCGAAGACGAGCGGGGGGACCACGGCCACGGCGACGGGCACGGCGAGCAACGTCTCCGGTCCGTAGACGTCGAAGCACCGCCCGGCGAGGAGGGCGGCGACGGCCTCGACGGCCATCGCCCCCGCGTAGACCAGCGGGATCGTGGCCGTGGGCAGTCCGAGATCGCGGGTGAGGTGCACGGAGATCACGGCGAAGGTCACGAGTCCCGCCGTCGTCGTCCCCGCCGCGAGGGCGTAGGTGAGAAACGCGGGTGGGAGGTCGGTGCCGAGTCGCGTGCGCCACCGGGCCCGCGAGCGTGCCATCGGCCCGGTCGACGAGACCGGCGGGACCGGCGCCGTCGACCCGGTCGGTGAGGCGGCCTCGGACGGCGACCCCGAGGACGCGGCGTCGACGTTCGCGGCCGCGACGGGTGCCGCGGGGGACCCGCTCGGTCGTGGTGACGGGTCGGCCGGCGCACCGTCGCCACCGGCGGGGGCCCGCAGTGCGCGGCGCAGGAGGAGGAGGACGGCCATCGCGGCTGCGCCGGGCACGGCGAGCCAGGCGAATCCGAGCCAGGTCGACGACGTCAGGGCGACGACCCCGGCGACGAGCAGCGGTCCGGAGAAGGCCCCGATCTGGTCCAGCGCCTTGTGGACGCCGAATCCGGTCCCGCGCCCGAGAGAGCGGGCGGCGGTCGCGAGCAGCGCGGATTTCGACGGCGAGCGGACCGCCTTGCCGGCGCGCTCGAGGAGGATCATTGCCGCGCCGAACACCAGGCCGGCCGCCCCCAACCGCGGCGACACCGCGAGCAGCGGGACGCACACGGCGGTGAGTCCGTACCCGGCGATCGTGAACGCCCAGTGGGCGCCGCGCCGATCGGCCGTCGGACCGGCGACGAGCCGCAGGACGAGGGCCATCGCCTCGCCGGCTCCGGTGACGAGTCCGACGACGGTCGCGGTGGCGCCCAGCGCGAGGAGCGCCGGGCCGTACAGGGATCGGGCGCCTTCGTACACCATGTCGGCGAACAGGCTGACGACCCCGAACGTGAGGACGACGTGCCAGGCCGTGTGCCTGGTCACGGCGGGTGGGGTGGTCACGGTGGGACCCTAACCCCGCCCGCGGAGGGACCTCGCTGCCGTGACGCGCCGCCGCCGTGGCAGGGACCCCGCCGGACGCGATTCCGGTGATCGTGCGTGCCGCGTGCTGCAGACCGGCCGACCCCCGCCATGACCGGGACACCACCGTGACGTGAACCCCCCGTGGCAGGAACACCCCTCACCGCTGGAGACCGTCTGGGTACGGCGGTGGAGGCGCGCGGAGGTCAGTCGGCCTCGCCCCTGCGTGCTGCCGCATCGGGCAGGCGGGCAGGCGCCTGCGTGGTCGGGCGGGTCGGGCGTGTGCGGAAGGCCGGCGGGACCGCGTCAGCCGGCGTCGAGGAAGGCGGCGAGTCGACCGGTCGGCGTGATCTGGACGCGCCCGTCCTCGCCGGGGGCGGTGAGGGCGTCGATACGTCCGTCCTGCCAGACGTACAGCTCCGGGCTGAGCGCACCCGCCCCCTCATCGTAGGCGGTGCCGGCGAAGCGCAGCATCACCGGGAGGACGGAGCGCACGGCCTCGGGGTCGCTGGGCACGTGGTAGACGATCTGCTGGCGGGTGGGGACGGCGAAGACGATCCCGTGGGACGGATCGACCCGGCCCTCGAGCCGTTCGACGACACGGGGCAGGTCGAGGGCGAGAGTCGCGACGTGCGAAGAGGTCGAGAAGACGACCGTCGCGACGGCGGCGTCCTGCCCGAATGTCTGCGACTCCAGCTCGACTCCCTCGACGAGAGCGAGCGTCGCGCGCTGGGCGGCCTCGACGGCCTCGGCCGACGGGATCACGCCGGCGAGAACCGATTCCGGCACGGGCAGGATCGATTCGGTCGTCTCGAGGACGAGGTGTCGCACGAGCCCGGGGGCGATGGTCTCGCAGGCCGCCGGCTGCTCGGGCATACCACGCACGTAGGACTCCTCCGCGAGGCGGACTCGCAGCGCGGCGCGGAGCTGCTCGCGGTCCATGTCCTCCGGGGCGACGGGCTCCACGGCCGTGACCAGCTCGCGGATGTGTTCCTCGACGATCCCGGGCCATTCGTTGCGCTCGCGCGCGGCACCGCAGATCGTCGCCACGTTCCACAGACCGATGCTGCCGCCGTCGACGGTGTGGACGTCACCCCCGTCGACGTGCGCCTCGATCCCGAGATCGTCGAGCGCGGCCAGGGTGAGTCGGCGCACCTCGTCGGCCTCCGCGACGGTCATGAACGTGAGAGCCGGGTCCATCGACTCCTGGCGGGGGCGGCGCGAGAACAATCCCATGAGGGCATCCTGCCAACCGACTCCCGACGTCACTCGGGCAGGCCGCCCCGGGGTCGCGCCGTCGCCACCGTCGGTCGGCCCCCAGGGGGCCGGCGTCACCGTCAGGCGCGCGGGGGCTCGACGTCGGTCTGGGCCGGGACGTTGACCAGACCCACCGGACAGCTGTAGCCGTTGGGTCCGTGGTTGCAGTACCCGCCCGGATTCGCGTCGAGATACTGCTGGTGGTAGGCCTCGGCGTAGTAGAACGGGCCGGCCTCGTCGGCGGGGCGGATCTCGGTGGAGATCGTGCCGTGGCCCGCGGCGGTGAGGACGTCCTGGAACGCGTCGCGGGCCGCGAGAGCGACCTCGAACTGCTCCGGCGTGGTGGTGTAAATCGCCGACCGGTACTGCGTGCCGACGTCGTTGCCCTGACGGTTGGGCGTCGTGGGGTCGTGGTTCTCGAACAGGGTCGCCACGAGCCGGTCGGCCCCGATGCGCTCGGGGTCGTAGGCGACGAGCACGGCCTCGGTGTGGCCGGTGCGCCCGGTGCAGGTCTCCTCGTACGTCGGGTTGGGCGTGTAGCCACCCATGTACCCGGCCGCCGTGGACACGACGCCCTCCAGCCGCCAGAAGATGCGCTCGATCCCCCAGAAGCAGCCGCCGGCGACGTACAACACCTCGACGCCGTCGCCGAACGGCGGCTTCAGCGGGGCATCCAGCACCCGATGGCGCGCAGGCACCCCCGCCATGGGGGTGGCGCGGCCGGGGAGCGCCTCCTGCGGGCTCACCATCGTGGGCGTCTGACGGAAGAACATCAGGCCTCGTACGGCTTGGCGTTCGTGATCTTGACGGTGATGGTCTTGCCGTTGGGGGCCGTGTAGGACGCCTCGTCGCCGACCTTCTTGCCGTTGATCGCCTCGCCGAGCGGGGACTTGTCGGAGTACACGTCGATGTCGTCGTCGTCGCCCCGGATCTCGCGGTTGCCGAGCAGGAACGTCAGGTCGTCGCCGAACATGTCGACGGTGACGACCATGCCGGGCTCGACGACACCGTCGTCGGGCGGGGTCTCGCCCACGGTGGCCGTCCGCAGCAGCTGCGTGAGCTGGCGGATGCGGGCCTCCATCTTGCCCTGCTCCTCCTTGGCGGCGTGGTAGCCGCCGTTCTCGCGGAGGTCGCCCTCGTCGCGGGCCGCCTCGATGCGCTTGCTGATCTCGCTGCGCCCCTCGGTGGAGAGGTGCTGGAGTTCGGCCTCGAGGCGGTCGTACGCCTCCTGCGTGAGGTAGCTGGCCTGCGCGGTGGTGTCGGACACGTCACTGCTCCTTGGTCGTGGGGGATCCCCCGTGGCGCACACGGATTCGTGATCCGCGGCGAATGCCGCGAACGGGGGGAGTCCCCGGGTAGATCGAACGGCCCGCCGCGGGGCGGGCCGTGGATAAGTCCTCCATCATACGGGCAGGGCGGTGACCGCGACGATTCGATGGGTCACACGAGGGCGGGATGACCAGGCTGTCGGGAGGGGTGGTCCCGGTGCGCCGACGTCCGGTGGTGGGGGGCCCTCACCTCCGTGCGGGGATGGTCAGGCCGCACGTCCCTGGTCGGCGTGGCGCCCGCGCGGGCCCGACGTCACTGCGTCCGGCACTGCGTGACCTCGCCGGCCACCGCGCGTGCCGAGGTGCGGACCTCGACGTGGCGCACGAGGCGAGGCTCGCCGCCGGGTTCGACGACGTCCTCGACGCGCCCGACGATCGCGTGGCTCAGCTCGCGGGCCTCGACGGCGCAGACCACGGTGCGGTCGACGGGGCGAGAGAGCTGGTAGATGACGACGATGTGGCGATCGTCGCGGACGTCGTAGCCGAGATTTCCCCACAGCGGTTTGCCGACGCTCGCCGCGAGCCCGAACCAGATCGCCAGCCCGATCCCCACGAGGATGCCGACCGGTCCCACCACCCACATCGCGCGCTGGGAGCGGGGAAGGGCACGGTAGCGAGCGAGGACGGACACGCCGCCAGGGTACGTGGTCAGCCGGGCCCGGGTGCCGGGTCCCGGAGAGGACCGGGCGCACCCGCGGCGCCGTCCTGGAACCGGGATCGCAGCCGAGGATGTCGCCAGGTGGCTGTCAGGGCAGCCTCGTCGCCGCATCCTCGCCTTCATCCTCGTCGGCGCGAGGCGGGTGCGGGATCGGGCGGTCGGTGGGCGGTGCCACAATGGCGGGCGTACTCCACGGCGCGCAGAGCGTCCCCTGCCATTCCTCCGAGGAACCCCGTGACCGAATCCTTCCGGCTGCTGGCCGTCCACGCCCACCCCGACGACGAGTCGAGCAAAGGTGCCGCGACGATGGCGCACTACCGCTCCCAGGGCGTGCGTGTGCACGTGGTCTCGTGCACCGGGGGAGAGCGCGGCGACGTCCTCAACCCCAAGCTCGCCCACGACCCCGACGTGCTGCGTGACCTTCCCGGCTTCCGTCGCCACGAGATGGAGAAGGCGGCCGGGATCCTCGACATCGAGCACACGTGGCTCGGGTTCGTCGACTCGGGGCTGCCCCAGGGCGACCCCCCCCCGCCGCTGCCCGCGGGGTGCTTCGCGCTGGAGCCGATCGACGTGACGACGGAGGCGCTCGTCCGCGTGATCCGGGAGTTCCGTCCGCACGTCGTGACGACGTACGACGAGAAGGGCGGCTACCCGCACCCGGACCACATCATGACCCACGTGGTCTCGGTCGCCGCGTTCCGCGCGGCGGGGGACGCGGACGCCTACCCGCATGCCGGCGCACCCTGGCAGCCTCTGAAGCTCTACTACAACCAGACGATCGCGGTCGACCGCATCCGTGCCTTTCACACCACGCTGACCGAGCGAGGCCTCGAGTCCCCGTTCGCCGAGTGGATCGAACGGTTCGCCGACCGCCCGTCCCGCACGGTGACGACCCGGGTGCAGGTCGCGGATCACTTCGAGACCCGCAACGAGGCGCTGCGGGCGCACGCCACGCAGATCGACCCCGACTCCTGGTGGTTCGGCGTCCCGGTCGAGACCGAGCGTGAGGTCTGGCCCACGGAGGACTTCGAACTCGCCGCCTCCTACGTCCCCTACGAGGCGGTGGAGGACGACCTCTTTGCCGGATTGGGAACGGTCGAGCAGGCCGACGCGTTGGAACGCGAGGCGGTCGCCGGCTCGGCGTCGCTGGTCCTCGACGACATCACCGTCGACGAGGAGATCCTCGCAACCCTGAAGGGGGAGTGATGGGCGGAGCCAACCAGACGATCTCTGCCGGTCTCGGTGGATTCTTCGCGCTGTTCCTCCTTGCGCTCGTCCTGTGGCTGCTCATGCGCAACATGAGCGGTCGCCTGCGCAACGTGCGCTTCGAGGAGGAGGTCGAGGACGAGCGTCGCGTCGCGGAAGCGGGCGAGGACGTCTCGGTGCGTCCCTCACGGCGCCAGATCTTCCTGCCGGTCGACCCCGACTACCGACCCACGTTCGCCGAGGAGGGGCCACGCTCGGCCTACGGCCCCGCCACGTGGCGGGACGCGGAGACGGGCGAACTCGTCCACGAGGACGCTCCCGGTGCGGACGCCCCCGACTCGCCTGCGCCGCACGAGGATCCGCGGCCCTGATCCATCGGGCGACCACGCTCGCGAGTCGTCGCCCCGTTCGGGTCGAGCACGGTCGCGACCCAGACCGCACGCATCCAGGAGCGTTACCGTTGTGGCGGTGTCCCCCTGCCTGACTGGAGCCGCGTTGTGGACGTGAGTGACCTGCTCTACGGGGCGTACGAGCGCAAACTCGTCGCCCAGCTCCCCCCGGAGCGCCTTCCGCGGCACGTCGCGGTGATGCTCGACGGCAACCGTCGCTGGGCGAGGGAGAAGGGCGCGGCGATGGCCGACGGTCATCGCGCCGGGGCCGACAACATCATCCCGTTCCTCGAGTGGAGCGAGGAGGTCGGCATCGAGATCGTCACCCTGTGGATGCTCTCGACCGACAACCTCAAGCGCGCTCCCGAGGAGCTCGCGCCGTTGCTGCAGATCATCGCCGACGTCGTCCGCGAGGTCGCGGAGATACGTCGTTGGCGGGTCAACCCCGTGGGGGCCCTGGACCTGCTCCCCGAGTCCACGCGCGCCGAGCTGCGGGCCGCCGCCGAGGCCACGGCCGACGTCGAGGGCATGGTCGTCAACGTCGCGGTCTCCTACGGCGGGCGTCAGGAGATCGCCGACGCCGTCCGCGCCCTGCTCCAGGAGGCCGCGGCGCAGGGCCGCACGCTCCAGGACGTCATCGACACCATCGACACCGAGACCATCGCCGACCACCTCTACACCCGCGGGCAGCCCGATCCCGACCTCGTCATCCGCACGTCCGGGGAGCAGCGCATCGGCGGGTTCCTCCTCTGGCAGAGCACTCACAGTGAGTTCTACTTCTGCGAGGCCTACTGGCCCGACTTCCGCCGCGTCGACTTCCTTCGTGCGCTGCGCGCCTTCGCCGACCGCGAGCGCCGGTTCGGCTCCTGAGATCGCCGACGGAGCCGACCCCCCGGACCGGTACCCGCCACGTCGGAGGGCGCATGGTCGCGGGTCGCGGGTCGCAGGCCTGCGCCGGCCGGGGGAATGGCCCTTCGTCCGGGGGCGTTGCCGGATGACGGGGCATGTCGCCCTGGGATCACCGCCGGTCCGCGCCCGCTCCCAGCAGACGCTCAGACGAGCCTGACAAGCTCGAAGGGGTGTGCCGCGGCGTGTCGGGCCGCCCGGCTCTTGGCATTTTCCGGGACAATCGTCCTGGAGGACGGGCGCGCCCAGACTCGTCGCCGGTCACGCAGGGTGACTGCCGGCCGGCGAGCACACGAAACCACGTCGACGGGCAAGGGGAACCGATGACGACCGCGCACGACGGGCACGACGCAGGAGTGCTGGCGAGCTCCTCGTCGACCGCGCCGACCTCGTCGACCCACCCACCCGCCTCGACCCGCTCCACCCGAGCCCTCGTCGCCGAGGCCGTCCGGCGCGCGCGCGTCGACCTCGCCGAGGCCTGGGCCGCGCCGCTCGTGCGTCAGGGCTTCGTCGCGATGGTCCTCATCGCGCTGGGGGCGTTCTCCCCGGCGTTCGTCGCCGAGGACGCCCCGCTCTACCAGCAGCCGTTCTTCGCTCACCTGCTCAGCGAGCCGGCGCGGTTCGCGGCCACGGCCATCCTCCTCGTCGGGTTGCTCCGGCTCTTCGACGTGTGGCTCCGGCTGCGCCCCACGCCCGGTCGTCCGACGGCGCCCGTCGCCGCCTGGGCCTGGTGGAGCCTGCCGATCGCCTGCGTCCCTCCGTTGTTCAGCCGCGACGCCTACAGCTACGCGGCGCAGGGCCTCGTCGTCAGTCGGGGCATGGATCCCTACCGCACCGGCCCGATCGCCGTGCCCGGCCCGTTCGCCGACCAGGTCGACCCCATCTGGCTCTACACGCCGGCCCCCTACGGTCCGCTCGCGTTGCAGGTCCAGCGCCTGGTCGTCGACCTCACCGGTGGTGATGCGCTCCTGTCCGCGATCGCGATGCGCGTTCCCGCGCTCCTCGCGGTCGGCGTGATCGCCTACGCCCTGCCCCGGCTCGCCGAGCGCATGGGTGTCTCGCGCGACCAGGCCGTGTGGCTCGGCGTCCTCAACCCGCTCGTGCTCATGCACCTCGTCGGCGGCATGCACAACGACGCCGTGATGATCGCCCTCGTCGTCGTCGGTCTGCTGCTCGCCTCGGACGGCCGCTGGGTCGCCGGTTCGATCGCCGTGGCGGCCGGCGCCGGGTTCAAGCAGACCGCCGTGCTCGCGCTCGTCGGCGTCGCCGGGCTGGCCTACCGCCACGCCAGAGGTCTGCGAGGCGAGGCGCCGCTCCTCTCCCGCGTCGATCAGTGGTCCTACGTGCGTCAGGCCGCCAAGGTCGGGCTCGTCGCCTTCGCGGCGTTCACCGGGCTGACCGTGCTCACCGGCATGGGCTGGGGCTGGATCGCCAACCTCGGCGTCCCGGGGTCGATCCTGTCGCTGCTCGCCCCGTTCTCGATGCTCGGTGCGGGGATCGCGGCACTGCTCGCCCAGGTCGGCGTGCCCGCGGGCTACGCCGACGGTGCCATCCAGATCTCCCAGACCGTCGGGCTCGTCGGCGTCCTCGTCGGCCTCGCCTGGATCACGTGGGTGCTCGCGCCCCGCCGCCCCGTCGCGGCCGCCGCCTGGGCGCTGCTCGTGTTCACCTTCGGCGGCCCCACCGTGTACCCCTGGTACGTGCTCTGGGGGCTCATCCTCCTCGGCGCGACGTCCACGCACCGACGCGTCGTGCAGGTGATGTGCGTCGTCGTCGGGTGGCTCATCGCGTACTCGATGCTCGACCTCTCGGTCGTCAACGGCGCCGGGATGCTCGGCATCGCCGCGGTCGCGTGGGGGGCCGTCAACCTCCTGCGTCGCCGCGGTGAGCTGGGCACGCCGATGCCGCCGGTCATCGCCGGTGACGCCGACTCCGGGGCGCCCGACGAGCACGAGTCGGACCAGGCGGACGATGGCGCCGACGCCGCACGGGCGCGCGTCGGGGTCGTCTCGCGGTTCCTCGTCCGGATCTGAGATCCCTCCCGTCGCCCATCCCCGCACCCTCACGCCCTGTGCGGCCGCCTCGACGCGACCGTGCGGAGTCGCCGCGACACCGCTGCGGTGACGCACGCCGTGACGCCTCGGTGAACTCCCGACGGACACGCCCCCGCCGCGGTGAACTCTGATCGACCGGCGCGGCGTGGCGGAGGCGCTCACGGCGCCCCGGTCGTACCGTCGGTGGAAGCAGGCGGCAGCCGGCCGCCCCGACCCCGGGAGTGGCACTCGTGAGCGATACACGCCGGACGTACGTGCTCGACACCTCCGTGCTCCTCTCCGACCCGGGGGCGCTGCATCGTTACGGCGGACACGACATCGTCCTGCCGGTCATCGTCATCACGGAACTCGAGGCCAAGCGGCACCACCCCGAACTCGGCCACTTCGCGCGGCAGGTCCTGCGCTCGCTCGACGACGTGCGCGTCCGCCACGGCCGCCTCGACGTCCCCGTCCCCATCGGCAACGACGGTGGCACCGTCCACGTCGAGCTCAACCACGTCGACCACGGGGCGCTGCCGCCGGTGTTCCGCCTGGGCGACAACGACACCCGCATCCTGTCGGTGGCCAAGAACCTCGCCGACGAGGGCCGCGACGTCACCGTCGTGAGCAAGGACCTCCCGATGCGCATCAAGGCGAGCGCGATGGGGTTGCACGCCGAGGAGTCCCGCCCCGAGGTGGGGCCGTTCGACCAGGGGTGGACCGGGCTCGCCGAGCTCGACGTGAGCACGGAGCAGATGGACGAGCTCTTCGACAGCGGCCGCACCACGCACGAGGGGGCGGCCGCCCTGCCGTGTCACACGGGTCTCGTGCTCCACTCGCCGCGTGGATCGGGGCTCGGACGGGTCGGCGTCGACGGGGGGATCCGTCTCGTGCGCGGGGATCGCGAGGCGTTCGGCGTCCGCGGCCGCAGCGCCGAACAGCGCATCGCCCTCGACCTGCTCCTCGATCCCGACATCGGCATCGTCAGCCTGGGTGGGCGTGCGGGCACCGGCAAGAGCGCCCTCGCGATGTGCGCCGGGCTCGAGACCGTCCTCGAACGACGCCAGCACCGCAAGGTCGTCATCTTCCGTCCCCTGTACGCCGTCGGCGGTCAGGACCTCGGCTATCTTCCCGGCACGGAGGCCGAGAAGATGGGGCCCTGGGGGCAGGCGGTGTTCGACACCCTGGGCGCGCTGGTGGCGAACGAGGTCGTCGAGGAGATCGTCGACCGCGGCATCCTCGAGGTCCTGCCGCTCACCCACATTCGTGGTCGCTCGTTGCACGACGCGTTCGTCATCGTCGACGAGGCGCAGTCGCTCGAGCGCAATGTGCTCCTCACCGTGCTCTCGCGTATCGGTCAGAACTCCCGCGTCGTCCTCACCCATGACGTCGCCCAGCGCGACAACCTCCGCGTCGGGCGATACGACGGGGTCGCCGCCGTCATCGAGGTGCTCAAGGGCAACCCGCTGTTCGCCCATGTGACGCTCACGCGCAGCGAGCGCAGCCCCATCGCCGCCCTCGTCACCGAACTCCTCGAGGGCTCCGGGGTCTGACGCAGGGCCACGGGATGCCTCTCCCGAAGGGCGGACATCGGGGACTCGGTCGTGGCCGGCCCCGCACGGCACCCCTCGAGACCCGCCGACGGACGGTCGCGAGGTATCGGTGATGTCGATGAGTGTCAAGACGACTCGCCACGCCGCGCGCGGATCGTGGTGATCGATTTGGCCGAGGGTCAGCGTTATGCCATCGTTAGGTCACGAAATCGTCAAGAAGCGGTGTCCTGCTGGCATCGGAACGGACTGAATCGTGCCCCCTCTTTCTCGCCGCGCCGCGACCCCTGTCGCCGCGCTCATCGCCGCTGCGACCATGACCGCTGGCGTCGCCATCCCCTCGTCCGCGACCTCGCCGCAGGACCACGTGTCGAGCGCCGCCTCGGGTGTCGCCCTCGTGAGGGCCGGTGAGCCGCACCTCGTGTCGTTCACCTCGAGCGCCTCCGCACCCGTGCTCGCCGGTGTGTCCCTCTCGGCGTTCGCCGCCGCCCCGGAGGTCGTCGCCGACGCCAAGGCCAAGCACGCCGCCGAGGTCAAGGCCGCCAAGGCGGCGAAGGCCAAGGCCGAGAAGGCGAAGGCGGACAAGGCCAAGGCCGCGAAGGTCAAGGCCGCGAAGGCCGCCAAGGCCAAGCGGGCGGCGAAGGCGAAGGCCGAGAAGAGCGCCGACGCCCGCAGCACGAACGCCCGCGCCTCGCGCGGTCACGCGCGCACGTCGGGCTCCCCGCGCGAGATCGGCCGCTCCCTCGCCTCGGCGCGCGGCTGGGGTGGTCGGCAGTTCGCCTGCCTCGACAAGCTGTGGAACAAGGAGTCGAACTGGGTGCCGACGGCGGACAACCCCACCTCGAGTGCCTATGGCATCCCCCAGGCCCTGCCGGGCCGCAAGATGGCCTCCGCCGGCGCCGACTGGCGCACCAACCCCGCGACGCAGATCCGCTGGGGTCTCGACTACATCGCCGACGTCTACGGCAGCCCTTGTGCCGCGTGGTCCCACTCCCAGCGCGTGAACTGGTACTGAGCAGATCAGTGCCGCGAGCCTGTTCGGGCGTGAGCTCGGACCGATGACGGCTCAGGACGACGAGGACACCCACGACGACGCGGCCCGGCGGGATCATCCCGCCGGGCCGCGTCGTCGTGTCTGGGATGGGCCGCGTGGCCCTCACCACGTCGCCCGCCCGTGGACGGTCCCGGCGTGAGTCCGCACGCCACCGCCTCGTGAGCCGTCGCCCCGGATGGACGTCGCTCCCTCACAGCTTGCGCAATCGCACGTGGTGGACGGCGTGGTCGGGGCCCTTGGTGAGGACGAGGGTGGCGCGGCCGAGGGTGGTCTCGACGTTCGCGCGGAGGTTGGGCTCGTTGATCGTGCGCCAGATGGTCATGGCGGTCTCGCGGGCCTGCTCGTCCGAGAGGGACGCGTAGCGGTGGAAGTAGGAGTCGGGGTCGGTGAACGCCGTCTGCCGGAGGCGGAGGAACCGTTCGACGTACCAGGTGCGGATGAGGGGAAGCGGGGCGTCGACGTAGACGGAGAAGTCGAAGAAGTCACTGAGGGCGAGGCTGAGCCGGCCGTCGGCGCGCACCCGCGGAGGTTGGAGGACGTTGAGCCCCTCGACGATGAGCACGTCGGGGCGGTGCACGACCGTCTCCTCGCCCGGCAGGATGTCGTAGGTGAGGTGGCTGTAGACGGGGGCGCGGACCTCGTCGGCGCCGCCCTTGACGTCGGCGACGAAGCGGAGCAGGGCGCGTTGGTCGTAGGACTCCGGAAACCCCTTGCGGTGGAGGATCCCGCGGCGTTCGAGTTCGGCGTTGGAGTAGAGGAACCCGTCGGTCGTCACGAGTTCGACGCGGGGGGTGTGCGGCCACCGGGCGAGGAGTTCGCGCAGGATACGTGCCGTCGTCGACTTGCCCACCGCGACCGAGCCGGCGATGCCGATGACGAACGGCGTGCGGTCGGGGCGCTCCCCGAGGAAGCCCGAGGTGAGGCGGTGCAGGTGTGAGGCGCCCTCGACGTAGTAACTGAGGAGCCGCGACATCGGCAGGTAGACCTCTTCGATCTCGGCGAGGTCGAGACGCTCACCGACGCCGCGGAGGCGGGTGAGGTCGTCGTCGTCGAGGCTGAGGGGGTGGGCCTTGCGCAGCCGCGCCCAGTCCTCGCGATCGAGGTGGACGTACGGCGTGGTGTGTACGCGCGACGATGAGGACACCGCGCCATTGTTCCCCACGGCCGTGCGGGGTTCGGGGCGAGGGCGGGGCGGGTCGGGACGAGTGTCACCCGAATCGATGAATTCCCACGTCGAAGGGGTGGTCGGCCAGGTCGAGTAGCCTGGATCTCATGTGCGGAATCGTGGGATACGTGGGTCCGGAGTGCAGCGAGCGTGCTCTCGACGTCATCGTGGAGGGGCTCGCTCGCCTGGAGTACCGGGGGTATGACTCGGCGGGGGTCGCGCTCGTCGCGGACGGTGAGATCGCCTGGCGCAAGAAGGCCGGAAAGCTCGCCAACCTGAGAGCCGAGATCGCCGAACACCCGGAGCCGTTCTCGACCACCGGCATCGGTCACACGCGGTGGGCCACCCACGGCGGCCCGACCGACGAGAACGCCCACCCCCATCTCGGCGGCGCGGACGACAAGGTCGCCCTCATCCACAACGGCATCGTCGAGAACTTCCACGTCCTCAAGCAGGAGCTGCTCGCCGAGGGCGTCACGTTCCGCTCGGAGACCGACACCGAGGTCGCCGCGCAGCTCCTCGCGCGCGCCTACGCCGAGGTCGGAGACCTCACCGAGGCGATGCGCATCGTCGTCAACCGGCTCGAGGGCGCGTTCACCCTCCTCGCGGTCCACGCCGACCTGCCGGGCACGGTCGTCGCCGCGCGGCGCAACTCCCCCCTCGTCATCGGCCTGGGCGAGGGCGAGAACTTCCTCGGCTCCGACGTCGCCGCGTTCATCGGCCACACCAAGCAGGCGATGGAGGTCGACCAGGACCAGATCGTCACGATCACCAAGGACGCCGTCGAGGTCATCGGCTTCGACGGCACCCCCGCACAGGGCAAGCGTTTCGAGGTCACGTGGGACGCCGCGCAGGCCGAGAAGGGCGGCCACAGCTCCTTCATGGTCAAGGAGATCCTCGAGCAGCCCGCGGCGATCAGCGACACGTTGCTCGGCCGCACCGACTCCACCGGCGCCCTCGTCCTCGACGAGATGCGCATCGACGCCGAGCGCCTCGCGGCGGTCGACAAGATCGTCATCGTCGCCTGCGGCACGGCGTTCTACTCCGGCCTCACCGCCAAGTACGGCATCGAGCACTGGACCCGCATCCCGTGCGCCGTCGAACTCGCCCACGAGTTCCGGTACTGCGACCCGGTCGTCGACGAGAAGACCCTCGTGGTCTCGATCAGCCAGTCCGGCGAGACGATGGACACGCTCATGGCCGTCAAGCACGCCCGCGAGCTCGGCGCCCTCACGATCTCGATCTGCAACACCCACGGCGCGACGATCCCCCGCGAGTCCGACGCGGCGCTCTACACCCACGCCGGTCCCGAGATCGCCGTCGCCTCCACCAAGGCGTTCACCGCGCAGATCACCGCCTGCTACGTCCTCGGCCTCTACCTCGCGCAGCTGAGGGGCGGCCCGCACGCGCAGGAGGCCCAGGAGGTCATGCGCGAACTGCACGAGGTCCCGGCCAAGGTCGAGACCCTCCTGCAGCAGATGGACCGCGTGCGCGAGATCGCCCGGTTCATGGCCGACACCCGCTCGGTGCTGTTCCTCGGGCGCCACGTCGGGTACCCGATCGCGCTCGAGGGCGCGCTCAAGCTCAAGGAGATCGCCTACATCCACGCCGAGGGGTTCGCCGCCGGCGAGCTCAAGCACGGCCCGATCGCGCTCATCGAACCCGGCCAGCCGGTGTTCATCGTCGTGCCGTCGCCGTCCACGCCCTACCACCTGCACGACAAGGTCGTCTCCAACATCCAGGAGATCCGCGCCCGCGGCGCGCGCACCCTCGTCATCACGGAGGAGGGCGACGAGGCGGTGCTCCCGTTCGCGGACGAGGTCATCAGCGTGCCCGCCACGAGCACGTTGCTCGCGCCGCTGCTCACGATCGTCCCGTTGCAGGTCTTCGCGGCCGAGCTCGCCGCCGCCAAGGGCCTCGACGTCGACCAGCCCCGCAACCTCGCCAAGTCCGTCACGGTGGAGTGACCGAGATCGCGACCGCCCGTGCGACCCGGCGGGTGGTGGGGTGTGGGGGCGCGGCGGTGTTCCCGACGTCGTCGTCGACCCAGGGGCCGGGGGCGCGGTCGGGTGTGTCCACCGGGGCGCGGGTGTGGTCGCCGGTGCGTTCGCAGCGGCAGGTGCGGACGAGGACCGAGGTGCGGTCGTGATCGTCGGCCTGGGGATCGACGTCGTCGACGTCGCGAGGTTCGCCCGCACGTTGGAACGGACGCCGTCGTTGCGGGAGCGCCTGTTCACCGAGGCGGAGCGGGACCTCTCCGTCGAGTCGCTCGCCGGGCGGTTCGCGGTCAAGGAGGCCCTCGCCAAGGCCCTCGGCGCTCCGGGGGACCTCAGGTGGACCGACGCCGAGGTGCAGCGCGGGGAGCATGGGGCCCCTCGCCTGCTCGTGCGCGGTAGTGTCGCAGCGTGCGCGGCCCGTCGCGGCGCGGCCGAGTTCCTCGTGTCGATCTCCCATGACGGGGGCATCGCGACGGCGGTCGTCCTCGCGCAGGGCGGGCCGGGCGCGACGACCTCGCACGAGGCGCCCTGAGCCGGGAGCCGCACGACGACCCGATGACATCGAGGCACCCAGACGTCCTCCGGGGGACGTCCCGACCCGAACGGGCGGCGCGTGCGCCGCATCGACCGACGAGGAGCATCCGTGATCGCAGCGTGGAGCGTCGAGGACGTCAGGGCCGCCGAGGAGGCGGCGATGGCGAACCTGCCCGACGGCGAGTTGATGCAGCGGGCCGCGAAGGGCCTGGCCAAGGTCCTCGCGGTGCGCGTCGAGGACATCCCGGGGGCGCGGGTCGTCGGGTTCGTCGGCTCCGGTGGCAACGGCGGCGACACCCTGTTCGCGCTCGCACGCCTCGCCCGCACGGACGCCCGCCGGGAGTTGCTCGCCGGGGTGGCGGCGGTGCTCGTCTCCGATCGAGGTGCTCACGAGGCCGGCCTCGACGCCGCCCGGGCGGCGGGAGTGGACGTCGTCGACTGCGCGGGGCGCGACGGGGAGGACCCGAGTGAGGCCCTGGACGTCGCCTGCGACCTCGTCGCCCAGGCCGACGTGCTCGTCGACGGCATCACGGGCATCGGCGGGACGCTCGGGTGGAGCGGCTCGACCGCGGACCGGTGCCGCACGCTGATCGACTGCACCGACGACGACGCCTACGTCGTCGCGGTCGACCTGCCGAGCGGCGCCGACCCCGCCGGCCTCGTCCTGGACTCCGAGGGCGTGTGGGCGGACGAGACCGTGACGTTCGGGTGTGCCAAGCCGGTCCACCTCCTCGGCACCGCCGCACGGTGTGGGCTGCTCACCCTCGTCGACATCGGTCTGGAGATGGTGACGACCCCCGTCGCCGTGCGCCTCGACCACGACGACGTCGCCGACCTGTGGCCGTTGCCCGGGCCGGACGACGACAAGTACTCCCGCGGCGTGCTCGGCGTCGTCGCCGGTGGCGAGAACTACACGGGCGCGGCCCTTCTCGCCGTCACCGCGGCGGTGTGTGCCGGGGCCGGGATGGTGCGCTACCTCGGCCCGCCGACCCCGTCCTCGCTCGTGCGGGCCGCCGTGCCCGAGGCCGTGCACGGCGTGGGCCGCGTCCAGGCGTGGACGGTGGGCCCCGGTCTCGACCCCGAGCCGGGCGATGAGGCCCCCGACGGCGACGTCCGCCAGGTGACGACGGCCCGGGAGGCGCTCGACTCCGGCGAACCGTGCGTCGTCGACGCCGGGGCGCTGGAGCTGCTCGACGGGCCGCGGCCCCGGGCCGGCGCCCGCACCCTGCTCACGCCGCACGCGGGCGAGCTCGCGCGGCTCCTTTCGCGGATCGAGGGCGACGAGGTCACCCGCGAGGAGGTGCAGGCCGACCCCGTCGGGCACGCCCGCCGCGCCGCGAACGCCGTCCATGCGACCGTGCTCCTCAAGGGGTCGACGACCTACGTCGTCCCGCCGCAGGTCAGCGGCCTGCCGGTGCGGGTCGTCGCCGACGCGCCCGCATGGCTGTCGACCGCGGGATCGGGGGACGTGCTCGCCGGGCTCACCGGGACGCTGCTCGCGGCGGGTCTGGACCCGTACGACGCGGGCAGCGTCGCCGCGACGGTGCACGGGTTGGCCGGGCACGAGGCCAACCCGGGCGGACCGGTGCGCGCCCTCGATGTGGCGCACGTCCTGCCCCGCACGATCGCCGCCCTGCTGCGCCGTGCCGCTTCGTGAGAGAAGCTGAGAGAATAACTCTCCGGTAACGTCCACGAGCGACCGATGCGGAGGGCGAACGATACGCGGACCGGAGGTCTCGGCCCGCAGGAGGAGGTCTGCGATGCCGCCACGGGGCGTGCCCGAGCTGGGCAACAACGCATGGGACGGAGGCGACTGGGTCTCCCGGTCGGCCGTCGGCGTGGGGCTGGGGATGGCCGCCGCGGGGATCACCGCCGCCGCCGGGCTGGCCGCCGACCGCCTGAGCCGCGACCGGCGCACCGCCGTCGCGCTCGATGCGAACCTCGGCGAACGCCGTTTCAAGGAGACCCCCGACACCGAGCTGACCGTCCGGGCCACCGACGGGGTCGAGCTCCACGTCGAGATCGACGAACCCCGCGAGGGCAGCGGGGCGGGGCGGCCGACCGTCCTCCTCTCGCACGGCTACTGCCTCAACCTCACCTCCTGGGTGTTCCAGCGGCGGGCGCTGCGCGCGGCCGGGTACCGGGTCGTGCTCTGGGACCAACGCGGCCACGGCAGGTCCGGCATGGGGGAGAAGGAGTCCATCTCGATCGACCAGCTCGGCCAGGACCTCTACCGGGTCATCGAGGCGGTCGTGCCCACCGGCCCGATCGTCCTCGTCGGGCACTCGATGGGCGGCATGTCGATGATGGCGCTCGCCCTGGAGTACGAGGAGTTCGTGCGCTCCCGTGTCGTGGGCGCCGCGTTCGTCGCCACGAGCCCCGGTGACCTCTCCGGTGTGTCCTACGGGTTCGGCCCCCTCGGCGGAAAGCTCATCCGACGCCTCACCCCCCTGACGTCGTCGCTGCTCGCGCCGCGGCAGAAGCTCGTCGACACGGGCCTGCGCCAGACACGCGACCTCGTCGACTTCGTCGTCAACCACCTGAGCTTCGGCTCGCCGGTGCCGCTCTCGGTCGCGCAACTCGCGACCGACATGATCTTCGGGACCCGCATGGAGGTCATCGCCGCGTTCTTCCCCGTGTTCGACGAGCACGACAAGCGCGATGCCCTGCGGGCGTTCGACGGGGTCGAGACGCTCGTCATCAGCGGCACCGCCGACCGCCTCACGCCCCCCGAACACAGTGAGTCGATCGTGCGGTTCATCCCGGGCGCCGAGCACATCCTCGTCCTCGACGCGGGGCACCTCATCATGCTCGAACACCCCGACGTCGTGAACGAGCACCTGCTCGACCTGCTCGTCCGCGCCGGCCGCGTCCACTCCGGGCCTGCGCCGCGACGGGTGCGCCAGGAGGTCAGCGACGTCGCCGCCCGTCGGGCCGCCCGCCGGGCCCGACGCAGGGAGCGCCGTGACGCTACCGCCTGACGTGCCCGGCGCCGCCTCGTCGCCGGCCGGTTCGCCCCCCGGTCCCCCCTCCGACACACCGACGGTGAGGAGCCGGGAGCTCCTCGCGACCGACCTGCCCACCGCCGAGTCCACCCGCGACGTCGGGCGGTTCCTCGGCGGTGTCCTGCAGGCCGGGGACGTCGTCGTGCTCGTCGGCGAGCTCGGGGCCGGCAAGACGACCCTCACGCAGGGCCTCGCCGACGGGCTCGGCGTCCGGGGGCCGATCACCTCGCCGACGTTCGTGCTCTCCCGGGTCCACCCCTCCACGGTCGGCGGCCCGGCGCTCGTCCACGTCGACGCCTACCGCCTCGGCGATGCCGCCGAGCTGGAGGACATCGACCTCGATGCGACCGTCGCCGACTCCGTCACCGTCGTGGAGTGGGGGAGCGGCATGGCCGAACAGCTCTCCGACTCCCTGCTCGTCGTCGAACTCGTCCGCCGCACCGGTGCCGACGCCCTGCACGAGGCCGTGGAGGACACCGTGGACGTCGGCCCGCCGGAGCCCTCGACGGGCGAGATCGCCTCGGCGGTGCAGGACGCCGAGGACGACGTGCTCGCCGAGGACCACGACGACCCCCGTGCGATCCGCGTCATCGGTGTCGGCCCCCGCTGGCAGGACGTGCCGCCGCTCGGCTGAACGCGCCGCCGAAGGTTGGCTCGAGCGGGACCGGGGCGGCCACGGGAAGCCACCCCCCCTGCGCGCCCTGCGAGCGCCCACCGGAGCCCGGGCGCGTCTGGGTTGTCGGTGGGCTGGCCTACCCTGATCGGGTGCTGCTGCTCGCCCTCGACACCTCCACCTCCGCCGTCTCCGTCGCCCTCTGGGACGAGCGGGGACAACTCGCGTCCTCGCACGTCGTGGATCCGCAGGCCCACGGCGAGATCCTCGCGCCGGGCATCCGTGAGGTGTTCGCGACGGCCGGTCGGCGTCCTGCAGAGCTCACCCATGTCGTCACGGGGGTGGGGCCGGGGCCGTTCACCGGGCTGCGGGTCGGCATCGTCACCGCGCGCACGCTCGCCCACGTGGTCGGGCTCACCGCGGCGGGGCTGAGCGGGCTCGACGCCCTCGCCCACCGCGCGTGGACCTCCGGTGTCCGCGAGCGCATCCTCGTCGCCACCGACGCGCGCCGCAAGGAGGTCTACTGGGGCGTCTACGACCTCGACGCCGAGGGCATCCACGCCCACGACGATCCGCAGGTCGGACCGGCCGCCGAGCTGCCCGCAGACGTCCGCGCTCTCCCCAACGTCGGGCGTGGGGGCCTGCTCTACGCCGACGCCCTGCCCACCCGGGTCGTCGTGTGCGAGGACGCGCTCGACGTCGACGCCGCCGACCTCGCCGACCTCGCGCGCCGCCGCCTTGCTGCGGGACACGAGCTCCTGCCCGCCGAGCCGCTCTACCTGCGTCGTCCGGATGCGGTGCCGTCGGCGACCGTCAAGTCGGTGCTGCGGCGATGACCGCCGTTCGCACCCCGTCGCTCGACGTGCCGCCGCTGGTCTCCCCGCGTCTCGTCGAGGAGTTCGCGGCCCGCGGAGCGCGCCTGCGGGAGATGGCGTGGACCGACATCCCGGCCCTCGCGGCACTGGAACGGGAGGCGTTCGCCGACGACGCGTGGAGCGAGCAGTCCTGGTGGGCCGAGCTCGCCGGCCGACCACGGCGCGAGTACCTCGTGCTCGTGGGCGGCGCGCAGGCGCGCCCGTCCTCGCAGGGGCGTGCCCTCGACGCCGTCGCGAGCGTGGGCGTGGGGGGCGAGACGATCCTCGGGTATGCCGGGCTCGACCATTCCGGTGACACCGCCGACGTCATGACGATCACGATCGCGCCCGAAGGGCGGCGGCGCGGCCTCGGGCGACTGCTGCTCGACGTCCTCGTCGAGCGAACCCGCGCCCGCGGCGAGCACCACCTCCTGCTCGAGGTCCGGGCCGACAACGCGCCCGCCCTCGCCCTCTACGCCGCCGCCGGGTTCACCACGCTGACCACCCGGCGCCGCTACTACCCCGGAGACGTCGACGCGCACGTCATGCGTCTCACCCTCGAAGGAGTGTCATGACCACCTCTCCCACGCCCACGGCCCCGCTCGTCCTCGGCATCGAGTCCTCCTGCGACGAGACCGGCGTCGCGATCGTCCGCGGGCAGGAGCTGCTCGGCAACGCGGTCGCGAGCAGCCTGGAGGAGCACGCGAGGTTCGGCGGGGTGATCCCGGAGATCGCCTCCCGAGCCCACCTCGAGGCGATGGTGCCGATGATCGACGAGGCGTGCGATCAGGCGGGGGTGTCCCTCACCGACCTCGATGCGATCGCCGTGACGAGCGGCCCGGGTCTCGCGGGGGCGCTGCTCGTCGGCGTCGCCTCCGCGAAGGCCCTCGCGTTCGCGCTCGACAAGCCGCTCTACGGCATCAACCACCTCGTCGCCCACGTCGGTGTGGACGTGCTCGAGCACGGCACCCTGCCCACCCCGATGGTCGCCCTCCTCGTTTCCGGTGGGCACACGAACCTCCTGCTCGTACGCGATATCGGCAACGACGTCGTCTCCCTCGGCCAGACCATCGACGATGCGGCCGGCGAGGCGTACGACAAGGTCGCGCGGCTTCTCGACCTGCCCTACCCCGGAGGGCCGCACATCGACCGCCTCGCGGCCGAGGGCGATCCCACCGCGATCGCCTTCCCGCGCGGGCTCACCTCCGGACGTGACATGCAGCGCCATCGCTACGACTTCTCGTTCTCGGGGCTCAAGACGGCCGTCGCCCGGTGGGTCGAGACCCGGCGCGCCGCGGGGCAGGACGTGCCCGTCGCCGACGTCGCCGCGAGTTTCCAGGAGGCCGTCGTCGACGTCCTCACCCGCAAGGCCGTGCTGGCGTGCGCGGAGCACGGCGCGACGCACCTCCTCATCGGTGGCGGGGTCGCCGCGAACAAGCGGCTGCGGGCGCTCGCCGAGGAGCGCTGTGCCGCAGCGGGAATCACGATGCGGGTACCGCGGCCGGGTCTGTGCACCGACAACGGGGCCATGGTCGCCGCGCTCGGCGCCCAGCTCGCCATGGCCGGCGCCGCCCCCTCGCCGCTGGACCTGCCCACCGATTCCTCCATGCCGATCGAACTCGTCCACGTGGCCGACGTGGCCTGAGACGGGCCCCTCCTGCTCGGGCAGACCGCCGACACCCATGGATGTGGGGGTGTGCCCACGGGGTGGCCTGCCCTACGGTGATCGGGTCGGGCCTCGAGGCCACCACCGCGCGAGGGGGACGAGGATGGGGAACGAGATGCAGGGCACGCAGGAGTGGGGGTCCACGGGCATGGACACGAACACCGGAACGAGGCGGCCCCCCGAGACCGTCCGGGTCTCGGTGCCGTCCTCGACCGTCAGCGAGGCCGGGCCGCGCGGACGGTCCCGCCCGGGAAGGGCCCTCGCGCTCGCCGCGGCCTGCACCGTCGCGCTGACCGGGTGCGCCATCCCCGCGGAGCCGGGCTCGATCGCCTCCTCGGCCCGGGCGGCCCGCGGCGCGAACCCCGACGGCACCGACCCGCAGGACGGCGTCGGCGCGACGACGGCGCGGACCGAGAACGGCGCCGCCGGCGAGAGCGGCCCGGCGGCGCGCCGGCCTGCCCGGGATGTCGCCCTCGGCAACGCCCCCCTTGCCTCCGGGACTCATGCCGTCACCGCGGGAACGCTCACCGCCGGTTCGCCGCACGCGGCGACGACCCCGTCGTGGCGCACCCAGACGCGTCGGGAGATCGGGAACATGAGTACCCGAAGGCTCGCGCAGCAGCTCGTGGTCCCCAACTTCGGGTCGGTGGAGGCGGGCTCCCGCGGGGTGGCGGCCGGGTACGGCGGTGTCATCGTCATGCGGTCCTCGCTCGCCCCCGGGACGAAGGCCGCCGCGAGCGCCAAGGCGGCCAACAAGCGGTATGCCGCAGCGATGCGTGCCAGCGGGCGGTCGTGGCCCGCGTTCATCTCGATCGACCAGGAGGGCGGCCCCGTCACCCGCATCGACGCGCCGCTCACCGAGTTCCCCGCGGCCATGGCGCTCGGTGCCGCGACGGACCCGGGCCTCGCGACGCAGGTGGGGCGTGCCTCCGGCGCGGAGCTCACCGGGCTGGGGTTCACCGTCGTCATGGCGCCGGTCGCCGACGTGACGATGCCTGCCGACCGGACGATCGCCGTCCGGTCGCCGAGCTCCGACCCTGCGCGGGTCTCGCGTGTCTCGCAGGCCTACGTGGCCGGGTACCGCAGCGCCGGGATCGTGCCCGTCGTCAAGCACTTCCCCGGCCACGGCGGCGTCACCGCCGACACCCACCACTCCACGGCGGTCCTCACCTCGTCGCGGGCGGCGTTGGAGAAGCGGGACCTGCGCCCGTTCCGCGATCTCGTCAAGGCGGGGGCGCCGGCCGTCATGACCTCCCACGTCATCGCCACCGCGTTCGACCGCAGACGGCCCGCATCGCAGTCCAGGCCCGTCACCACCGACCTGCTCCGCAGGGACATGGGTTTCTCGGGTCTCGTCGTCACCGACTCGCTCGGGATGAACGCCGCCTCCGCGGGCCTCGCCCGAGGCGAGGAGACCGTCCGTGCCTTCGAGGCCGGTGCCGACGTCGCGCTCATGCCGCCGGACCCGCAGGCCGCCGTCAGCGCGGTGGAGAAGGCCGTGCGTAGCGGACGCCTCTCGCGGGCCCGGCTCGAGCAGTCGGCGATGCGGATGGTCGTCGCGCTCCGTACCCGTGGCGGCACGGTGCGTCCGGCGGCTCCCGGGGCGAACCAGGTCGTCGCGCGGCGCGTCGCCGCGGCGTCGATCACCCAGGTCGCCGGCACGTGCGGCAGTCGACTCGTGGGTCGGGCCGTGGCGGTCAGCGGAGGCACTCCGACAGACCGTGACCGGTTCACCCGCGCGGCCAGGGCCCGGGGACTGCGCATCGGCGGAGCGGGGGCCACCCGCGTCGTGCTGCTCGGGGGAGGGGCCTACCAGGTGGGCACGGGCAAGCAGTCGGGGGCGACCACGGGATCCGGGGACGTCCTCGTCGCCCTCGACGCGCCGTACGGTCTCACCCGGGGCAGGGCCAAGGCCCGCCTCGCAACGTACGGACGCACGCCCGTGACCTTCGACGGTCTGCTCGACGTCCTCACCGGGCGCACGACGGCGAGGGGGAAGCTGCCCGTCACCGTGGGGCACTGGCGGATCGGATCCGGTTGTGGCTGATCCCCGCCTGATCGTCGCCGGGGCCGTGCTCCATCGGCGGCACCTGCTCACCTCGATCGCCGCCGCGCTGCGGGTGGCGACCGAGGAACCGGGCGATCTCGCGGGCGCCGGGGCGCTCGCCGCGCTCGCCGCCGCCGCGACGGCGGGACGGACGGGGGTCGAGGTCGTCCTCGTCGCGAACGTCGGCGACGACGGCGTCGGGCGAGGGGCGGCGCAGATGCTGGCCGCGGAGGGGGTTCGCGCCCGACTGACCGATTCGGGCGCCACGGGGGAGTATCTCGTCCTCGACCCCGGCACCGGCGAGGTCGAGGAGGTGCTCGTCCTTCCCCGCACGGGGACCGTGGATCGGGCCATGGCCCTGGAAGAACTCGCGCGTTGCCACCCCGGTGATGTGCTCCTCGCCGACGCGCCCACGCTCGTGCACTGCCCCGAGCTCGTGCGCGCCGCCTACGACGCCGACGTCCAGGTCGTCCTCGACCTGCACCCGATGCTGTCCGAGGCGCTCGCGGACGTCGCCGCCCTCGCGGACGTCGCCGTCGTCGACGCCGCCGGCGCCGGTGCCATCGCCGATGCGACCGCGTCGCCCGCCTCGCTCGCCGTCCACGCACCGTTCGGGTCGTGGTGGGACGAGCTGCGCCACGAACCGCCGGCGGACGTGCCGGCCATGATCGACTCGGACGCTCCGCACCGCTTCGCCGGGGCCCTCGCCGCCGCCCTCGCCGCGGGATACGACCGTCCAGAGGCGTTCGAACTCGCGGTCCGCGCCGCCACCTCGCGTCCGACTCCGCTCGCCACCTGAAGCCGGGCCGAGCGCCACGTCGACGACGCGAGCGCGAGCCCGTGAGCGTCGACGGTGCGGGACACCGCACCTCGCGGCACCGACGCGCTTCGCCGACCGGACCCGAAACCCCGGTCATGGCGCTCGCCGCTGCCCCGGAGGCGCGGTGGCGACCTCATATCTCGTGATCAGAGGCTGCGACCGGCGGGCTCGGTGTCCTCGTGCGGGTCGAGGCCCTTGCCCCGCAGCAGGCGGTACCAGTAGACCGGCGGCTGGACGACGAGATCGAAGAACATCAGCGCCCTCAGCGGCCTGGCGAGGGAGAACGCCGAGAACGTGCGGTACTCGTGGCCGTCGCGCAGGCGCTCGGCGAGCATCAGGCGTCGGCGGTCGAGGGGGATCGGTGCGACCGTGTATCCGTCGTAGTGGAGGAAGGTCGCGCCGGAACGACGCGCGAAGATGTTGTGGGCGAGCACCGGCACCTGCGGCCGCAGACCACCGCCGGAACTCGGGGTCTCGAGCGTCGCGGCGTCGCCGAGTGCCCACAGGCCGGGGTGGTCGCGGTGCTCCAGCGTGCTGGGGTCGTTGGCGACGAGCGTCGTGTCGGGGTCGGTGAGACCGGACTCGACGAGCCAGGCGTGGCCCCGGTGCGGAGGCGCCAGGTGCATCGCGTCGTAGGGCAGGTCGAGGTGGCCGCCGCCCGCGACGGCGATACGCGCGAGGCGGTCGTCGGGGTCGATGCTCTCGATGCGCGCCGACGTGTGCAGCCGCACGCCGAGCCGACGGAGTTCGTCGCGGAGGCGGTCGTCGGCGCGGTCGAGACCGAACGGCTGCGCGTCCTCGAGGACGAGCGTGATGTCGATGTCGTCGAGGCATCCGGTGCGCCGCCAGTGGTCGGCCGCGAGGAACAACGGCTTGAGACCGACGCCCGGGCACGGGGTGTTGCGGTTGGAGACGAGGAACAGCGCCCGACCGCGGCGAAGGTCCCGCAGCACGGCCCAGGTGTGCGGCGCCAGCTCGGCGGTGTAGTTCGTCGAGCCGTAGGCCGAACGGCAGGCCTCCCGGGAGCCCGGGATCGCGTCCCAGTCGACGACGGTGCCCGGACACAGCACGAGGTCGACGGCGCCGATGACCTCGCCTCCGGCCGTGACGACCGTGTGGTGGTCCGGGTCCGCGTCCACCCGGGTGCGGGGGTCGGAGGCGGCATCGGCGGGGGTGGCGGCGGCGCCGGTGGTCCCGGAGGCACGGGGGACGACGCGGGTCACCGCATCGCGGATCCAGTCGCAGCCTCGGGGGATGAGTGAGGACTGCGGGCGGGTCGGGCGGTCGGGGTGCGCCATGCCCGCACCGACGTAGGACAGGAGCGGGCGGTACACGTGGGTGTCCTCGGGCGCGACGACCGCGATGGTGCGCCGCGCGTCCTGGCTCCGCAGGAAGGCCGCCAGGGAGATGCCCGCGTTGCCGCCGCCGACCACGACCACGTCGTAGGCCTGCGGTCTGTCCTCGCGTACGCCGGTCATCGCTGCTCCCTCGCTCGCGGCCTTCGGCCGTGGGTGTGTGCCTCGTCCGAGGCGGATGATGCGATCCCTGCGCCTCGATCCTAGGGCGCCGGGCCACGTCGCGCCCCCGGTGGAGGCCCTGTGCCGGCAACCACCGCATCGGCGACGACCCACGACGACCTGCCGCGTCGATGACCGCCGCGACGTCGATCTGCGCCTCCGCCGACCATGGCGACGGTGACCGGCACCGGCGACGATCGGCGGACATCCGGCCGTCTCTCGTCGGCGTCGGTGGCGCCCCGCGGCGCCCGTGTTGTCAGAATCGGGGGATGAACCCCCAGCAGGCGCTCGCCGGTGTCGTCGTCGACGAACTCGTCCGTCTCGGCGTCCGTGAGGTCGTCCTCGCGCCGGGGTCGCGGTCGGCGCCACTCGCGTACGCGCTGCACGACGCGGAGACCGCCGGGCGGGTCCGCGTGCACGTCCGTGTGGACGAGCGTTCGGCCGCATTCCTCGCCCTCGGTCTGGCCAAGGGGACCGGGATGCCCGCGCCGGTGGTGACCACGTCGGGAACGGCCGTCGCGAACCTCATGCCGGCGGTGCTCGAGGCGCACGAGGCCGGCGTGCCGATGCTCCTGCTCACCGCCGACCGGCCGCCGGAGCTCCGCGGCACCCGCGCCAACCAGACCACCGACCAGATCGGGTTCTTCTTCCGGTTCACGCGGTGGTCGCACGACCTCGGCGTGCCCGAGGCGCGGGTCGGGGCGCAGGCCGCATGGCGCACCGCCGTCGATCGGGCGGTGGCGGCGGCGACCGGTGCCCTCGGCGGCGACGCCGGCCCCGTGCACCTCAACGTGCCGCTCCGTGACCCCCTCGTCCCCGACGCCGCCGGCGGCACACTCGTCGGCGACGTCGCACGCCGGGAGGATCGGGGGACCCGAGCCGACGACGACGCTGCGCGCACCACCACCGCCACCGCCGGTGAGGCGGAAGGTGCGGCCGGAGGCGATTCATCTGCCGACCCGCCGGTCGTCGGGGAGGTCGTCGTCTCCGGGGTGCCGGGCGAGGCGGAGCGGGGGCGTCCGGGAGGTGCGTGGCCGGAGTCGCTCGACGGTCGTGCCGACGGCGGCCCCTGGACCCGGACCGACCCCCGTGCGCCGTCGTGGGGATCGCCGCCGCTGCGGCCGGAACCCCGGACCCTCGTCGTGCTCGGGGACGCCCCGCGGTATCTGGTCGACGACGCGATGGCGTGGGCGGCCCGCGCGGGGCATCCGGTGATCGGCGAGCCGTTCGGGCCGTCGGGCCCGTCGGTGGCGGAGCGTGCGCGCGGCGCGCACGGCGTCCGGCTCGAAGCCACCGGCGGAGCGGCGCAGGGCGGACGCCTCCCTCACGGGGTGCGCCTCGCCGCCCGTGTCGCGGAGGATGACGCGCTGCGGCCGGCGAGGATCGTCGTCGTCGGTCGACTCACGTTGTCGCGCAGCCTTGCCCGCCTCCTCCGGATCGAGGGGGTCCGGGTCGACCTGGTCACCGCCGACACCCGGTGGCCCGATCCCGGTCACGTCGTCCACGCGGTCCACGACCCCGGTGCACTTCGACAGCCGCCGACCGCCGAGGGCGTCGCCGACCCGACGGAGCGGGGAGCGCCGTCAGCCGCCGGAGCGTTCGACGAGCCCACGGCGCCCGCCGTCCATGGACTCGCCCACGTCGCCCCGAGGGGCCGCACGACCGCAGAGCCGGTGGACGAGGCGTTTCGGCGCGCCTGGGTGACCGCCTCGGCGGAGGAGTCGGCGTCCCTGCGGGCTCGACTCGACGACCCCCGCACGGGCGGCACCTCCGCGGGCAGCACCCACGCATCCGGCACCGACGCGGACGCCGCTCTCGTGGGCAGCCCTCGCGCAGGCCGCCCCGATGTCGGCGAGACCCACGCGCTCGGCACCGACGGGGGCGGTGTCAACGTGGTCGGCACCGCCGCGGACGGCCCCCCTGCGCCCGCCGCGCCCATCCACGAAGAGAGCCTCGCGTGGCCGAGCGGGCCTGCGCTGGCGGACGCGATGCTCACCGCGCTCCCCGAGCGATCTCGGCTGTTCCTCGGGTCGAGCAACGGAGTGCGACACGTCGACCTCGTGCGGGGCCTGCGTGGCGGGGACTGCGCGGAGGTCCTCGCGAGCCGGGGCCTCGCGGGCATCGACGGATGCGTCTCCACCGCGGCGGGTCTCGCTCTCGCCGACGACCGACCCACGTACGCGCTGCTCGGTGATCTCACGTTCCTCCACGACACGAACGGGCTGCTCATCGGCCCCGGAGAGCCGGTGCCGGACCTCACGATCGTCGTGGGCAACGACGACGGCGGCGCCATCTTCGGCGACCTCGAGTACGGGCAGGTCGACCGCCGCGAGAGGCACCCCGGGGTCTTCGAGCGCATGTTCCGCACCTCGACCGGCACCGACCTCGCCCCGTTGTGCGCCGCCCACGGCGTGCGACACGTCCGCGCCGAGACGCCCGAGGCCCTCACGGCCCAGGTGTCGCGGGTCCCGCGGGGTCTCACCGTCGTCGAGGTCCGGCTCCCCACGCCGATCCGGCGCTGACGCGCCGCGCCTTGCCGGACTGGGACCGCACGACGGCGCCCGGGGCCCTCGTCCTGCGGAAAGTCATTTGCCGCGGCGCGTGTGGCTGACGAGGCTGGGGCCGTGATCACGATGCGCCTCGCCACTCCCGACGACACGACGTCGGTCTTCGACCTCGACATGCTCGCGTTCGTGGGCGATCCGAGCCAGGTGTCGCCCGAGCAGGCGACCTCCGGCCTCGACGACGGCCGGACGTTCCTCGCCGAGCATCCCGACCTCCCGGGGGAGCTCGCAGGGGTGTACTCCTCCTACGACCTGCAGGTCCGGGTGCCCGGAACCCCCGCGCGGGGGACGTCCCTCGTGCCGATGAACGGGCTCACCTGGGTCGCCGTGCACCCTGACGTGAGGCGTCGCGGGGTGCTCAGCGCGATGATCCGGCATCACCTGGAGCAGGCCCGCGAACATGGCGAGGCGATGCTCGCGCTGCACGCCTCGGAGCCGGGGATCTACGGCAGGTTCGGGTACGGCGTCGCCAGCCACGACGTCGAATACACGCTCGCCCGTGGGACGCGGTTCGCGGCACCCCCGGTCGTGGCCGCGGAGGCCGACGGCACCGGCACCCGCCTCCTGCGCGACCTCGACGACGACGACGTCGCGGCCCGCCTGCGCGGGATCGAGCTCGACGCACCGACGCTCGGGACCGTCGTCTGCCCGCCGCGTTTCTGGCGCCGGCTCGTGCGGGACGTCCCGACGTTGCGCCCGGGCGCGGAGCCGTATCGCGCATTCGTCGCGACGCGTGACGGGCGCGACGTCGGGATGGCGGTGTTCAGTCGGTCACGCAGATGGGAGGCCGGTGCGGCGGACGGCACGGTCACCGTCCACCGGCTCGTGGCGAGCGACGCGGGCGCACTGCTCGCCCTCGGCCGACGTCTCGTCGACATGGACCTCATGTCCTCGGTCCGACTCCCGGGCCGGGGCCTCGACGACCCGCTCCTCGCCTGGGCCGGCGGCCCCCGCGAGCGTCGCCTCCGCGTCGGGGACGCCCTGTGGCTTCGGCCCGTCGACGTCGGGCGGATGCTCGAGGCCCGCGGTTACGCCTCGCCCCTCGACGTGCGCCTCGGCGTCACCGACCCTCTCGACGAGCACAACTGCGGCACCTGGCACCTGCGCGTCGGTGAGGACGGCACGGCGACGTGCGAACGCCTCTCCGCCCCCTCCGACGCGGGGCGCGCCGGGGTGCGGCCTCCCGAGTACGCGACCACCCAGCCCGCGACCGCCCAGCCCGCGACCGCCGTGGACGCAGCCGAGCAGGACGGTGACCTCGAGGTGACCGCCGACGTCAGCCTCGACGTCGGCCTGCTCGGGGAGATGTTCCTCGGCCTCACAGGCGCGCGCGCCCTCGCCGAGCAAGGTCGGCTCGTCGAGCACACCGCCGGCGCGGTGGCGGCGATGACCCGGGCCTTCGCCACCGGCGTGGCCCCGATCGGCGGTTCGTCCTTCTGACCCGCCTCACCCCCGCGGCCCCATCCCTCGGCGCATGACGTCATCGGTCCTGGGGCTCGGGCGCGGGCTCGGAGTGGGGAGGTGAGGGTGGGGAGGGGCGTCACGGGGCGGGGTAGGGTGCTCGGTTGTGACCTCGCCTGCTTCCCCTCGTCTCGTCGTGCGAACGCGTGAGGTGGGCGACGTCCCCGATCTCCTCCACCGCCTGCCTGCGGACGTGCCCGGGCGCGAGGTGATGTCGTGGGTCCGAGGCGGGGACGGGCTCGTCGGGTGGGGTCGGGCCGCTGGGATCGCGACCTGTGGCGCCTCCCGGTTCTCCGACGCCGAGGTCTGGTGGCGCGACACCGTCGCCGAGGCCGAGGTGCACGACGAGGTCGGTCTCGTCGGCACCGGACCCGTCGCGTTCGGCACGTTCGCCTATTCGGTCGACTCCCACGAGGAGTCGATGTTGGTCGTGCCCCGGGTCGTGCTCGGACGCCGCGACGGCCGAAGCTTCGTCACGACGACGTCGTGGTCGACCTCCCCGGTGTCGGACGCGCAGGTGCCCGACCCCCAGCCGGACCCGGCCTTCCCCGGTGTCGTGAGCTTCGCCGACGGGGCGCTTCCGGGCCCGACCTACCAGAGCGCCGTCGCCGAGGCCGTGCGCCGCATCGGCGGCGGCGACCTCGACAAGGTCGTCCTCGCCCGCGACCTGCTCGCCGAGGCCGAGTTCCCGATCGATCCCCGGTTCCTCCTGCGGCGCCTCGCCGAGTCCTACGCCAACACATGGGTGTTCGCCGTCGACGGCATGATCGGCGCCACCCCGGAGATGCTCGTCCGCCTCGAACGCGGCCTCGTCACCTCCCGCATCCTCGCCGGCACGATCCGGCGCACCGGCGACGACGACCGCGACCTCGCCCTCGCCGCGTCGCTCGCCCGCTCGAGCAAGGACCTCGAGGAACACGAGTACGCCGTGCGCTCCGTCGCCGACGTGATCGCCCGGTTCTGCACGAGCGTCAACACCCCCGAATCGCCCTTCGTGTTGCACCTGCCCAACGTCATGCACCTCGCCACCGACGTCGCGGGGCGGCTCACCAACGGCGGATCGGTGCTCTCGCTCGCGCAGGCCCTGCACCCCTCGGCCGCGGTGTGCGGTACCCCCAAGCCCGCGGCCGAGGCCGTCATCACCGAACTCGAGCACATGGACCGCGGCCGCTACGCCGGACCCGTGGGGTGGATCGACGCGCGCGGGGACGGCGAATGGGGGATCGCCCTGCGCAGCGGCGCGCTCGACACCGACGAGCGTCGCATGCGGCTCTTCGCCGGATGCGGGATCGTCGCGGGGTCGGACCCGTCCTCCGAACTCGCCGAGTCCGACGCCAAGCTCGTGCCCATGCGGACCGCACTCGCGGGGGCCGAACGGCTCGCCGGGGCCGAACGGCGGTAGACCGACGGATGAGGCCGTGGCGGCCACACCCACGTCGACCCGGGGTCGACGCCGTCGGTGCCGCCGTCCCGGCACCAGGAGAACGACGACGGAGAATCACACGCCCCCCGCGAGACCGCGGCCCGGACGCCGACGGACGCAGGACCGTTCCGCGGCCGGTCTGCGGGCCTCACGGCGGGTGAGAGGATGGGAGACATGATGCGTGCAGGCCTGGACAAGCAACCCTCGGACGTCGCCCGGATGTTCGACGCGGTCGCCGCCCGCTACGACCTCACGAACGACGTGCTGACCGGTGGTCTCGTGCGCTCCTGGCGCAGGACCGTCACGGAGGCCGTCGCGGCCGGTCCCGGCGACGTCGTCCTCGACATCGCCGCCGGCACCGGCACGAGCAGCGTGCCGTTCCGCGAGGCGGGCGCCCACGTCATCCCCGCCGACTTCTCCCTCGGCATGCTCCGCGAGGGCCGACGCCGCTACCCCGAGCTCGACTTCGTCGCCGCCGACGCCACGTCCCTGCCCCTCGCCGACGACTCCGTCGACGTCGTGACGATGTCCTACGGACTGCGCAACGTGCGCGACCACGCCTCGGCGCTCCGGGAGTTCCGCCGCGTCACGCGCCCGGGGGGACGCCTCGTCGTCTGCGAGTTCAGCGCGCCCGTGCAGCCGTGGTTCCGCGAGGTCTACACCCGCTACCTCATGGGGTCGCTCCCGGCGATCGCCCGCGCGGTGAGCTCGGACCCGGAGTCCTACGTCTACCTCGCCGAGTCCATCCGCGACTGGCCCGCCCAGGAGGGACTCGCGACGACGATGGGGCGTGCCGGCTGGCGGGGCGTGGAGTGGCGCAACCTGCTCGGCGGCATCGTCGCGATCCATCGCGCGTACGCCTGACCGGCACCGTCGAGGCCGAGACGTCGCGATTCGCCCCCGCGACGAAGCGACGAGGGCCGGGGCGATGGAGAACGACACGAGTCGACGACACGAGTCGACACGGACACCACGACGAGACGGAGAGACGTGCAGACCCACACCGCCGACGCGATCGTCGTCGGCGCCGGCCCCGCCGGTGCCACCGCGGCGGCCTACCTCGCCGATGCCGGGCTCGACGTCGCGCTGCTGGAGAAGGCGACGTTCCCACGGGACAAGATCTGCGGTGACGGTCTCACCCCGCGCGCGGTGCGCGAGCTCGTGAGCCTCGGGGTGCCACACCCGGAGTCGGAGGGGTGGATCCGCAACCGGGGGCTGCGTCTCATCGGCGGCGGGCACCTCGTCGAGATCGACTGGCCGGACGTCGCCGAATACCCCCCGTACGGACTCGCGATGCCCCGCACGGGCTTCGACCACGTCCTCGCCCGGCACGCGGAGTCCCGTGGCGCAGCGCTCGTCCAGGGCGCGTCGGTCACGGGCCCGGTGCACGACGCGGGGGGACGCGTGTGCGGCGTCGAGGTCAAGCACGTCGACGGCCGCGGTCGCGCGACGGGGGAGCGGAGCACGTGGCGTGCCCCGGTCGTCCTCGCCGCGGACGGCAACAGCGCGCGTCTCGCCGTCGCCGAGGGGCGCACGCGCCGCGAGGACCGCCCGATGGGCGTCGGGGTGCGCACGTACTACACGACTCCGCGCAGCGACGACGACTACATGGAGTCGTGGATGGAGCTGTGGGTCGACAAGGACCCCCGGGACCCGGGCGCGGGTCGCATCCTCCTGCCCGGGTACGGCTGGATCTTCGCCCTCGGCGACGGGACGAGCAACGTCGGGCTCGGGATCCTCGACACCTCACCGGCGTTCGGCACCGTCGACTACAAGGACGTGCTGCGCCGGTGGGTCGCGACCCTCCCGCCGGAATGGACCTTCGACGAGGAGCACCGCGCCGGCGACCTGCGCGGGGCCGCGCTGCCGATGGCACTCGGCCGCGTGCCCCACTACGCCGACGGGCTCCTCCTGCTCGGGGACGCCGGCGGCATGATCAGCCCGTTCAACGGCGAGGGCATCGCCCACGCGATGGAGGCCGCCCGCCTCGCCGCCGAGCTCGTCGCGCAGGCCCACGTGCGGGGCGACGCCGCCGCGCGCGACCGGGTCCTCGCCCGTTACCCGTCCGCGGTGCAGGACGAGATGGGTGGCTACTTCCGCCTCGGGTCCGTGTTCGCCTCCCTCATCGGACACCCCGAGGTCATGCGTCTGGCCGTGCGATACGGTCTGCCCCGGCGCACGCTCATGCGCTTCCTCGTCAAGATCATGGCCGGTCTCGCCGAGCCTCACGGCGGGGGGATCGACGATCGGGTCATCTCGACACTGGCGCGCCTGACCCCTTCGGCATGAGCGGCCGTGAGATTGCCTAGACTGTCGGGGACGTCACCGGTCCGCGTGCCCGGGACGTGCATTCGGGAGACCGAGCAGGAACGCCGCACCACCTACCGAAAGGGGAGCTCGTCGCCATGACCAGCCCCTACGTGCCGATCCTCATCTTCTTCGCCTGTGGGATCGGCTTCGCCGCACTGTCCGTGCTCGTCCTCGGACTCCTCCTCGGGCCCAGGCGCTACAACGCGGCCAAGAACATGGCCTACGAGTGCGGCATCCAGCCCTCGCCCCGGGCCGATCAGGGTGGTCGCTTCCCGGTCAAGTACGCCAACACGGCCATGCTGTTCATCATCTTCGACATCGAGGCACTGTTCCTGCTGCCCTTCGCGGTGATGTTCGACCAGGTCGGGCTCTACGGGCTCCTCGCGATGACGCTCTTCCTCGTCAACGCGTTCTTCATCGCCGACGCCTACGTGTGGCGTCGGGGCGGATTGGATTGGGACTGACATGACGAACGCCGAACACGCCTTCAGCCCCGAGGCGCTGCCCTCGGGTGTGATGACGGCCAAGATCAACGAGCTCGCCGGATTCCTCCTCAAGACCTCGGTCTGGCCGGCCACGTTCGGTCTGGCCTGCTGCGCGATCGAGATGATGGTCACGGTCTCGCCCGACACCGACATCGCCCGCTTCGGCATGGAGCGCTTCTGCGCCACGCCGCGCCAGGCCGACCTCATGATCGTCGCCGGCCGCGTGAGCCAGAAGATGGCCCCGGTCGTGCGCCAGGTCTACGACCAGATGCCCGAGCCCAAGTGGGTCGTCTCGATGGGCGTCTGCGCGAGCTCCGGTGGCATGTTCAACAACTACGCGATCGTGCAGGGCGTGGACCACATCGTGCCCGTCGACGTCTATCTCCCGGGCTGTCCACCGAGACCGCAGATGCTCGTCAACGCGTTCCTCAAGCTCCACGAGCAGATCCAGAAGTCCCCGCACGTCACCGACCGCGCGGCCGTCGCGCGTGAGGTGGAGCGGGCCGCGATGTCCGAGACTCCGCTCATCGAGATGAAGGGGCTGCTGGCGTGACCGACAAGAGCGCGAACCCGGGTTCCGCCGCGGACCAGGAGCCGAGCCAGGGCACCGGCGGCGCGGGTCTGCCCGCCGCCCCCGGCACGCACCCCGACCCCATCGTCGCCGGCGAACGCCACGGCATGTTCGGTGCGACCCGAGGCCAGGACACCACCGGCTACGGCGGCCTCGTCACCCGCACCCTGTTCCCCGGCGCCTCGGTGCGTCCCTACGGCTCCTACTTCGACGAGATCGCCGACGAGCTCGAGGCGGCTCTCGCCCGTCGTGGCGGCGTGACCATCGACAAGGCCGTGCCGATGGTGGTCATCGACCGCGGCGAGATGACGATGCACGTCGCTCGCGAGCACCTCGTCGCCGTCTGCTGGGCGCTGCGCGACGAGCCGACGCTCCGGTTCGAGATGTTCTCCGGCGTCTCCGGAGTGCACTACCCCCAGATGGAGGGGGAGGAGCTGCACGCGGTCTACCACCTGCTCTCGGTCACCCATGGCAGCCGCCGTCTGCGGCTCGAGGTGGCCTGCAGCGAGGAGGATCCGCACATCCCCTCGGTCGTCGAGTGCTATCCCGGCGCCAACTGGCACGAGCGTGAGACCTGGGACTTCTTCGGCATCATCTTCGACGGGCACCCCGCGCTCACGCGGATCCTCATGCCCGACGACTGGCCGGGACACCCCCAGCGCAAGGACTACCCCCTCGGCGGTATCCCGGTGGAGTACAAGGGCGCCACCGTGCCGCCGCCGGACCAGCGGAGGGCCTACAACTGATGAGCACCCACACCGACCACTCCCGCTCCGGCGGCGCCACCACCTCCGGGCATGCCGTCCCGGGGCCCTCGGCCACCGAGGGCGGTCAGGCGAGCGACGAGGCGCTGCGGTCGTTCACGACGACCGGTGGCGACTTCGAGGCCATCGCCGCGGAGGCCATCGAGCACAGCGACGAACGCATCGTCGTCAACATGGGCCCCCAGCACCCCTCCACCCACGGGGTGCTCCGCCTCATCCTCGAACTCGACGGCGAGCACGTCACCGAGGGCCGCGCCGGCATCGGCTACCTGCACACCGGCATCGAGAAGAACATGGAGTACCGCACCTGGACCCAGGGCGTGACGTTCTGCACCCGCATGGACTACCTCACGCCGATGTTCCAGGAGGCCGCCTACTGCATGGGCATCGAGAAGCTCCTCGGCATCACCGACGAGATCCCCGAGCGTGCCCAGGTCATCCGCGTGCTCATGATGGAGCTCACCCGCATGAGCTCCCACCTCATCTGCCTCGGCACCGGCAACATGGAGCTCGGCGCCACCACGGTGTTCACCACCGCCGCCCAGCAGCGTGAGCGCATCTTCCGCTTCATCGAGGCCGTCACCGGTCTGCGCATGAACAACGCCTACATCCGCCCCGGCGGTGTGGCCCAGGACCTGCCCGCGGGGTGGAAGGACCTCCTCGACGAGCAGCTGCCGCTGCTGCGCAAGGGCGTCAAGCAGATGGAGGCGCTCGTCCTCGAGAACCCCATCGCCAAGGGTCGCCTCGTCGACGTGGGGCACCTCGACCTCACCGGCTGCATGGCGCTCGGCATCACCGGTCCCATGCTTCGCGCGACGGGGTTCCCCCACGACCTGCGCAAGTCCGACCCCTACAGCGGGTACGAGACGTACGAGTTCGACGTCTGCACGTGGGACACCCCGGACGCCTACGGCCGACTCCGGGTGCGGTTCAACGAGATCTGGCAGTCGCTGCGCATCGTCGAGCAGTGCATCGAGCGCCTCGCGAGCGGCTCCGGCCCGGTCATGCACCCCGACCCCAAGATCGGGTGGCCGGCCCAGCTCGCCATCGGCGGCGACGGCATGGGCAACAGCCTCGACCACATCCGCCACATCATGGGCACCTCGATGGAGGCGCTCATCCACCACTTCAAGCTCGTCACCGAGGGTTTCCGCGTCCCGCCGGGCCAGGCCTACCAGGCGGTCGAGTCCGCCAAGGGTGAGCTCGCGTGCCACGTCGTCTCCGACGGCGGGACCCGCCCCTACCGGGCCCACTTCAAGGACCCCTCGTTCCACAACCTCCAGGCGGTCGCGGCCGTCGTCGAGGGTGGCAACGTCGCCGACGTCGTCGTCGCCGTCGCCTCCATCGACCCCGTGATGGGTGGTGTGGACCGGTGAGTGCGCCCGACCGGTGTCGGCGCCCCGGCTCGCGGGGTCGCGGGCCGGCTACCCACGCAGGACAGTTCGAGGAGATCCGATGAGCGGGCACGGTAACCGCCCCAACTACGGCACGGAGCCGGCGCGGCCCACCCAGCCGTACACCGCAGAGCAGCTCGCGCAGCTGCGGGAGGACGCGGCGCAGGTCGTCGGCCGCTACCCCGACAAGCGGTCGGCGCTCCTGCCGCTGCTCCACCTCGTGCAGAGCGTGGACGGGTACATCTCCCCGCGGGGCATCGACTTCTGCGCCGAGGTCATCGGGGTGCCCGCCGCGCAGGTCAGCGGCGTCGCGACGTTCTACACGCAGTACAAGCGGTTCCCCAACGGCGACTACACCGTCGGTGTCTGCACCAACACGCTGTGCGCGGTGATGGGCGGCGATGCCATCTGGCAGGCCGTGAGCGACCACCTCGGCATCGGCCACGACGAGACGACCTCCGACGGTCGCATCACCCTCGAGCGTGTCGAGTGCAACGCGGCGTGCGACTACGCCCCCGTCGTCATGGCGAACTGGGAGTTCTTCGACAACCAGACGCCGGAGACGACGATCGCGCTCGTCGACGCCCTGCGCGCCGGTGAGGACGTCCGCCCCACGCGGGGCGCCGACAAGGTCCACACGTTCACCGAGGTCTCCCGCGTGCTCGCCGGGTTCCCCGACGGCCACGTCCACGAGGGCCCCGGAGCCGGGCCCGCGTCGCTGCGGGGTCTGCGCCTCGCCCACGAGAAAGGGTGGACGGCGCCCCCGTCCGAGCAGCAGGAGCGCACGCGCTCCGAGGACACCTCCGAGGGACTGGCCCGCGGCCGCTACAGCTCGCAGGACACCCCGGCCAACGCCCCGAACGAGAAGCCCGGCGACGGGAAGGTCGACTGATGAACCGCCGTCAGGCGCCGAAGGGAGTGCGCTCATGACCGAGCTGACACCGATCCTCACGAACCCGTGGGGCGAGGAGCGCTCGTGGACCCTCGAGACCTACGAGCGGTTCGAGGGCTATCAGGCCCTTCGCAAGGCCCTGTCCACGCCCGCCGCCGATCTCGTCCAGATGGCGAAGTCCTCCGGCCTGCGCGGTCGCGGTGGCGCCGGGTTCCCCACGGGCATGAAGTGGGGCTTCCTGCCGGAGCCGGACGGCGGCCCCCGCTATCTCGTCGTCAACGCGGACGAGTCCGAGCCCGGGACCTGCAAGGACATCCCGCTGCTCATGGCGAGCCCGCAGTTCCTCGTCGAGGGCATGATCATCACGAGCTACGCGATCGGCTGCAACCACGCGTTCGTGTACGTGCGCGGTGAGGTCGTCCACGTGTACCGCCGCCTCATGGAGGCCGTCCGCGAGGCCTACGCGGCCGGGTACCTGGGCAAGGACATCCTCGGCAGCGGCTTCGACCTCGACATCACCGTTCACGCGGGCGCCGGCGCCTACATCTGTGGCGAGGAGACCGCGTTGCTCGACTCCCTCGAGGGCCGACGCGGCCAGCCACGCCTCAAGCCGCCGTTCCCGGCCGTCGCCGGCCTGTACGCCCGGCCGACCGTCGTCAACAACGTCGAGTCCATCGCCTCGGTGCCGCCGATCATCCTGCACGGCGCAGACTGGTTCGGCGGCATGGGCACCGAGAAGTCCAAGGGCTTCGGCATCTTCAGCCTCTCGGGCCACGTCGAGCGCCCCGGACAGTACGAGGCGCCCCTCGGCATCACCCTGCGCGAGCTCCTCGACATGGCGGGCGGCATCCGGGCGGGTCACCGCCTCAAGTTCTGGACGCCCGGCGGCTCCTCGACCCCGCTGTTCACCGACGAGCACCTCGACGTCCCCCTCGACTTCGAGTCCGTGGCGGCGAACGGCTCGATGCTCGGCACCCGTGCGCTCCAGATCTTCGACGAGACCGTCTCGGTCGTCCGCGCGGTCTCGCGGTGGATCGACTTCTACGCCCACGAGTCCTGCGGCAAGTGCACGCCCTGCCGCGAGGGCACGTACTGGTTGCGGGAGATCCTCACCCGCCTCGAACGAGGCCAGGGACGTCCGGGCGACATCGACAAGCTCGACGACATCGCGAGCAACATCCTCGGCCGGTCGTTCTGCGCGTTGGGCGACGGCGCCACCAGCCCGGTGAGCTCCGGCATCAAGTACTTCCGTGCAGAGTTCGAGCAGGCGATGACCACCCCGGTGGACGTGTCGTTCCCGCCGCAGAACTCGGTGCTGTTCGCGAAGGAGAGCGTGACCTCATGACCGTGCCGACCAGCCCCGCGTCGGGTGCCAACCCGACCTCCCAGGGTGGCGACGCGCAGGTGCCGCCGCCCGTGGAGATGGTCGAGGCGATGATCGACGGCATCTCGGTGAGCGTGCCCAAGGGCACGCTGATCATCCGCGCCGCCGAGCAGATCGGCATCGAGATCCCGCGCTTCTGCGACCACCCGCTCCTCGAGCCCGCCGGCGCGTGCCGCCAGTGCCTCGTCGACGTGAGCATGCCCGGGCGCGACGGCTCGCTGTCGAAGATGCCCAAGCCGCAGGCGTCCTGCACGATGACCGTCACCCCCGGCATGCAGGTGGAGACCCACCTCACCTCCGCGGTCGCCGAGAAGGCCCAGCGCGGGGTGATGGAGTTCCTCCTCATCAACCACCCGCTCGACTGCCCGGTCTGCGACAAGGGCGGCGAGTGCCCCCTGCAGAACCAGGCCCTCAGCCACGGCCAGGGCGAGACCCGGTTCACCGACGTCAAGCGCACCTACCCCAAGCCGGTCAACGTCTCCACCCAGGTCCTCCTCGACCGCGAGCGCTGCGTCCTCTGCCAGCGATGCACGCGCTTCTCCGACCAGGTGGCGGGCGACGCGTTCATCTCCCTCACCGAGCGTGGCGCGAACAGCCAGATCGGCATCTTCCAGGAGAAGCCGTTCCAGTCCTACTTCTCCGGCAACACCGTGCAGATCTGCCCGGTCGGGGCCCTCACGAGCGCGACGTACCGGTTCCGGTCCCGCCCCTTCGACCTCGTCTCCACCCCCGGTGTGTGCGAGCACTGCTCGGCCGGGTGCCACCAGCGCACCGACCACCGTCGCGGCACCGTCCTGCGCCGCATGGTGACGAACACCCCCGAGGTCAACGAGGAGTGGAACTGCGACAAGGGCCGGTGGGCGTTCGCCTACCAGAACCAGCCCGACCGGTACGCCTCCCCGCTGGTCCGCGAGGCCGACGGCACCCTGCGGGTGGCGTCCTGGCCCGAGGCCCTCGACGTCGCCGCCCGCGGCCTCACCCGTGCCCGTGGGAACGGGGGGGTCGGGGTGCTCACCGGTGGTCGTCTCACCGCCGAGGACGCCTACGCCTACGCCAAGTTCGCGCGTGTCGCCCTCGGCACGAACGACATCGACTTCCGCGCCCGCCCGCACTCGGAGGAGGAGGCGGCCTTCCTCGCCTCCCACGTCGTCGCCACCTCCCCGGAGACCGGTGCGGTGACCTACGCCGACCTCGAATCGGCGCCCTCGGTCCTCCTCGTCGGCTTCGAGCCCGAGGAGGAGGTGCCGATGATCTTCCTGCGGCTGCGCAAGGCCGCCCGCAAGAACAAGACGAAGATCTTCTCCATCGCGCCGTTCGCGAGCACCGGGCTCGTCAAGCTCATGGGCACGCTCGTGCAGGCCGCGCCCGGCACCGAGGCCGCGCTGCTGTCGGCCATCGGCGAGGACCGGGCCGAACTGGCGACGGTCTCCGAGGCGCTGACCGGTGAGGCGATCATCCTCGTCGGGGAACGCCTCGCCTCCACCCCGGGTGCCCTCTCGGCCGCGGCGGCCCTCGCCTCGCGCACCGGCGCGCGCCTCGCCTGGGTGCCGCGTCGTGCCGGTGAGCGTGGTGCGCTCGAGGCCGGTGCGTTGGGCTCGCTGCTGCCGGGTGGACGCCCACTGGCCGACGAGGGCGCCCGCGCCGACGTCGCCGCCGCGTGGGGTCTGACATCCCTGCCCGGCCGTGCCGGTCGCGACGGCAACCGCATCGTCGCCGACGCGGCGAGCGGTGCGCTGCCGGGCCTGCTCGTCGGTGGTGTCGAGCCGGGTGACCTGCCCGACCCCGACCTCGTGCACGAGGCCCTGCGCCGCGCGTTCGTCGTCTCCCTCGACATCCGCGCCGGTGAGATGACCGAGTACGCCGACGTCGTGCTCCCCGTCGCCACCCACGACGAGCGCTCCGGCGCCTTCGTCGACTGGGAGGGTCGTCTCGGGGAGTTCGGGCAGGCGCTCAAGAGCCACGCGATGTCCGACCACCGGGTCCTCGACCTCGTCGCCGGCGAGATGGGGGAGTACCTGGGGACGGCGAACATCGCCGTGACCCGAGCCGAGATGCACCGCCTCGGTGCGTTCTCGGGCTCGCGCCCCTCCGCGCCGACCGTCGCCCCCACGGGACTGTCCGCGCTGCGTGAGGGCGAGGCCGTCCTCGCCACCTGGCATCACCTGCTCGACGCCGGTGTCATGCAGGACGGCGAACCGTTCCTCGCCGGCACCTCCAAGCCTGCCGTCGCGCGTCTGTCGCCCGCCACGGCCGCCGAGGTCGGCGTCGTCGACGGTGCCCCGCTCACCGTGTCCACCCAGCACGGCGCCATCACCCTGCCGGTGGTGCTCACGCCCATGGTCGACCGGGTGGTCTGGCTGCCCACGAACTCGCCCCGGTCACGGGTGCGCGCCGGTCTCGGCGCGGTCGCCGGTGACGTCGTCACGCTCTCCAAGGGTGGTGCCGCATGACCTCCGTCCTCGCGTTCGCCGGCGTCCCGGTCCTCACGGGATCGGTGCAGGCCCTGTCCGGGCCGGTGGCCGACTTCTCCGATACCCCACTGTGGCTGTCGACGGTCAAGGCCCTCCTCGTGTTCATCTACCTGTTGCTCCAGGTCGTCGTCGTCATCTGGTTCGAACGACGCTTCGTCGGGTTCATGCAGCAGCGTCCCGGGCCCAACCGCTTCGGGCCGTGGGGCATCCTCCAGACCCTCGCCGACGGCTTCAAGCTCATGTGGAAGGAGGCCGTGCGGCCCGCGAACGCCGACCGGTTCACCTACACGCTCGCGCCGATCATCGCCGGGTCCACCGCGTTCATCTCGTTCTCGGTCATCCCGCTCGGCGGGCAGGTGAACATGTTCGGGCACTCGACACCGCTGCAGGTGACCGACAGCCCCGTGGCCGTGCTCATCGTGCTCGCGGCCGCCGGCGTCGGAGCCTACGGCTTCGTGCTCGCCGGCTGGTCCTCCGGTTCGACCTACCCGCTGCTCGGTGGCCTCCGCTCCACCGCTCAGGTGATCTCCTACGAGATCGCGATGGGGTTGTCGCTGGTGGCCGTGTTCCTCTTCGCGGGGTCGATGTCGACCTCCACGATCGTCGAGGCCCAGCGCGGGTTGTGGTTCGTCATCCCCGCGTTCTTCAGTTTCCTCGTCTACCTCGTCTGCATGGTCGGCGAGACCAACCGTCTGCCGTTCGACCTCGCCGAGGGCGAGGGTGAGCTCGTCGGTGGTTACCACACCGAGTACTCCGGCATGTGGTTCGGCATGTTCTTCCTCGGCGAGTACGTCAACATGTTCACCGTCTCCGCGCTGGCCAGCACGTTGTTCCTCGGCGGGTGGCACTCCCCGATCCCCGGGTTCCTCGACGACGGCTGGTGGGGCCTCCTCTGGCTGACCCTCAAGATGTGGATCTTCATGTGGGGATTCGTGTGGCTCCGCGGCACCCTGCCCCGCACCCGCTACGACCAGTTCATGGCCTTCGGATGGAAGTTCCTCATCCCCGCCACGATCGTCTGGGTCCTCGCCGTCGCGTTCATGCACGGTGCGCGCCTCGGCTTCTTCGGCCCCCACAGCTTCATCGCGACGCTCGCCGTCGTTCTCGTCGTCGCCGTCCTCGCGCTCGGCGCGGCCATGAAGTGGGACGCGGCCCAACAGGCCAAGCGGCGTCCCGTCGAGATCCCCGAGGAGATCGACCCCTACGCCGGTGGATACCCTGTTCCGCCGATGCCCGGCCAGCGGCTCGTCGAGCCGCGCCGCGACCACGCCCTCACCGGCACGGTCCGCTCGGCGGAGCCCGCGCGCCCAGACGGCGGGTCCGACGCCACCCCCGACGCCACCACCCACGAGGAGGGCCACCGTGGCTGAGTCCACCCCGACCCCGGAGGAGAACCCCCGCTCCGAGGTCGCCCGTCGCGAACGTGCCGACGCGCCGTCGGTCTACGGGCCGGAGCAGCAGGCCGCCGAGAGCAGCGGTGGGTTCCTGTCCGACCTCCTTGCTCCCGTCGCGGGCTTCGGCGTCTCCTTCACCAACCAGTTCCGCAAGCGGCCGACCGAGGAGTACCCCGAGGAGAAGCGGCCCACGCAGCCGCGCTACCACGGGCGTCACCAGCTCAACCGCCACCCCGACGGTCTGGAGAAGTGCGTCGGGTGCGAGCTGTGCGCCTGGGCGTGTCCCGCCGACGCGATCCTCGTCGAGGGCGCCGACAACGACGACACCCCGCTCGAGCAGGGCGGCACCGGCCGCTTCTCCCCGGGCGAGCGGTACGGCCGCGTCTACCAGATCAACTACCTCCGCTGCATCTTCTGCGGCCTGTGCATCGAGGCGTGCCCCACCCGCGCGCTCACGATGACGAACTTCTACGAACTCGCCGACCACCGCCGCGAGGACCTCATCTTCGAGAAGGACCAGCTCCTCGCGCCGCTGTCCGAGGGCATGGTCTCCCCGCCGCACCCGATGGTCGACGGCATGGAGGAGCGCGACTACTACCAGGGCAAGGTCGCCAAGGCCACGCCCGAGCAGGAGGAGTTCGCCCGCCGTCGCGGCACGGAGGACACCGAACCCGGCGCCTCCGCCCCCAGCGGTGGGCCCGACCCCAAGGACGTGCGCACCAAGCCCCGCGATGAGGGCGGTCTGACGGAAGGCGGTACCCGGCGATGACCGGAACGGGAGAGGCGGTCCTCTTCTGGATCGCGGCACCTCTCATGGTGCTCGGGGCCCTTGGCCTCGCGTTCAGCAGGCGTGCGGTCTACGCCGCCCTGTCGATGGTGATGGTGATGATCCTGCTCGGGGTCGTGTACGTCGCCCAGGGCGCCGAGTTCCTCGGCATCGTGCAGATCTTCGTCTACTCCGGCGCCGTGATGATGCTGTTCATCTTCGTCGTCATGATGGTCGGCGTCGACGCCTCCGAGACCCGCCTCGAGACGATGCGGGCCCACCGGTGGGTGTCGGTCCTCGTGGGTCTCGGCCTGATGCTGCTGCTCGGCAGCACCCTCGGCGGGGTCGCCTACCGGGGTGGCGTCCCGCTCGACCAGCTCAACGCGGGAGGCAACGTCGTCCTCCTCGGCCAGATGATCTTCGGTCCCTACATGGCCGCGTTCCAGCTCATCGGCGCCCTCCTCGTCGTCGCCGCGGTCGCCGCCATGGTGCTCGCCCACCGCGAACGGCTGCTGCCCAAGCCCGACCAGCGGGCCTGGAGCCGCCGCCGCATCGCCGAGAACAAGAACGTCGCCGGCCTCCCGGCGCCCGGTGTCTACGCCCGGCACAACGCCGTCGACACCCCCGCGCTGCTGCCCGACGGCACGCCGAGCGAGCTGTCGGTCTCGCGCATCCTCGTCGCGCGCGACCAGCTCTCCCGGCCCACGACGTTCAGTGAGGCGACCACGGAGATGGAGCACGAACTCGAGGAGGGCAGCCAGCGATGAGCCTGTCGAACTACCTCTACCTCGGCATCGTCCTCTTCTCCCTCGGCGCGACGATCGTCCTCCTGCGCCGCAACGCCCTCATCGTCTTCATGGGCATCGAGCTCATGCTCAACGCCGTCAGCCTCATGATCGTCACCTTCGGACGCATGAACGGCACGATCGAGGGTCAGGTCATCGCGCTCTTCGTGCTCGCGGTCGCCGCGGCCGAGGTCGTCGTCGGGCTCGCGATCATCATGACCATCTTCCGCACCCGCCGCTCGGCCTCGGTCGACGACGCCAACCTGCTCAAGCTGTAAGGAGCGCACAGAGTGAACCCCACCCTCCTCACCGGTGCGCTGCAGCCCGTGAGCCTGGCCGCGGCGGACATCGCCCACCAGCAGCCGGCCTCGGGAGTGACGGCCCTCATGTGGCTCGTCATCGCCCTGCCGTTGCTCGGTTCGGCGCTCCTGCTCGTCGGGGGCCGCCGCACCGACTCCTTCGGCCCGTTGCTCGCGACGGTCCTCTCGTGGTCCGCCTTCGTCGTGGCCGCCCTCACGCTCGTCGCGATGCTCGGCATGGATGCCGCCGACCGCAGCCGGCACGTGTCGCTGTGGTCGTGGATCGCGACCGGCACGTTCAACCTCGAGGCCGGTCTCCTCGTCGACCCGTTGTCGTTGACGTTCGTCCTCCTCGTGACGTTCGTCGGGTCGCTCATCCACGTGTACTCCCTCGGGTACATGGCGCACGACCCCGACAAGCGCCGGTTCTTCGCCTACCTCAACCTGTTCGTCGCGGCGATGCTCACGCTCGTGCTCGCGGACTCCTACCTGCTGCTCTACCTGGGCTGGGAGGGCGTCGGTCTCGCCTCGTACCTGCTCATCGGGTTCTGGAACTGGAACCCCCCATACGCGAGCGCCGCCAACAAGGCGTTCATCATGAACCGCATCGGTGACTTCGGTCTCGGCCTGGCGATCATGCTGATGTTCGCGACCTTCGGCACCGTCACCTTCGCCGGGGTCGCCCAGGCCGCCGGCGACGCGGGCACGACCACCATGACGATCATGGGGCTGCTGCTCCTGCTCGCCGCCTGCGGCAAGTCGGCCCAGTTCCCGCTCCAGGCCTGGCTGGGCGACGCGATGGCGGGCCCGACGCCCGTCTCGGCGCTCATCCACGCGGCGACGATGGTGACCGCGGGTGTCTACCTCGTCGTGCGCAGCGCCCCGATCTACAACCTCACGCCCGACGCGCAGCTCGTCGTCGCGATCGTCGGCGCGATCACCCTGACCTTCGGTGCGATCGTCGGGTGCGCCAAGGACGACCTCAAGAAGGCGCTCGCCGCCTCGACGATGAGCCAGATCGGCTACATGATGCTCGCCGCGGGTCTCGGCCCGATCGGCTACGCCGTCGCGATCTTCCACCTCGTCACGCACGGCTTCTTCAAGGCGGGGATGTTCCTCGGCGCCGGCTCGGTCATGCACGGCATGAACAACCGCGTCGACATGCGCACCTTCGGTGGGCTCTCGGCCAAGATGAAGACCACCTGGATCACGTTCGGCCTCGGCTGGCTCGCGATCATCGGCTTCCCGTTCCTCTCCGGCTTCTGGAGCAAGGACGCGATCATCGAGGCCGCCTGGGTCGGCGAGGGCTGGCGCCCGTGGGTGTTCGGCGGCATCACGACCCTCGTCGCCGGTCTGACCGCCTTCTACATGTCGCGCCTGTTCTTCATGACCTTCCACGGCAAGGCCCGGTGGCTCGAGCACGACCACCCGCACGAGTCGCCCGCCACGATGACCATCCCGATGGTGATCCTCGCGGTCGGTTCGGTCGGCCTCGGCGCCTTCCTCAAGTTCGTCGGCTTCTCCGACTGGCTCGCCCCGGTCACCGGCCACGCCCACCACCACGAGCCGGTGCTGCCGCCCCTGGTCATCACGGCGCTCGTGCTCACCCTCATGGTGATCGGCGTCGCCCTCGCCTGGGTGCGCTACGCCAAGGAGGACGTCCCGGTCGTCGCGCCGGAGGGCTCCCTGCTCACCCGGGCGGCGCGCCACGACCTCTTCCAGGACATGGTCAACGACGACGTCTTCGTCAACCCGACAATGTCCCTCGCCCGTGGGGTCTCGAACGACCGCGGCGTGGACAACGGCCTCATGGGGATCGGTGCCGGTGTCGCCGGCCTGTCCGGCGCCCTGCGCCACATCCAGAACGGCCTCGTCCGGTCCTATGCCATGACGATGCTCATGGGCATCGTCGCGATGTTCCTCTTCGTGTGGATGGTGCAGCGATGACTTTGACCTCCTCCATGCCCCTCCTCACGATCCTGGGGATCATCCCCCTGATCGGGGCGCTCGTCGTGTGTGTCGCGCCCGAGCGGTCGGCGCGCGTCATCTCCTTGGCGTTCTCGGTCGTCACGCTGCTCGGCACGCTGTTCCTGTGGGCGAACTTCGACACCGCGCCCGAACGACAGCAGTTCCAGTTCGAAGAGGTCTACCCGTGGATCCCGCAGTGGGGTGTGTCCTACGCGGTCGGCATCGACGGCATGGCCCTCGCGATGATCGTCATGGCGGCGATCCTCGTGCCGATCTGCCTGCTCGCCGCGTGGGAGGACGTGCCGTTCTCCGGCGGTCGCCGGCACCGCGGGTACTTCGCCTGGATGCTCGTGCTGGAGACGATGATGATCGGGGTCTTCGCGGCCACCGACGTCTTCCTCTTCTACGTCTTCTTCGAGGTCATGCTCGTCCCGGTCTACTTCCTCATCAACAACTACGGTGGCGAGAACCGCGGCCCGGCGGCCCTCAAGTTCCTCCTCTTCTCCCTCGCCGGTGGGCTCGTCATGCTCGCCGCGGTCATCGCGGTGTTCTTCCAGGGGGCGGGTGGTCCGCAGGGCTTCCTCGTCGCCAACCTCACCGGTCTGCAGATGTCCCCGCTGACCGAGAACCTGCTGTTCCTCGGCTTCTTCATCGCGTTCGCGGTCAAGGCGCCGATGTGGCCGGTGCACACGTGGCTGCCCGACGCCGCTGCGGCGTCGCGTCCGGCCACCGCGGTGTTGCTCGTCGGCGTGCTCGACAAGGTCGGCACCTACGGCATGATCCGGTTCTGCCTGCAGATGTTCCCGAACGCCAGCGAGTGGGCCACCCCGGCGATCCTCGCGCTCGCGCTCGTCTCGATCGTCTACGGCGCGGTCCTCGCGATCGGCTCGACCGACATGATGCGGCTCATCGCCTACACCTCGGTCAGCCACTTCGGGTTCATCGTGCTCGGCATCTTCGCCGTGACGTCGATGAGCGTGTCGGGCTCCGTGCTCTACATGCTCAACCACGGCTTCTCCACCGCTGCGCTGTTCCTCCTCGCGGGCATGCTCATCTACCGCCACGACAGCAAGGACGTGCGGGACTACGGCGGGTGGCAGCGCGTCACCCCGCTGCTCGCCGGCTCGTTCCTCATCGCCGGGCTCTCCGGCATGGCGCTGCCCGGTCTGGGCGCGTTCGTGTCCGAGTTCCTCGTGATGATGGGCACCTTCCAGCGCTACCCGATCGTCGCGGCGATCTCCTCCGTGGGCATCGTGCTCGCGGCGACGTACATCCTCGTGCTGTACATGCGCGTGTTCACCGGGCCCGCGCCGGGCGGGCGCCTGGTCGAGAACGACGGCGTCGTGTCCTACGACGACCCGCGGTTCGAGGCGCACGGCCGCGACGCGCAGGGTCACGACGCAGGCGGCGCGCAGACGCCCGTCGGCGGCGCCCACGCCGCCCGCGACACCGGCACGGTGAGCACCGACACGATGGCCCGGGAGGAGACGTCCGCGTCGGTCGGCGTCGACACCCTCGAGCGTCCTCGTCCGCTGCGGGGGCAGGTGCCCGACCTCATCGGCCGGGAGAAGCTCGTCGTCATCCCGCTCATCGCGCTGTTCCTCGTCCTCGGGTTCTACCCGCGGGTGGCGCTCGACGTCATCAACCCCGCGGTCACCCAGACGCTCCACCTCGTGGGCGTCACCGATCCCGCCCCCACCGCCGGGGCACAGAACGGGAGTGTCAAGTGATGCCCGTGCCGGAGTTCGTCCCCGCCGACATCAACGCCCTGGCCGTCGCCCCGGTCGCGATCGTGCTGGCTGCGGCGCTCCTCGGGGTGCTGCTCGAGGCGTTCGCACCTCGTCGGGTGCGGCACACGACCCAGGTCGTGCTCGCCGTCCTCGCTCTCGCGGCCGCGTTCGTCGTGCTGTCGTTCAACTCGGCCGCGATCACCGGCCCCACGCTCGCGGGCGCGCTGGTCATGGACGGTCCGGCGATCGTGCTCCAGCTCCTCGTCCTGCTCATGGGTCTGGTCTCGCTCATCATCGTGGCCGAGCGTTTCGACGGCCGCCTCGCCGATGCGATCACCCCCTCGGGAGCCTCCGTCCCCGGCTCCCACGCGGAGGGCGTGGCCGAGCGTCTGGGGTCGACGACCGAGGTCTTCCCGCTCATGCTCTTCTCCATCGCGGGCATGATGATCTTCCCGGCCGCCGGCGACCTGCTCACGATGTTCATCGCGCTCGAACTCCTCTCCCTCCCGCTCTACGTGCTCTGCGCGCTGGCGCGTCGCAAGCGGCTGCTCTCGCAGGAGGCGGCGCTGAAGTACTTCCTGCTCGGGTCGTTCGCCTCGGCGTTCTTCCTCTTCGGTTCGGCCCTTCTCTTCGGGTACGCGGGTTCCATGCAGTTCCGGCGCATCGCCGAAGCCATCGGCATGTACCCCGGCATGAACCCACTGCTCGTCCTCGGCTGCGCGAGCATCCTCGTCGGCCTGTTCTTCAAGATGGGCGCCGTGCCCTTCCACAGCTGGACCCCCGACGTGTACCAGGGGGCCCCGACGCCGATCACCGGGTTCATGGCCGCCTGCACCAAGGCCGCGGCCTTCGGGGCGGCGCTGCGTGTGCTGTACACGGGCATCGACGCCGCGCGCTGGGACTGGCTGATGATCATCTGGGTCGTCGCCGGGCTCACGATGGTGATCGGCTCGATCCTGTCGGTGACGCAAACCGACATCAAGCGCATGCTCGCCTACTCCTCGATCGCCCACGCCGGCTTCGTCCTCGTCGGCGTGATGGCGTTCGACGTCAGCGCGGTCGGGGCCGTGATGTTCTACCTCGCGGCCTACGGGTTCTCGGTCATCGCCGCGTTCGGCATCATCACGCTCGTGCGCTCGCGGGACACCGGGGCCGAGGCGACCTCGCTCACCCAGTGGACGGGCCTCGGCAAGCGGTCGCCGCTCGTCGCGGGCACGTTCGCCTTCCTCCTCATGGCATTCGCGGGTCTGCCGCTCACCTCGGGCTTCACGGCCAAGGTCGCGGTCTTCTCCGCAGCGATCGCCCACGCCGGCATTCCCGGGGTGATCCTCGTGGTGCTCGGTGTGCTGTGCAGTGCGATCACCGCCTACGTCTACTTCCGGGTCGTCCGCATCATGTTCACCGCACCCGCCGAGGGCGTGACGGCGACGACGGAGGGCGGGGTCGGCGTTCTCACACCGTCGGTCGCGACGACCAGCGCGATCACCCTGAGCGTGGCGCTCACACTCCTGCTCGGTGTGTTCCCGGGCCCGCTGCTCGACCTCATGTCGTCGCTCTCGATCTTCATCCGATGAGCGCAGGCACCACGACGGTCCCGCTGCCGGGGCTCGACGCGGAGACGACGACGACCCTCGTCGACGGGCTCGCGCGCGTCGAGGCGTTCCTCGAGAGCCGGGTCCGCCACGACGACCCGTTCATCGCCGAGGCGTCCGGCCACCTCCTGGCCGCCGGTGGCAAGCGCGTGCGGCCGGTGCTCACGCTGCTCGCGTCGCAGTTCGGCACGGGTATCGACGACGACGTCGTCGCGGCCGCCGCGGCCGTGGAGCTCACGCACCTCGCGTCGCTCTACCACGACGACGTGATGGACGAGGCGGCGCTGCGTCGCGGGGCCCCCTCGGCCAACGCCGTCTACGACAACTCCACAGCGATCCTCGTGGGCGATCTGCTCTTCGGGAACGCCTCCGACGTCGTCGCGGACCTCGGCGCCGAGGCCGTCAAGATCCAGGCGCAGACGTTCATGCGGTTGTGCTCGGGGCAGATCCGCGACGACCGTCCCTGCCCGCCGTCCGAGGACGCCGTCGAGTACTACATCGGGGTCCTCCGCGACAAGACCGGCGCCCTCATCGCGACCGCGGCCCGGTTCGGGGCGATGTTCGGTGGCTGCGACGAGCAGACCGTCGCCCTCTTGCAGGAGTACGGCGAGTTGCTCGGCATCGCCTTCCAGCTCGCCGACGACCTCCTCGACATCGAGTCCCGCCCCGGCGTGTCCGGCAAGACCCCCGGCACGGACCTGCGGGAGGGTGTCGACACCCTGCCCGTGCTCCTCGTGCGACGAGCGGCGCGGCCCGAGGACGCTCGGCTGCTCCAACTGCTCGACTCCGACCTCGCGCACGACGACGCGGGTGTGGCCGAGGCGCTCGACCTCCTGCGGCGTCACCCCGCCATGGAGGAGGCCAGGTTGTCGACACGGGCCATCGCCGCCAGGGCGCAGGAACAGCTCACGCCGCTCGGGGAGGGTCCGGTCGTCGATGCGCTGCGAACCTTGGCCGCGAGCGTCGTCGACCGCGCCGTCTGAGCGGGATCTCTCACGTCACGACACCTCGAGAACGCGCACACCGCGACGACCGCCGGGCCTCGTGCCCGGCGGTCGTCGTCGTTGCCGGCGCGAGGGGGGCGGCGCTTCGTCGGAATCACGCCTGGGTGCTCACAGCTCGACAGCTGTTGTGTGGGGTGAAACACGAGGTGGGCGTGTGTTTCACGGTCCTGTCTGCCGTTCAGGTAGGGTGCCGAGAAGCGGTCTCGGTGAGATGCGCTGAAGAACAAGGGTTTTGGACCTGAGGACCGGCGATTCGGTCACCGTCGGGGGCGAGCGGGCGCCAATGAGCCCCCTATTGGCGGAAGCCCGACAGTGTCGGATAAAGGTTCGATAACGCCCAGGTATGAGCACAGTAAGAGGGCCGACCTGGGGTGCTGGACGCGGGTGCTTTGCACCTACAGTGCTGGTTATGCCCAGAGTTCCCGCAGACCGCCGACGTGAACAGCTCATCGCTGCCACGATCGATCTCGCGATCGAAGAAGGTCTCGCCGCTGCGTCCGTGCGCCGTATCGCCGAGCGGGCGAACGTCTCCCTCGGTGTCGTCCACTACTGCTTCAGCAGCAAAGAGGCGCTGCTCAACGCCGTCGCGGAGTCGTTCCTCAACCCCATCCTCGGCCCGGTGGCCGAGGCGCTCGAAGAGGTCGCCGACCAACCCATGCGGACCAAGGCGCGAGCCGCCGTCGAAGCGTTCTGGAACACGACGATCTCCGATCCGGGACGTCAGCTGCTGAGCTACGAACTCGCTTCCTGGTCGGTCCGTGGGGACGGTGAGGCGGCGCGGCTGCTCTACAAGACCTACCTCGACGTCATCGAGGCCTTCATCACCGAGGGCCTGGGCATCCAGGGCACCGACGAGATGTCGACGCGCACCGTGGCGCGCATGGTCCTCACGCTCACCGACGGCGCCATGCTCGCCTGGCTCGTGGACCGCGACGACGAGTCCACGAACGAGGTCATGGAGGCCTACCTCACGATGATCCTCAGCTACATCGAGGGCGTGATGAAGGACGGCAAGATCAGCCTGCGTCGGGAGCCACCGACCCAGACGCACGCCGCCGTGTGAGGTCCTCGGACACGTTCGACAGGGCGCTCCACCTCGTGGTGGGGCGCCCTTCGTCGTGTCGGCCCGACGGAGATCTTTCCCGTTCCCGGCCCCGCCCGTCGAACCGCACCGGGGCCCGCGTCTCACCCGTGGACGCGCCCCTGGCGGGCCCGGAAGGAGTCCGTGACGAGACACAGCAGGGCCACCCACACGATGGCGAACCCGGTCCAGCGGGCGGGCGTCATGTGCTCGCCGAGGGCGAGTCCCGTGACGAACTGCAGCACGGGGGAGATGAACTGGAGCAGGCCGATGGTCACCAGCGGCACCCGCCGCGCCGACATGGCGAACAGCAGCAGGGGGACCGCGGTGACGAGCCCGGTGCTCGCGAGCAGGGCGACGTGCACCGGTCCGGCGTCAAGGGTCGAGGTGCCACTCACGCCGAGGGTGAGGATCGCGACGAGGGCGAGAGGGGTGAGCAACGCCGACTCCGCGGTGAGGCTCCCGAGGGCGCCGAGGTCGGCCGGCATCCGCTTCTTGACCAGTCCGTAGAAGCCGAACGACGTGGCCAGGAGGAACGCGATCCAGGGCACGTGTCCACCCGCGACGGCGAGGAACAGTCCACCGACGGCACCGATCCCCACGGCGAGTGTCTGGAGGCGCCTCAGCCGCTCCCGGAGCACGAAGAAGCCCAACGCGACGCTCACCAGGGGGGTGAGGAAGTACCCGAGGGCGGCCTCGGTGACCCGGCCCGAGGTGACGGCGAGTAGGTAGGTCACCCAGTTCGTCGCGATGAGGATCGAGGCGAGCGCGATGGTGAGCAGCTCGCGGGAGGGACGGCGCCACGATGGCAGACGTCGACCCCGCATGTGCAGCAGCAGCGCGCACACGAGGAAGCTCCACACGATGCGGTGCGCGAGGATCTCCCACGGTCCGGAGGGGGCGAGGAGTCCGAAGTACAGGGGCATCGCGCCCCAGATGAGATAGGCGCCGAGACCGTAGGCGAGGCCCAGCTCCGCCGGCGTACGGACCCGCCGCCCGGTGCCGGCGGATCGGGGAGCGCCGGCCCGAGGGTCGGTCCGTCCCGGATCGGTCGTCCCGGGATCGGTCGGCCCGGCGCCGGTGGTCGGTTCGGGACCGACCCCGGCGGGCGGTGAGTCCGGCGCGGAACTCGACGCGCCGGAGGAGGAACCGTCGGCAGGGTTCCCCGCGCCGGGATCAGGAGGGTTCAGCCGACCGTCCACGTGTCCTTGCCTGCGAGCAGTCCGGCGAGGTCGTCGTCGTCGGGAAGACCACCGTGGTCGGCGACGGCACCCGCGACCTGGCCCCGGACGAGGTCGTCGTACGTCGGGTGCGACACCGAGCGGAAGATGCCGAGGGGCACGTGCTCACCGTCGAGTTGGGCGAGGGCGAACGCAGCCGTGGGGTCCTCGCGGGTCGCGTCGTGAACGACGACCCGGCTGGGGTCGGCCCCGGCCGCCCCGACGACGTCGAGGCCTCCGCGCTCACCGCGGACGACGACGTGATGGCCACCCGCGCGGATCGGCTGCCCCTGCTCGAGCCGGAGGATCCGTGCCTCCGCGGACTCCTTGTCCTTGAGCATCTCGAACGCGCCGTCGTTGAAGATCGGGCAGTTCTGGTAGATCTCCACGAGCGAGGCGCCGCGGTGCTCGGCCGCGGCCTTGAGCGTGGCGGTGAGGTGCGTGCGGTCGGAGTCCATCGTGCGGGCGACGAACGTCGCGCCCGAGCCCAGCGCGAGGGCGACGGGGTTGAACGGCGCGTCGACCGACCCGAGCGGGGTCGACTTCGTGACGATCCCGGGCTGGGAGGTGGGGGAGTACTGGCCCTTGGTGAGGCCGTAGATCCGGTTGTTGAACAGCAGGATCGTGAGGTTGACGTTGCGGCGCAGCGCGTGGATGAGGTGGTTGCCGCCGATGGACAGGGCGTCGCCGTCGCCGGTGACGACCCACACCGACAGGTCGGGGCGCGAGATCGCCAGACCGGTCGCGATCGACGGCGCACGGCCGTGCACCGAGTGCATCCCGTACGTGTCGAGGTAGTACGGGAATCGCGAGCTGCAGCCGATGCCCGAGATGAACGCGATGTTCTCGCGCTTGAGGCCGAGGCTGGGCAGGAACGACTGGACGGCGGCGAGGATCGCGTAGTCGCCGCACCCGGGGCACCAGCGCACCTCCTGGTCGGAGGTGTAGTCCTTCTTCGTGGCGGTCGGTTCGCCCGCCGGGAGGCGGGGGATGCCGTGCAGCCCGCTCGTGGGCATGCCGAGGTCGATGCTCATGCAGAGGCTCCGTTCTGGTCGGAGGCGTCGCCGGTCCCGTCGTCGCCGGTGGCGTCGTCACCCGTGTCGGTGACCTCGGCCACGGCGGCGGCGATGACCTCGACGAGTTCGGTGGAGGTGAAGGGGAGTCCGCGCACCGCGGTGTGCGAGCGCACGTCGACGAGGAACCGGCCACGCAGGAGGAACGCGAGCTGACCGAGGTTCATCTCGGGCACGATGACGCGGGAGTAGCCCTTGAGGATCTCGCCGGTGTTGGCCGGCAGGGGGTTGATGTGGCGCAGGTGCGCCTGCGCGACCGGGATGCCCGACCCGCGGAGCGACCGCACGGCCGCGCTGATCGGCCCGTACGTCGACCCCCACCCGAGGACGAGCACGTCGGCGGCGCCGCTCGGGTCGTCGACCGTGAGGTCCTCGATCGTGTCGGCGATGCGCGCAATCTTGGCGGCGCGCAGGCGCGTCATGAGGTCGTGGTTGTCGGGGTCGTAGCTGATGTTGCCGGTGATGTCGGCCTTCTCGATGCCGCCGAGGCGGTGCTCGAGGCCGGGGGTGCCGGGAACGGCCCACGGCCGGGCGAGGGTCTCGGGGTCGCGCACGTAGGGGTGGAACGTCGGGTTGCCCTTGGCGTCCGTCGCGTTGGGCTCGGTGGCGAATTCGACGTCGAGGCGCGGGAGGTCGGCGATGTCCGGGATGCGCCACGGCTCGGAGCCGTTCGCGAGGTACCCGTCGGAGAGCAGGATGACGGGCGTGCGGTAGGTCGTCGCGATGCGCACCGCCTCCATCGCCACCTCGAAGCAGTCGGCCGGCGTGGCGGGGGCGAGCACGGCGACGGGCGCCTCACCGTTGCGGCCGAACAGCGCCTGGAGAAGGTCGGCCTGCTCGGTCTTGGTGGGCAGGCCGGTCGAGGGACCACCGCGTTGCACGTCGACGACGACGAGCGGGAGCTCGGTGGAGACGCCGAGGCCGATGATCTCGGACTTGAGCGCGAGGCCCGGGCCCGAGGTCGTCGTCACGCCGAGCGCGCCGCCGAACGAGGCGCCGAGGGCGATCCCGATGCCCGCGATCTCGTCCTCCGCCTGGATCGTGGTGACGCCGTAGCGCTTGAGTCCCGAGAGCGTGTGGAGGATGTCGGAGGCCGGGGTGATCGGGTAGCTGCCGAGCACGAGCGGCAGGCCGCTGCGGTGGGAGGCGGCGGTGAGCCCGTACGCGGTGGCCGTGTTGCCGGTGATGTTGCGGTAACGGCCCGGTGGCATGGGCGCGGGTGCGATCTCGTAGCTGACCGCGAAGTCCTCGGTGGTCTCGCCGTAGTGGTGACCGGCCTGGAGCGCGGTGAGGTTGGCTCCGAGCACCTCGGGCTTCTTGGCGAACTTCGCGGTGAGGAAGGCCCGCGTGCCCTCCAGCGGCCGGGTGTACAGCCACGACAGGAGTCCGAGCGCGAACATGTTCTTCGCGCGTTCCTTCTCCTTGCGGGTGAGGTCGAAGTCCGCGAGCGCCTTGATCGTCATCGAGGTGAGCGGCAGCGCGTGCACGTGCCACGACTCGAGCGCGTCGCCCTCGAGCGGGTTCTCGGTGTATCCGGCCTTGATGCACGCGCGAGTGCCGAAGGCGTCGGAATCGGCGAGGATCGTGCCTCCGCGCGGCAGGTCGCGGATGTTCGCGGCGAGCGCGGCGGGGTTCATCGCGACGAGGACGTCGGGGGAGTCCCCGGGCGTGAGCACGTCGTGGTCGGCGAAGTGGAGCTGGAAGCTCGAGACGCCCGGCAGGGTGCCCTGGGGGGCGCGGATCTCAGCGGGGAAGTTCGGCAACGTCGACAGGTCGTTGCCGAGGACGGCGGTCGCGCTCGTGAAGCGGTCGCCGGTGAGCTGCATGCCGTCACCGGAGTCGCCAGCGAACCGGATGACGACGCGGTCCAGGTGCTCGACGGTCTTGGGCGTGGTCGTGGTCACGATGGGCTTTCGTTGCTCGGGAGTGGCGCGTCCCTGGCAGGGGGTGCGCCGATGCTCGGCCATCCTAGCCACGCCGGGTGAGGTTCACCTGAGTGGCAGGGCCCCGCCCTTCTCGCGGGGCGCTCGTGGGGATGATCGCCCTCGGGAACGGAGGGGGCCCCGGCGGCGTTGGACGTGTCATGCACCGCCATTACAACGGACTCAAGACCGCCCTGCTCTTCGGCGCGATCATCGGCGTGCTCCTCGCCATGGGCTCGCTGTTCGCGGGCGGGCGCTACCTATGGATCTTCCTGCTCATCGGCCTCGCGACCACCGCCTACGGCTACTGGAACAGCGACACCATCGCCATCCGCGCGATGCGCGCACGGCCCGTCACCGAGGCGGAGGCCCCCGCGATGTACCGCATCGTCCGTGAGCTGTCGATGCGCGCAGGGCAGCCGATGCCCCGGCTGTACGTGTCCCCCACGCAGGCGCCGAACGCGTTCGCCACCGGACGCAACCCCGCCAACTCGGCGGTGTGTTGCACCGAGGGCATCCTCGGCCTGCTCGACGAGCGCGAGCTGCGGGGCGTCCTCGGTCACGAGCTCATGCACGTGTACAACCGCGACATCCTCACGAGCTCGGTCGCCGCGGCGATCGCCGGGATGATCACGAGCGCCGCGCAGATCCTCATGTTCTCGAGCATGTTCGGCGGCTCCGACGAGAACCGGCCCCACCCCATCGCCGCGCTCCTCATGTCGCTCCTCGCGCCGATGGCCGCGATGGTGATCCAGATGGCGATCAGCCGCACCCGCGAGTACGACGCGGACGAGGACGGGGCCCGCCTCACCGGCGACCCCCTCGCGCTCGCCTCGGCGCTGCACAAGCTCCAGTACGGAGTCGCCGCCGCCCCGCTCGCGCCGGAGCAGCAGGTCGTCAACGCCTCGCACCTCATGATCGCCAATCCCTTCCGCGCCGGTGACGTCACCTCGCTGTTCGCGACGCACCCGCCGATGGAGCAGCGCATCGCCCGTCTCGAGAACATGGCGGGGGGCGGCCCCGGGGTCATCGACCACCGCGGCTGAGGTTCACGTCGGCCACCGGCGGGTCGATCACCCCAGCTCGGTACGCGCGACCTCGGCGGCGAGCCGGGTGAGGAGGGGTCCGGCCTCGGCCATGCACCGGCTCTCGTCGGGCTCGAGGTCGGTGAGGCGGTAGAGGCGGTCGAATCCGGCCTCCCTCGCGTCCTCCTCCGAGAGCAACGCGCGGCCGCAGACGGCGACGATCGGGACCTCGGCGCGTCTCGCCGCCCGGGCGACCCCGGCGGGGGCCTTGCCGAGGAGGGTCTGCAGGTCCAGGGACCCCTCCCCGGTGACGACGAGGCGTGCCCCCTGGGCGAGGGCGTCGAAGTCGTTGAGGTCGAGAACGATCTCGATGCCCGGGCGCATCGTCGCGCCGAGGACGCACAGGGCCGCCCATCCCACGCCCCCGGCGGCGCCGGCGCCGGGCTGGTCGGCGACGCGACGCCCGGTCTCCGCCTCGACGAGCTCCGCGAGCCGCGCGAGACCCGCGTCGAGGAGGTCGACGTCCTCCGGGGTCGCCCCCTTTTGGGGTCCGAAGATCGCCGCGGCGCCCTGCTCGCCGAGCAGGGGGTTGTCGACGTCACAGGCGACCGTGATCCGTGACGCGGTGAGGGCAGGGTGGAGTCCAGCGAGGTCGACCGAGGCCAGCCGTGTGAGCGACCCACCCCCCGGCGGTAGCTCGACGTCCTCCGCGTCGAGGAACCGCGCACCGAGGGCGGTGAGCATCCCGGCACCGCCGTCGGTGCTCGCGCTGCCGCCGATCCCGATGACGAGGTCGCGGATCCCGGCGTCGAGCGCGGCGGCGACGATCTCTCCCAGGCCCGCGCTAGAGGCCTCGAGGGGGCGACGCTCCCCGCCAGGGAGGCGCCCCAGGCCGCAGGCGTCGGCCATCTCGACGACGGCCTCGCCGCCGCGGCGCACGTAGCGGGTCTGGACCGGCTCGCCGGTCGGTCCGGTGCACTGCACCGGCTCGGGGGTGAACCCCGCGCTCTCCGCGGCGTCGAGGGTGCCGTCGCCGCCGTCCGCGACGACCACCGATCGCACCTCCACCCCGGGCGCCCCCTCGCGCAGGCCCTCCTCCAGCCGCGCGATGACCTCGTGCGCCGTCAACGACCCCTTGAACTTGTCGCAGGCGATGAGGACGTGTCCGGAGTCGCTGGCCATCGGTGTCTCCTCGGGGGTCGGGGTCGGATGTCGGGGTCAGGGGTGTCGGGGGGATGCTCGGCGCCGGTGTCGGTGGTGGTCGGGGTCAGTGCGTGTCGAAGACGCGTTGCAGCTCGGCGGTGTCCGCGGTGCGGGTGAGCGCGAGGGCGAGGAGGACGCGGGCCTTGCCGGGCGGCAGGTCGCCGGCGGCGACCCAGTCGTGGGCGTCGTCGTCGATCGCGTCGCCGCGTCCGACGACTCCCGCACCCGTGCGCGAGGCCCGGACGACGGCGAGGCCGGCCGCACGCGCCTCGTCGAGTGCGGTGATCCCCGCGGCGCACACGTTCCCGCCTCCGGAGCCCACGTGGACGAGCCCCGCGGGCCGTGACTCGACGACGGCCCGGCCGATGAGCGAGGACTGCTCGGGGTGGGTCGCGAGCATCTCGACCCGCGGGAGGGTGCCCGGGAGGTCGGCGACGGGAAAGGTCCCGCGGACGCGGCGCGAGGCGGCGTGGACGTGCACCCGACCCGCGACGATCTCGCCCAGCGGGCCGTGCAGTGAGGAGAACGCGTCCAGCGTGCTCGCCGCGCGCTTGACGACGTCCCGGGCGCCGTGGACCAGGCCGCCGAACACGACGAGCACCCCGAGCCCCCGGGCTGCCGGGTCGGCGGCGACGCGCACCGCGTCGAGGAGGTTCGCAGGGCCGTCGGCGCCGGGGTCGTCGGCCGGCCGCATCGCGCCGGTGAGCACGACGGGGATGTCGGTGTCGAGGACGAGGTGGAGCAGGTAGGCGCTCTCCTCCATGGTGTCGGTGCCGTGGGTGACGACGACGCCGTCGACACGTCCGAGGGACGCCAAGGCCGAACGGCGCCGCCGCCCCTCGTCGTCCGCCGCCGGGTCGCTCCCGGTGAGGATCTCGGCGAGCGCGCGGGCGAGCGCGACGCGGCGTCCGAGGTCCATCTCCACGGAGTCGACGGAGGACACCGTGGTCGTGACGATGTCGGCGACCGCCTCGAGCCCGGGAACGGCCGCGGTGAGATCGTCGACCGAGAACACACCCGCTTCGTAGTGATGCCCGTCGGCGGCGGCGGACGACCCGGCGATCGTCCCCCCGGTGCCGACGACGGCGATGCGGGGTCGGGGCGTGGTCATGTCGTCATCCTGCCGCAGCCCGAGGGCGCCGGTCGGCACATCGCCGAACACCGGGTCCACCCCTCAGCCGACGTCCGGGCTCGACCCCCAACGCGCCACCCAGCGGCGCCGCAACGCGCGGTGCACGGGGTCGAGCACGACGCCCTCCTCGCGCCGGGCCGCCCTGCGGGAGGTGACCACGCCCGCCACGCCGACCAGCAGCATCGGGAGTTGGACGGCCATCGCGAGGCGGTAGGCCGTCGCGGGCGAGGCGCCGAACGCCTGCTCGGCGAGGTCGACGAGCAGGCCGACGAGGAGGATCGCGACGAGGGCCCCGCCGAATCCGCCCATGATGACGAGGCCGTTGGCGGTACCCCAGCGATGCGGGGGGTTGAACGTGCGGGCGTAGTCGAACCCGATCCCCGACCCCGGTCCGCCGGTCGCGAGGCCCAGCGCGAGGAGCGCGAGCAGGGCGAAGGGGGCGGGGCCGGGCCAGGCGAGGACGAGGACCCAGGGCACGACCGTCACCGTGACGACCGTGAACACGAGGACGCTGCGGCGGTAGGGGTAGCGAGCGGTGAGGGTGCCGATGATCGGTCCACAGGGGAGGGACGCGATGACGTGCAGCGCGAGGAGCGCGCTCGCCTCGGCCGGGGTCCGCCCCTGCCCGACGACGAGGAACGGCACCCCCCACATCATCGCGAACATCAGCGGCGGGAAGCAGCACACGTAGTGGGTCCAGAACCCCAGCCGGGTGCCGGGACGCCGGACCGTGTCGGCGACGGCCCGTAGGAGTCCCCCGCCGGTGGGGACGACGTGGACCCGACTCCCGCCGGGAGCGTTCCGCACGACGACGATCCCGAGGACGGTCGCCGTCGCCGAGGCGAACGCGGCGCCCAGAAAGCTCGTCGACCACCCGAGGTGGTGCAGGGCGTAGGCGAACGGGATCGCGGAGGCGAGTTGGCCGCTCTGCCCGAGCAGCCCGGTGATCTGCGTGATGAGCGGGACGCGGCGGGCGGGGAACCACGCGGGCACGAGGCGGATGACGCTGCCGAACGTCATCGAGTCGCCCGCACCGACGAGCACCCTCGCGACGGCCCCCTCCGGAACGGTGTCCGCGACGGCCATGCCGAGGTGCCCGGCGAACATGATGCTCGCGCCGAGCGACATGAGTGCCCGGGAGCCGAACCGGTCGAGGAGCACGCCGACCGGCACCTGCAGGCCTGCGTACACGACGAGCTGGAGGACGACGAACGTCGACAGCACCGCCGCGGGGGCTCCGAACCGCGCGGCGGCATCGACGCCGGCGACGCCGAACGTCGTCCGTCCGAACACCGCGACGGCGTAGACGACCACCCCGGCACCCCAGATCACCCAACCTCGCACGCCGGACAGTGTGACAACCCCGCCTCCGCCCGCCCACCCCAGGTCGGATGACGTCATCGGATCAGGGGCCGTCACCCCCGAATCGATGACCTCGTCGGTGACGTCATCGACTCGGGGGAAGGGGTGAGGGGGTGGGGTCAGGCGCCCTTGAGCTCGGGGAAGTCGCTGTCGCGGTATTCGCCGTCGGGGCGGCCCTCGCCGCCGGCGAGTTGCTCCTCGCGCTGGCGGAGCTCCACCCGGCGGATCTTCCCCGAGATCGTCTTCGGCAGCTCGCCGAACTCGAGGCGCCGGATGCGCTGGAAGGGCGCGAGGCCCTCACGGCAGTGCTTGAGGATGTCGAAGGCCGTCTGCTCGTTCGCCTCCCACCCGCTCGCGAGTACGACGTACGCCTTCGGTACGGCGAGGCGCACCTCGTCGGGCGCGGGCACGACGGCGGCCTCGGCCACGGCGGGGTGCTCGATGAGGACCGACTCGAGCTCGAAGGGGCTCACCTTGTAGTCGCTGGCCTTGAACACGTCGTCGGTGCGGCCGACGAACGTGATCGCGCCGCGTTCGTCACGCATGGCGATGTCACCGGTGTGGTAATAGCCGCCGGCCATCGACTCGGCAGCCCGCTCGGGGTCGCCCTGGTAGCCGGCCATGAGGTTGACAGGGTTCTTCGAGAGGTCGAGGCACAGCTCGCCCTCGGTGTCGGTGGGCTCGCCGGAGACGGGGTCGACGAGCACACTCGGCACGCCGGGCAGCGGGCGGCCCATCGACCCGGGGATGACGGGCTGGCCGGGGGTGTTGCCGATCTGCACGGTGGTCTCGGTCTGGCCGAAGCCGTCGCGGATCGTGAGGCCCCAGTGCTTCTCCACCTGCCCGATGACCTCGGGGTTGAGTGGCTCGCCGGCGCCGATGACCTCGCGCAGGGACCCCTTCCGGCCGTCGAGGTCGGCCTGGATGAGCATGCGCCAGACGGTCGGGGGCGCGCAGAACGTCGTCACGCCGGCGCGTTCCATCTGGGTGAGCAGCGCGGCGGCGTCGAAGCGCGTGTAGTTGTAGACGAAGAGGCATGCCTGTGCGATCCACGGGGCGAAGAAGCAGCTCCACGCGTGCTTCGCCCAGCCGGGCGAGGCGATCGTGAGGTGGACGTCGCCCGGCTGCTGGCCGATCCAGTACATCGTCACGAGGTGCCCGACGGGGTAGCTGACCTGCGTGTGCATGACGAGCTTGGGCTTGGAGGTCGTCCCGGAGGTGAAGTAGAGAAGCAGGGGGTCCTCGACGTCGGTCTGCTCCTCCCACGCCGGGGCGGAGTCGCGCTGCTGCGCCTCGCGGACGTCGTGCCAGCCGTCGGCGGGCCCGACGGAGAACAGGTGCACGCCCGGCACCTCCGGATCGTCGCCCTGCGCCCAGTAGAGCTTTCCGGCCTCCTCGGCGTTGGCGATGATGCCTCGCGCGGAGGCCCGCGCGATGCGCTCCTGAGGTCGGCCGCGCCGAGGGCCGTGGTCGTGGGTGCGATGACCGCACCGATCTTCATGAGCGCGAGCATCGAGTCCCACAGCTCGACCTGGTTGTCGAGCATGACGAGCACGGGATCGCCCTTGCCGATACCCCGATCGACGAACCACGCGGCGAGTTTGTCGGACCTCGTGGCCATGTCGTCGAAGGAGTAGGTGTCCTCGCTGCCGTCCTCCCCGACGATCCACCGGGCCGGCGCGTCGTTCCCTCGGGCGATGACGTCGAACCAGTCGGTGGCCCAGTTGAACCGCCCCTCGATCCGCGGCCATTCGAAGCCCTCGCAGGCTGCCTCGTAGTCCTCGCGGTGCTCGAGCAGGAAGTCGCGGGCCGCCTTGTACGTTTCGTGCGCAGTCGTCATGTGAGCGATCTAACAGGCCAGGTCATCGCGCCGGGGAGCCGTCGCGCCCCCACGCGGCGATCGGTCGCTCGGAGTCGCCGAGCGGCTCGTCTCGTTCGGCCCGCCGTGCATGCGACCCGAGTGCCCCCGTCCGTCACGACGGCCCGAGCGGGGGTGCGTGGTCCTCGGGATTCTCACCGTGGGGCGAGCGGACGGCGGCGGCCCGCCCCCGGCAGAGCGGGGCGGGCCGTCGTCGCGTTCACCGCTCGGAGTCGAGCGGCTCATTGTCGAGGGCGGCCTTCTGCGCACGCTGGTGGCTCTCGGCGAGAAGCTGGTACCCGGGGAGCATGTGCGTCCACAGCTCCATCCACGCCATGGCGTCCTCGCGCTTCCAGGTGCGCTGGACCTCGGACACGACGGCGGTGACGTCCATCGGCACCGCACCGGCCTGCACGAGACGGGCCGTCGTCAGCCGCTCGGCCAACTCCGTTGGGGCGCCCGAGGCGTCCGGGACGAAGAACACCTCGTAGCCCTCGGCGAGCGCGGAAAGCGTCGGGAAGGCCATGCAGACCGTGGTGAGGGTGCCGGCGATGACGAGCTGACGCTTGCCGGTCGCGTGGACGGCGTCGCGGAAATCCTCGCAGTCCCAGGCGTTCACCTCACCTCGGCGGGCCACGTAGACCGTGTGCGGGGCTTCCTGCTGGATCTCGGGGATCAGTGGCCCGTTGGGGCCCTGCGGGACCGAGGCGGTCGCCACGACCGGCAGCTTCGCCAGGGTGGCCAGCTTGGTGGCGTTCCTGCGCAGCGTCGGCACGTCCAGGTCACCGACGACCTGGAACAGGCCACTCTGATGATCGACGAGGAGCAGGGCGACGTCATCGGGATCGATGACGGGGGCTTTGGGTCGCTCGTGCTCGTGAACGGCCGGGGGGGATCGTCGGGGTGGGGTCACTCATCGGGGCCTCCTGGGGTGGTCGCGCACTTGGGTGCACGTGCACTTACTTTGGCGCATGTGTTCAGGACGCGAAACCCCATCCACGAAGGACCGGCCCGGTCGTGAGGGGTGAGGGTTTCTCGTGGTGCAGGCGGCCCGCGCTCACAGTGCCGGGGGGAGGCCGGCCTCGCGAAGATCCGCCAGGACCCACGCGTCACCGACACTCTCGTGCGACTCGGGGTGGGCACGCCCCTCCAGCGCACCATCGGCGCCCTGGAGATGCTCGGCGGAACGGGCCTCGTCGTCGGTATCTGGCTGCTCATGCTCGGCGTGGCGGCCTTCGTCAGCGGTCTGTTCCTCGAGATCCTCGACATGCCGGTGCTCAGCACCGCCCTGCCGATCCTGGGCGAGCACTTCGGCGCCGAACTGCCCGAGCTATAGTGTCTCGTCACGGCGTACCTGGTCAGCCTCGTCGGCTTCATTCCCGCCTCGGGGTGAGTCGCCGACCGGTTCGGCGACAAGCAGACCTTCGTGTTCGCCCTCGGGGTCCATACCGCGGCCAACCTGTGGGCCGGATTCGCCGGGTCGATGGGTGAACTCATCGCCGCACGCGTGGTCCAGGGTGTCGGTGGAGGACTCCTCACCCCGGTCGGGATGGCCATGCTCTTCCGGGCCTTCCCGGTCGCCGAGCGGGCGCGCGCCTCGGCCATGCTGTCGATCCCGACGACCTTGGCGCCGATGCTCGGCCCGGTCCTGGGTCAGCGCCCTCGTGCTGCGGCGCGGTGAACGACTCACCACGGGAGAGTTCGACCTCCTGGGATTCCTCACCGGCGGAATCGGTCTGGCCACCCTCCTGCTCGGTCTGGAGAGGGGCGCGAGTCAGGGGTGGGGTGACCGGTCGACGGTGTTCATCCTCGGCGTCGGAGTCTCCCTCGTCGTCGCGGAGCTCCGTGTGCGCGCCCCGATGATCGACGTGCGGTTGCTGCGAGAACGCACCTTCGCCATCGGCAACGCCGCTCTTCTCCCGGCAGCGGGCGCCACGATGGGCGCGCTGCTCGTCGTGCCTCTGCTCGTGCAGACCCACCAGGGGCTCAGCGCGACCGAGTCGGGGTTGCTCACCGCATTCCAGGCGATCGGCATGCTCACGCTGCTGCCGTTCACCAACCGACTCTTCCAGCGGTTCGGCGGACGCGCGCTGCTCGTCACCGGCTTCACGCTCATCACCGCCAGCCAGTTCGCCCTGATGCTGCTCGGGCCAACCACCTCCCTGAGCGTCATCCGCGCGTCGATGTTCCTCATGGGTATGGCCGGCGCCCTCGTCATGGTGCCGCTCCAGGCGATGGCCTTCTCCCGGATCTCCCTGCCCGACACCGCTCGCGCGTCGGCCCTGTTCTCCACCACCCGTCAGGTGGCGGCCAGCCTCGGCGTGGCCGTCATCGCCACGACTCTCACGGTGAGGACGGCCGTACACGTCGCCGACCTTCCGGCACAGGCGTCCGCGGCGCAGCGCAGCGCGGCGGTGTTCGGGGCCTATCAGGACGTCTTCCTCGTCAGCGGACTCCTCGGCATCCTCGGTGTGGGGCTCGCGCTGCTGCTCACCGGCGGGGGCGTCGGGCCTGCCGGCCGGGTGGGCCGGAGCTCCTGACACGCGGACGGGCTCGGGTCGGCCCGACCGCGGCGGCTCAGCGGTAGTTCGTGAACTGGACCGCGAAGTCGAGGTCGGCGTTCTTCAGCATCTGCTGGACGGCCTGGAGGTCGTCCTTGCTCTTGCTGCTCACGCGGAGCTCGTCGCCCTGGATCACCGGCTTGACGGTCTTGCCGAACTCGTCGCGGATGAGCTTGGAGACCTTCTTGGCGTTCTCCTGGCTGATGCCGTCCTTGAGCGCCGCGTCGAGCCGGTAGATCTTGCCGGAGGCCTTGGGCGTGCCCTCGCCGGTGTCGAGCGACTTGAGCGAGACACCCCGCTTGACGAGCTTGGTCTGGAGCACGTCGAGGACGGCGAGGCACCGCTCCTCGCTGTTGGCCTTCATGACGATGCTGTCGCCCGAGAGTTCGACCTCGGCGTCGACACCCTTGAAGTCGTAGCGCTGGGCGATCTCCTTCTGCGCCTGGTTGACGGCGTTGGCGACCTCCTGGTGGTCGACCTTGCTCACGATGTCGAACGAACTGTCGGCCATGCGAACCTCCTGAGGGTGGCGGTGTGCGTCGGTGAGTCGGCGTGGCTCACCGGCGCCGGTCTCTCGAGTCATTGTGCCCGCCACGCCGCGCGCGAGGGGATCGCGCCCTCGCACGCCCGAGGGGTGCCCGCAGGGGGCGCAGCGATTGGACGCCACCCGGGGCGATGTTGCTATCCTCGGACACGCACCACGGCAGGTTGCCCGAGCGGCCAATGGGAGCGGACTGTAAATCCGTCGCGAAAGCTACCAAGGTTCGAATCCTTGACCTGCCACGCCGAGCGAGGGCCCTGGATCCAGCAGGATCCGGGGCCCTCGTCGTGCACGGCGATCCCACGCCGGCCGGCGCACGGTCGGGTCGGTCGGACACGAGAGGGCGCCGTCCCGGGCAGGATGGGGGTGTGCGAGACGACCAGGGGACGTTCATCACCGTCGACGGACCGCCCAGGCGGGTGGTGAGCCTCGTGCCGTCCCTCACCGAGGCGATCGCCGTGAGCGCGCCGGGGATCCTGATCGGCGCGACGGAGTGGTGCACCCATCCTGCCGACCTCGACGTCCCCCGGTTCGGGGGGACGAAGAACCCCGACGTCGAGGGCGTCACGGCGGCCGCCCCGGACCTCGTCGTCATGAACGAGGAGGAGAACAAGCCCGAACACGTCGCGGCGCTGCGGGAGGCCGGGGTGGCGGTGTGGGTGACGGACATCCGCACCGTGGGGCAGGCGCTCACGTCGTTACGCGGCCTGCTCGAGGCGCTCGAGGCGCCCGAGCGCGACTGGCTCGCCGACGCCGAATCGGCCTGGGGTGGGGCCGCGCTCGTCGAGAAGAGGCGGCGCGCCGCGCTCGTCCCGATCTGGCGTCGACCGTGGATGGCGCTCGGGCGCGACACCTATGCCGGCGACGTGCTCGCCCGCCTCGGGGTCGACAACGTCCTCGCGCAGACGCCCGAGCGCTACCCCCGGGTCGACCCGGGGGAACTCGCCGGCCGGGTCGACCTCGTCGTCCTCCCCGACGAGCCCTACCCCTTCACCGGCGACGACGGTCCCGAGGCCTTCCCCGGTCTGCCGTGCGCGCTCGTGAGCGGCCGTCACCTCACCTGGTACGGACCGGCGATGGTCGAGGCGCCGCGGGTGCTCGCCGACGCGATCCTGGCGGCGGTGGCCCCCTCGTGCGGGGGACGCTCCGACCACTGAGCCGGGGCGCCCACCCTTCTGGCCTCCCGCGCGGGGTCGGGTCGCCTACCCTCACACGGTGAGGGAGGTGGCGCTCCGCCCGAGCGCCCCCGGCCTCCTGCCCGCCACCACGGTGACCCCGGCTGCCACCGGGGGATCCCGGCCCGTGACCCGAGGAGACGACGATGGACAGCACCGAGGACCTCATCATCGAGCGCGAGGGCGCGGTCGTCACGGTCACCTTCGACCGTCCCCACCGTCGCAACGCGTTCACCACCCCGATGTACGACGGGCTCCGTCGTCTTGCGATCGAGGTTCGCGACGACCCGTCGGTGCGTGCTCTCGTCCTCCAGGGCTCGGGCGGGGCGTTCGCGGCGGGTAACGACATCGGCGAGTTCGCCGAGATGACCACGGGCGCGGAGGCGGTCGCCTACGAGGCCCGGGTGCAGGACCTGCTCGTCGCCCTCTCGCGGTTGCCGCAGGTGACGATCGCCGCCATCGACGGGCTCTGCGTCGGCGGTGGACTCGCCGTCGCCACCTGTTGCGACCTGCGCGTCGCCACCGCCGACTCCCGCTTCGGGTACCCCATCGCCCGGACTCTCGGCAACGCCTTGTCACGCCCCCTGCTGGAGCGCTGCGTCCACGTCTTCGGGGAGTCGATGACGCGTCAGATGCTCCTCACCTCCCGCCTCGTCGACGCCGAACGCGCCTACGGGGTGGGGGCACTGCTCGCCGTCTCGCCCACGAGCGAGGGGCTGCGCGCCGAGGTGGGCTCGATCGTCGACGGCCTGCTGCGGGCCGCGCCGCTCACGCTCACGGCGACCAAGACCCAGCTCGACGCGATCACGGCCTCTCCGCTGCTCACCGACGCCGAGGCGCGGGCCGCCGACGACGCCCTCCTGGAGGGCGTGTACGGCAGTCCCGGGTTCCGAGAGGGCGTGCGGGCGTTCCTCGCCAAGGAGAAGCCGAACTTCGAGGTCGTCTCCGCGGCCCACTCCCAGACCGGGGCGGCCGGCCCCGCCTGACGCCCGCGTCGGGGTGCACCAGCCAGTGAGGTCGCCCTTCCGTCGTACACCGATGGCTGCCCTCGACGACCCCGGTGGACGATGCCCTGGTCAGGACGTCGCTCCCCGTCGGCGGAGCCGTGGCACCACATCGATGTATGACGGAAGGCCCCCGTCGGAGGCGAACCGGGACACGCGGGGGAGGGCTCCGTACCCTGAAGACATGGCGACGACGCAGAGGTCTGAGACGGATTCCGGGGTGGCCGAGGCGCAGGCTGCGCGTGAGGCGGGGTACCGCAATCCCTCGGGACCGCGGCCGCCGCGCCAGCGCGTGTGGGAGCGATCCCGGGACGTCCTCAAACAGCCGATCGTCAACCGCGGCACGGCGTTCACGCACGAGGAACGGCGCGAGCTGGGGCTCATCGGGCTGCAGCCGAGCGGGGTCGTCGACATCGTCGGCCAGATGCGGCGCCTCTACGAGCAGTTCCACACCCAGCCCGACGCCCTCGCGCAGAACCTCTTCCTCTCCGCTCTGCGGGACCGGAACGAGACCCTCTTCTACCGGCTGCTCTCGGAGAACCTCGAGGAGATGCTGCCGATCATCTACACCCCCACGATCGGGGAGGCCATCGAGAGGTTCAGTCACTTCTACGCGCGCCCGGCGGGGGTGTTCCTCTCGATCGACCAGCCCGACGACATCGAGGAGTCCTACCGCAACTTCGGTCTGTCCCCGGACGAGGTGGACCTCGTCGTCGTCACCGACTCCGAGGGCATCCTCGGGATCGGCGACCAGGGCGTCGGCGGGGTGATGATCGCGAGCGGCAAGCTCGCGGTCTACACGGCGGCGGCCGGTATCCACCCTCGGCGCGCGATCCCGGTCGTGCTCGACGTCGGCACCGACAACCTCGGCCTGCTCAACGACGACCTCTACATCGGAGCCCGCCACGCCCGGGTGCGCGGCGAACGGTACGACGCGTTCGTCGAGCGCTTCGTCGAGGTGACGACGGAGCTCTACCCCCACGCGATGATCCACTGGGAGGACTTCGGCGCGGGCAACGCCCACCGCATCCTCTCCACCTACCGGGATCGGTGCTGCACGTTCAACGACGACATCCAGGGCACCGCGGCCGTCGTCCTCGCGGCGGCCTTGTCGGCATGCCGCAGCGCCCACCTCCCGATCCAGGAACAGCGCGTCGTCATCCACGGCGCCGGCACGGCGGGCGTCGGGATCGCCAAACTCATGCGCGACGAGATGATGCGCGCCGGACTCACCCTCGAGGAGGCCAACGCCCGATTCTGGTGCCTCGGCAGCCGGGGCCTGATCTCCGAGCACCTCGGAGACCACGTGCGTGACTTCCAGCGCCCCTTCGCGCGCACGAGCGCCGAGCTCGCCGGGTGGCGGGTCAAGGATCCGACACGCATCGAGCTGGCCGAGGTCGTCCACCACGCGCAGCCGACGATCCTCATCGGCACGTCCGCGCAGGCAGGGGCCTTCACCGAGGAGATCGTCCGCGACATGGCGAGGACCGCCGAGCGGCCGATCATCTTCCCGCTGTCCAACCCCACCTCGCGCGTCGAAGCCGTGCCGGAGGACCTGCTGCGCTGGACCGACGGGGCCGCACTCATCGCCACCGGTTCGCCGTTCGCACCCGTGGAGCACGGCGACGTCACCTACGAGATCGCCCAGGCCAACAACGCCCTCGTCTTCCCGGGCATCGGGCTCGCGGTCACCGTGTGCCGCCCCACCCGCGTCACCGACCACATGATCGCGGCGGCGGCCGAGGCCGTCGGGCGGATCGGCAGCCGCGGCGGCCCGGGGTCGAGTCTGCTGCCACCGGTCGACCTGCTGCGCGCCGTGTCCGGGTCGGTCGCGATGGCCGTGTGCGCCGCGGCCGAGGAGGACGGCGTCGCCCGAGTGCACGTCGAGAACCCGGTGCAGGACGTCTTCGACCTCATGTGGCAACCGACCTACCGTCCCATCGACGCCGTCTGACGGGAGCCGGTCCCGCCTCACGGCCCCACCGATGCCCGAGGTGCCCCGAGGGCGTCCCGGCGCGGCGTGACCGGTGTCTCCTCACCCTGGGCGGCGCATCCGCGCGCGCGGGGGGGTCGACCTGTGCCATCCTCCTGCGGGCGACACGGGTCGCCGTGGAGGAGACCGCGTCGGGGTCCTCCGGCGAGGAGGACACGATGGGCGCAGGGTCGAGTGCGGGGATCGCCGGGGAGCGGGGACTGAGTCGCACCGAGCGGCTCGACCGGCTCTCGTTCAACCGGGCACACGGACGTCTGCTCGTCGGGGCCGGTGTGGGATGGGCACTCGACGCGATGGACGTCGGGCTCATCTCCTTCGTCATGGTCGCGCTCGCCAGGCAATGGCAGCTCGACTCGGGCACGCTCTCGGGAATCGCGTCGATCGGGTTCCTCGGCATGGCGATCGGGGCGGGGCTCGGCGGCCTGCTCGCCGACCGCATCGGACGCCGCCAGGTCTTCGCGCTCACCCTCCTCGTCTACGGGATCGCCACGGGTGCCTCGGCGCTCGCAGGCTCCGTGGCCGTGCTCATGGCGTTGCGGTTCCTCGTCGGGTTGGGCCTCGGTGCGGAGCTCCCGGTGGCCTCGACGCTGGTGAGCGAGTACTCGCCGAAGGCGATCCGTGGGCGGGTCGTCGTCGCGCTGGAGTCGTTCTGGGCGCTGGGCTGGATCCTCGCCGCGCTCGTGGGCTACCTCGTCGTCCCCACGAGCCCCGACGGCTGGCGGTGGGCGCTCGCGATCGGCGTCGTCCCCACGCTCTACGCCGTCGTCGTGCGGTGGGGTCTGCCCGAGTCCGTCCGGTTCCTCGAGGGCAAGGGCCGCCACGCCGAGGCCGAGAAGGCGGTGCGGCAGTTCGAGGCGCCCGCCGGCATCGTCCACGACACGCCGCTACCGCAGGACGACGCCGCCGCGGCGCGCATGGCCGCCCCGTCCGCGCGCACGAGAGGCCGCAGGGTTCGGGCCGGGCTCTGGACCGCGGAGTTCCGTCGCCGCACCGGCGCCCTGTGGGTGGTGTGGTTCATGGTGAACCTCTCCTACTACGGCGCGTTCATCTGGCTGCCCACGTTCATCGCCGGTCAGGGCTACGGCCTCGTGAAGTCCTTCGAGTACACGCTCATCATCACCCTCGCCCAGGTGCCCGGGTACGCGCTCGCGGCCTGGCTCATCGAGGTGTGGGGCCGCCGCGCGACCCTGGCGTCGTTCCTCGTGGGCTCGGCGGCGGCCGCCGGGTCGTTCGGTGCGGTGGGCTCGGGCGCGTTCTCCGTGCTGTCGGGACCGGGATGGCTCATCGCCGCCGGGTGTCTGCTCTCGTTCTTCAACCTCGGCGCCTGGGGCGCGCTCTACGCGGTGTCCCCGGAGATCTACCCCACCCGCATCCGCAGCACGGGCGCCGGGGCCGCCGCGGCGTTCGGACGCATCGCCTCGATCCTCGCGCCGATCGTCGCCGACCGTCTCGTGCGTGTCGGCGGACAGGGCCTCGTGTTCACCGTGTTCGGCATCGCGTTCGCGACGGCCGCCGTCGCCGCCCTGTTCCTGCCGGACCTCCGGCAGGCCGCCCTGGAGGAATGACCCGGCCCCGGCCCGCGCGCCACACCTGTCGCCTGCCACCGCGGCGTCCGCCCGGGCGCTTCCGACCGGTGCCAGACTTGACCGCATGATCACGACGACGCGTCCCCTCGTGGGGGTGCTCAACGGTCCGAACCTCAACCTCCTCGGCACCCGCCAGCCCGAGATCTACGGGCGCACGAGCCTGGCCGACATCGAGGCCCGCTGCGGCCGGATGGGCCGGGAACTCGGTCTCGCCGTCGAGTGCGCCCAGAGCAACCACGAGGGTGCCCTCGTCGACCAGGTGCAGGAGTGGCGTTCGCGGGCCTCGGCGTTCGTCGTCAACGCCGCGGCGTACACGCACACCTCGATCGCGCTGCGGGACGCGTTGCTCGCCACCGACCTGCCGTTCGTGGAGGTCCACCTGTCGAACGTCCACGCCCGCGAGGAGTTCCGGCACCACTCCTACCTCGCCGACGTGGCGATCGCCGTCATCGCCGGGTGCGGCGCCGACGGGTACGAATTCGCTCTTCGCCACCTCGCGGGCCGCCTCGTCCCGACGGTGGGGGCCTGACGCCCCGCCCCCGTCGACCTCACACCGGTGACCTCACACCGGAGGGTGGCTCTGAGACCGGCGGCGATACCGTCCGGTCTCAGCGCCACCCTCCGGTTCGAGGTCTGGTCGGCTGGGAGAACTCAGAGCCTGCGCTGCTCAGAGTTCGCGAAGGATGTCGTCGACGCGATCCTTGGCGTCGCCGAAGAGCATCTCGGTGTTCTCCTTGAAGAACAGGGGGTTCTGCACCCCCGCGTAGCCGGTGTTCATCGAGCGCTTGAACACGATGACCCGCTCGGCCTTCCACACCTCGAGCACGGGCATCCCCGCGATGGGGGAGGTGGGGTCGTCCTGCGCCGCGGGGTTGACCGTGTCGTTGGCGCCGATGACGAGCACGACGTCGGTGTCCGGGAAGTCGTCGTTGATCTCGTCCATCTCGAGGACGACGTCGTAGGGCACCTTGGCCTCGGCGAGGAGGACGTTCATGTGTCCCGGCAGACGCCCCGCGACGGGGTGGATGCCGAACCGGACGTCGACGCCGCGCTCCCGCAGGCGGGCGGTGAGGTCGGCGACGGGGTACTGCGCCTGCGCGACCGCCATGCCGTACCCGGGGGTGATGATGACCGAGCTGGCCTCCTTGAGCGCCTCGGCGACCTCGGCGGCCGTGGTCTCCTGGTGCTCGCCGTACTCGGTGTCACCACCGCCGACGGCGGCACCGTCGGAGCCGAAGCCCCCGGCGATGACGTTGAGGAACGACCGGTTCATGCCCTTGCACATGATGTAGCTGAGGTAGGCACCCGAGGAACCGACGAGCGCACCGGTGATGATGAGCAGGTCGTTGGCGAGCAGGAAGCCTGCTGCCGCGGCCGCCCATCCGGAGTAGCTGTTGAGCATCGAGACGACCACGGGCATGTCGCCGCCGCCGATGGCCGCGACGAGGTGGAACCCGAGGAACAGCGCCGCGAGGGTGAGCACGCCGAGGAGCGACTGACGGAGGAACAGTTGTTCCTGCGGGACGAGCACGTACACCACGGTGAGCACGACGAACGCGATGAGGATGCCGAGGTTGATGAGGTTGTGCTTGGGCAGCATCATCGGCGCGGACTTCATCCGACCGGACAGCTTGAGGAACGCGACGATCGAGCCGGTCAGGGTGACGGCACCGATGAAGACGCCGACGAACACCTCGGCGTCGTGGACGCCCGCGTGCTCCAGCGGCCGCTCGTAGGAGGAGTTCCACCCGACGAGCACGGCGGCGAGGCCGACGAAGCTGTGGAGCAGGGCGATGAGTTCGGGCATCCCGGTCATCGCGACGTTGCGGGCCCGCCAGATGCCGATGACGGCGCCGATGGCCATCGCGAGGAGGATGAGGCCGAGGCCGATGACACCCGAGCCCTCTCGGGCGGAGGCGGCGGCGTTCGACTGTACGCCGAGCACGGCGGCCGCGATCGTGACGAGCAGGGCGATGCCCATGCCGGCGACGCCGAATCGATTCCCGCTGCGGGCGGTCTCGTGGGTCGAGAGCCCGGCGAGGCTGAGGATGAACAGCAGGCCCGCGATGATGTACGTGCCCTGCAGGAGAGTGAGCTGGAGCATCAGGCGTCGCCCTTCTTGAACATGTCGAGCATCCGTGCGGTGACGGTGAAGCCACCGAAGACGTTGATGCTGGCGACGAGGATGCCGAGGAACGCGAGCACGGAGATCAACGGATGGCTCGGATGCCCGATCTGGAGCAGCGCGCCGACGATGATGATGCCGCTGATCGCGTTGGTCACGGACATGAGCGGCGTGTGCAGCGCGTGGTGCACGTTGCCGATCACGTAGTAGCCGATGACGCAGCTCAGCATGAAGACCATGAAGTGGTTGAGGAACGGCTCGGGGGAGACCGTCGCGATGCCGAGGAACGCCAACGCGGCGACGGCGGCGAGGATGCCTCGGGTGCCGGCCGACATCGGCTTCTTCACCTTGGCCTCACGGCCGCCGGCGGTGTCGACATCGGTGCCGGCCGCGGTGGCGCCACCCGCCCCACCCGTCGCGGGGGCGGGCGCCGCGGAGACCTGCACCGGCGGCGGGGGCCACATGATCTCCCCGTCCTTCACGACGGTCATGCCGCGCTGGACGACGTCGTCGAGGTCGAGGACGGCCTGCCCGTCCTTGCCCGGGGTGAGCAGCTTGAGCAGGTTGACGAGGTTGGTGCCGTAGAGCTGGCTCGACTGCGCGGGCAACCGACCGGCGAGGTCGGTGTAGCCGAGGATGATGACGCCTTGCTCGAACACGACGCGCTCGCCGGGGCGGGAGCCCTCGACGTTGCCGCCGTTGGCCGCGGCCATGTCGACGACGACCGTGCCGGGCTTCATGAGCCGCAGCATGTCGGCGGTGATGAGGCGCGGCGCGGGACGGCCGGGGATGAGCGCGGTCGTGATGACGATGTCGACCTCGGGCGCCTGCGCGGTGTACAGCTCGGCGGCCTTGCGGTTGTAGTCCTCACCGGTCTCGCGCGCGTACCCGTCGGTGGAGACGACCTTGTCGGCCTCGACGTCGAGGAACTCCGCGCCGAGGGACTGGACCTGTTCGGCCACCTCGGGGCGGGGGTCGGTGGCCCGGACGATGGCGCCGAGGCTGCCCGCGGCGCCGATCGCCGCGAGACCCGCGACACCGGCGCCGACGACGAGGACCTTGGCCGGGGGCACCTTGCCGGCGGCGGTGACCTGCCCGGTGAAGAACCGGCCGAACTCGTGCGCCGCCTCGATGACGGCCCGGTAGCCCGAGATGTTCGCCATCGAGCTGAGGACGTCGAGGGACTGCGCGCGCGAGATGCGCGGCACGGCGTCCATCGCGAGCACCGTGATGCGACGGGTGCCGAGCTTCTCGACGAGCTCGGGTCGCAGCGCCGGACTGATGAGCGCGCAGAGGATCGCCCCGTCACGCAGGGCGGCGATCTCGTCGTCGGAGGGCGCGTTGACGGCGAACACGATGTCGGCACCCCAGGCGTCGTACGCGTCGCCGAGGCTCGCGCCGGCGTCGACGTACGCCTGGTCGGCCAGTTTCGCGAACTCGCCGGCGCCGGTCTCGACGACGACGTCGTAACCGAGCTTGCGCATCTTGGTGACGGTGTCGGGTGTGGCGGCGACGCGGGTCTCCCCGGGTTGCCGTTCTCTCGGGATTCCGATGATCACGGGCGAAGTTCTCCTTCGGCGGTCAGGGCGACGGCTCGTCGCGATGTGCCCGATCGGGACCGGGCGATGCCGCCCCCCGTGGGTGCGACCATGCGGCCATCGAGCAGAGTGCATCATGACGGGGGTACTGCACACAGGCTTTCGTCCCGATCGCCGGTGGCGCGACCTTCGGCTCCGAGGGCTCCGTCACACTTCTGCCGGCCACCGGCCCGGGCCGTGAGCAGGGCCACCGGCGAGGGGTGCTCCCTCCGCGCCGCTCCACCCCACCGCCCGACCCCAACCGCCGATCCAGGAGGTCCCATGTCGTCCCTCGCGAGCCCCCCGCCGGAGCGCACCCGCGAACCCGGATCTCCGCGCGTCGGTGCCCGCGACCTGGCGCTGATCGCGGCGATGGCGGCGCTCGTCGCCGTCCTCGGGATGCCGGGTGCCCTGTACCCCTTCGGCGAGGCCGTGCCGATCACCCTGCAGTCCCTGGGCGTCATGCTCACCGGTGCGCTCCTGGGCTGGAAGCGCGCGGGCCTCGCGATCCTCGCGTTCCTCGCGCTCGGGGCGGCAGGCCTGCCGGTCCTCGCGGGAGGGCGGCCTCTGCTGCCGGCGCTCGCCGGTCCCACCGTGGGATTCATCGTCGGGTACCTCCTCGGGGCGATGTGCGTCGGCGCGCTCGTGGACCGCGCGGCCGCACGTCTCACGACGGGACGCCTCGCGATCGCCGTCCTCGTGGGCGGCATCGGGGTCGTCCACCTCTGCGGCATCCCGGGGATGATGTGGCGGCTCGGTCTCGGGTTGCGCGAAGCCGTGGTCGCCGACCTCGTGTTCCTGCCCGGGGACCTCGTCAAGGCCGTCGTCGCGACCATCGTCGCCGCTGCCGTGCACCGCGCCCTGCCCACGCTCCTGCCCTCGACCTGGGCCGGCCGCCGCCTGTGAGGCCCGCGCAGGGGCGTCACGCATGATCGAGTTCCGCGACGTCCGACACTCGTACGGGGACCGCCAGGTCCTGCGCGGGGTCGACCTCGTCATCGAGGGCCCCCGCACGGGGATCATCGGTGCGAACGGGTCGGGCAAGTCGACCCTCGCGCGCATGGTGAACGGGCTCGTCGAACCGACCTCCGGTCGTGTGCTCGTCGACGGCCTCGACGTCGCCCGTCACGGACGCGAGGTGCGCCGCCGCGTCGCCTTCGTCTTCCCCGATCCCGAGGCCCAGATCGTCATGCCGACGGTGGCCGAGGACATCGCGTTCTCCCTGCGCCGACGGCGCCTGCCGCGCGAGGAGATCGAGGCCCGCGTGGCCGCCGCCCTCGAGCGGTTCGGTCTCGTCGATCACCGCGACCACCCGGCCCACCTGCTCAGCAGCGGTCAGAAGCAGTTGCTCGCCCTCGCCTCGGTCACGGTCCTCGACCCGGCGATCCTCGTCGCCGACGAGCCGACGACGATGCTCGACCGTCGCCACTCCCGTGCGGTGATGCGGCATCTCGAATCCGCCGAGCAGCAGCTGGTCCTCGTCTCCCATCAAATCGAGCTGTTCACCGAGTGGGAACGGGTGATCGTCGTCGACGAGGGTCGGGTGGTCGCCGACGGGCCCGGGGCGTCCTCCGTCGACTTCTACTGCGCGCTCATGGACGGCGCCGCAGAGGGTGGCGCGGCGTGCTGACGTCGGTCTACCGCCCCGGTTCCTCGTTCCTGCACCGGGCGCGACCGGGGGTCAAGCTCGTGGGGCTGCTCGTCCTCACGACAGTCGTCGTGGCCGTGCCGTCCCTGCGGGTGCTCGGCGTGGTGGCGGCCGTGGTGGTCGTGCTCACGCTCGCGGCGGGTCTCGGGGTCCGCACGGTGGGCGCGCTCGTGTGGCCGATGCGATGGATCGTCCTCGTCCTCACCCCGTTGCAGGTGTGGACCGTGGGCTGGGAGCGGGCGGTGCTCGTCGTCGGGGGTCTCGTCGTCGCGGTCGCCGCCGCCGGCCTCGTCACCGTGACGACGCGCGTGGCCGACATGATGGACACGATCGTCGCCGTCGTGCGGCCCCTCGAACGGGTGGGCGTGGACGCCGAGCGGGTCGGCCTCGTCATGGCGTTGACGATCCGGTCGATCCCCGTCGTCGCTCGCACGCTCACCGAATGCGGGCAGGCGCGGCGCGCCCGGGGTCTGGAACGCAGCCCGCGCGCTCTGCTCGTGCCGTTCGTCGTGCGGACCGTGCGGCACGCGGAACGGGTGGGGGACGCGCTCGTCGCGCGAGGGGTCGACGATGCGCCGGAACCGCAGGTCGGCGCGGGTTCGTACGGCCCCGGGACCCGGCGCTGACGGCGCGATTTCGTCATCGACGCCGCTTGCGTGTATCGTCGTTCAGGCGCCGACGCGAGCACGCCTCGTGCCGGTGCCTTCGAGAATGTCACAGTCCGTGGTCGCAGTCCGCGATCCTCGGGCATCGGCATCTCGGTGCCCCGATAGCTCAGTCGGCAGAGCGTCTCCATGGTAAGGAGAAGGTCTAGGGTTCGATTCCCTATCGGGGCTCAGGTCGCGATCGACACGGCCGAACCGTCTCGCGCGGATCAGATCGGTCGTCGCACCCCTGGCGGGGTAGCTCAGGTGGTTAGAGCACACGACTCATAATCGTGGTGTCGCGGGTTCGAGTCCCGCCCTCGCTACTCGCGTGACGTCTCCCGCCCGGGGAGACCGTCATGCAGGGAATCATCCGAGAAGTCTCCGTGTTGAACTCCCGCATCCTTCCCGAACGCGAAAGACAGGTAGTCCCGTGGCCAAGAGCACCGACGTCCGCCCCAAGATCACCCTGGCGTGCGCGGACTGCAAGGACCGCAACTACATCACGAAGAAGAACCGGCGCAACGACCCCGACCGCATCGAGCTGTCGAAGTACTGCCCCAAGTGCGGCAAGCACACCGCGCACAAGGAAACGCGCTGATCCCTTCCTGATCGAGCCCCACGACGGCCGCCCCCACGGGGCGGCCGTCGTCGTGTCCGGGTGCGTCCCACGGCGCGTCGGCAGGCGCGCCCGACAGGGGTGGGGCAGGGCCGGCACCGCACGTCGCACGGGCCCACGAGGGTGAGAGGACGGGCTGTCGGCGTGCTGCACTAGGGTTCCGGCCATGGGTGTGAACACCGCCTTCGAGGGGCGCAGCTATCCGCCGGGCGAACCGTTCGTGGTCGGCCGTGAGCACGTGAGGGCCTTCGCCTCCGCGGTCGGGGCCACCGATCCGGTTCACCACGACGTGGCGGCGGCACAGGCGGCGGGCTTCCCCGACGTCGTCGCCCCGCCTACGTTCGCGGTCGTCGTCGCCCAGCGCAGCGAGGCCACCTACGTCGCCGACCCCGAGGCCGGTGTCGACTTCAGCCGGCTCGTCCACGGCGAGGAGACCTTCGTCCACCACCGTCCCGTGGTGGCGGGCATGGTGCTCGTCCCCACCCTCCACGTCGACCGGGTCCGCGAGGCGGGCGGTCACGGTCTCGCCTCCACCCGCGTCGAGATCTGCGGTGACGACGGGCAGCCCGTCGTCACCGTGCGGTCGAGCGTCGTCATCCGAGGAGCGGGCTCATGAGCAGCCACGACCGTTCCGCATCCCACCCCGTCCTCGCCGACCTGTCGGTGGGGGACGTCGTGGCCACCCGCACGATCCACGTCGATCGGGCGCGCCTCGTCGCCTACGCCGCCGCCTCCGGGGACCTCAACCCCATTCACTGGGACGAGCGCTTCGCCGTCTCGGTGGGTCTGCCCGACGTCATCGCCCACGGCATGTTCACGATGGGCGCCGCCGGAGAGCTCGCCTCGCAGTGGGCCGGTGGGCCGCAGCACGTCACGTCGTGGGGCTGCCGCTTCGTCAACCCCGTCGTCGTCCCGTACGAGGGCGGCGCCGACATCGAGGTCACCGGCACGGTCAAGAAGGTCGACGCCGACGCCGGTGAGGTCACGCTCGAGCTCGCGGTCACCCAGGACGACACCAAGGTGCTCGGCCGAGCCCTCGCCGTTCTCGCGGTCCCCGGCCGTGACGCAGAGGGCGATGACGGGGCCCCGCCCCCCACCGCGCCGCCGACGGGTGCGGAGAACCGATGACCACCACGGGCCACCCGGCCGACCAGACCTGCCCCTTGCTGTCCGCGCACACGACGATGCGCGTCGGAGGGCCGGCGCGGCGTTTCGTCGTCGCCGAGACCACCGACGAGCTCGTCGACGCCGTCCGTGTCGTCGACGAAGCCGACGAGCCGCTGGGGGTGCTCTCCGGCGGGTCCAACCTCGTGGTCGCCGACGACGGCGTCGAGGGGGTCGTCGTCAAGGTCGCGACGCGCGGCATCACGGTGGAGTCGCAAGACGCGTGCAGCGGTGCGACGGTGCGCGTCGCGGCGGGGGAGCCCTGGGACGCGTTCGTCGAGCACGCCGTCGCCTCCGGCTGGGCGGGTGTCGAGGCGCTCTCGGGCATCCCCGGGTACGTCGGCTCGACCCCGGTGCAGAACGTCGGCGCCTACGGCCAGGAGGTCGCCCAGACGATCGCGCGGGTGCGCACGTGGGATCGGGCCCGTGAGCAGGTCCGCACCTTCACCGGCGCGGAGTGCGACTTCGCGTACCGCCACTCGCGGTTCAAGGGCACCCCGATGCCCGCGCGCACGTCCGGCGAGGCCACCTCCGCCGGTCTCGGCGGGATGTCGCCGCGGTACGTCGTCCTCGACGTGACGTTCCAGTTCGAGCTCGCCGACCTCTCCCGGCCCATCGCCTACGCCGACCTCGCCACGGGCCTCGGAGTCGACCTCGGGGCTCGCGTCCCCCTCGCCGACGCACGGGAGGCCGTGCTCGAGCAGCGCCGCCGCCGCGGCATGGTCTGGGATGTCGACGACGCCGACACGTGGGGCTGCGGGTCGTTCTTCACCAACCCGATCCTCCCGACGCCCACCATGGACGCCCTCGCCGCCCGCGTCCGCGAGGTCGCGGGCGACGACCTCACCCCGCCGCGCTTTCCCACCGGCGAGGGTCAGGAGAAGACGAGCGCGGCCTGGCTCATCGACAAGGCCGGTTTCGGCAAGGGGTACGGCCTCCCCGGCCCGGCCGCCCTGTCCACCAAGCACGTCCTCGCCGTCACCAACCGGGGCGAGGCCACGGCCGCCGACGTCGTCGCCCTCGCGCGCCGCGTCCGGGACGCGGTGGAGGAGCGATTCGGCGTCCGGCTCGTCAACGAGCCGGTACTCGTCGGCCTCACCCTCTGAGCCCCGGCGCCGACGTGGCACCCGGGCCACGGGCGGTGTCTCACCGACGGCGGGTACGAGCGCGTCAGGTGCGTGACCTCGTCGACCCGCCATCGTCGATCGTCACGGCCCGCCGTCCGGGACCGTGGCGTGCTGGGCCAGGGCGTGCTGGGCCACGGCGTGATCGGGCTCCGTCCCCGGTGCGGCGACGTTCACCCGGGTGAGGTGTCGGTCCTCGGTTCGCCGGGAGTCCGGAGCCAGGTGTCGATGTCGACGAGGGCGTCGTCCTTCACCGATTGCGGGGCGCGGCTGCCGCGGATCGACATGCGGGCGAGGTCGGCGAGGGCGTCGTCGTCGAAGGCGTGCACGCTACGGGCGATCTCGTACTGGTCGGCGAGGCGGGAGCCGAACAACAGCGGATCGTCGGCGCCCAGGGCGATCTGCGCGCCCGCGTCGTAGAGGGGGCGCAGCGGCACGTCGAACGGGGTGGCGTAGACCCCGAGTCCGACGTTGCTGCCCGGGCAGACCTCGAGGGTGACGCCGCGGCTCACGACGTCCGCAAGCACCTCGGAGTTTTCGACGCTGCGGACCCCGTGGCCGATCCGGTCGGGCCGGGCGGCCTCGAGGGTGGCGTGGACGGCCTCGGGCCCGAGGAGTTCTCCGCCGTGGGGGACGATCGCGAGGTCCGCGCGTCGGGCGATGCGGAAGGCGCCCTCGAACTCCTCGATGTGGCCGCGGCGCTCGTCGTTGGACAGGCCGAACCCGACGACCTCGCCGGGGCCGTCACCGGCGTACCGGGCGGCGAGGCGCGCGAGGGTCCGTGCGTCGAGGGGGTGGCGGATCCGACTCGCCGCCACGACGACCCCGACCCCCACGGGGCCGGCGCTGCTCACGCGGCGGGCCTCGTCGAGCACGATCTCGAGCGCCGGGGTGAGGCCCCCGACGAACGGGGCATAGCTCGTGGGGTCGACCTGCAGTTCCAGCCACCGCGACCCTTCGGCGGCGTCGTCCTCGGCCGCCTCGGCGACGATCCGACGCATCGCCGACTCCGACCGCACGCACGAGCGCGCCGCGTCGTAGAGGCGTTGGAACCGGAACCACCCGCGCTCGTCACGGGCCGCGAGGGCGGGTGGCCAGTCCTCGACGAGGGCGTGGGGGAGCCGCACCCGCTGCTCCTCGGCCATCTCGAGCAGGGTCGTGAACCGCATGGACCCGGTGAAGTGCAGGTGCAGGTGCGCCTTGGGGAGCGTGTGGACCGGCCTTCTCACTTGTCCAGTGTCACAGACGAATCGACCGAACCCGGGGAGACCGGTGCGCATCGGCTGTACGCGCGGGGCTCCGACGTGCGGCGACGCGCGCAGGGCGGGACGCCGGTTGGCGTATCCGGCGGCCTCTCCCGTATGATTCCCGTCTGGGTGAGTCCGGCGCGCCTGCGCACCGATCCCACCCGTAGGGCAGTGGCTCAATTGGTAGAGCACCGGTCTCCAAAACCGGCGGTTGGGGGTTCGAGTCCCTCCTGCCCTGCGAGAACGATCAGAAGCCGAGGACGAAAGGGTCGCCGCGGAGCATTCCCGTTCCCGCCCCACGGGGCGTGACCCAGGAGATGAGGACACGTGAGCGACCACGACACGGCGACGCGGGCAGCGTCGGCGCGGGAGCGTCGCCCCCAGGGCGGCAACGCCGTCACCCGGTTCTTCTCGGCCATCGGCCTCTTCTTCAGCCAGGTGCTCGACGAGATGCGCAAGGTCGTGCGACCCACGCGCAAGGAGCTCACCACCTACACCATGGTGGTCATCGTCTTCGTCACCGCCGTCATGCTCTTCACCATGGGCATCGACGCCGTCGCGAGCCGCCTCGTCGGCTGGGTCTTCGGCGGGGCCTGACCCGCACCCGGCTCATCACGCCGTTCGTCATCCCCATCGTGGACCTCGTCCGATCCAACTCCGGGCGTGGAGTATCAGCAAGGAAGTGAGTTCACCCGTGACCGAGTCGGAGTACCAGTCCGAGGCCCCCGAGGACACCCAGGCGTCCTCGCCCACCGACGAGGTGGAGGCGCGCGAGCTCGAGGTCGACGACACCGACGCGCCGGCGGACGACACGCAGATGGACGTCGAGACCGACGAGGTCGATGTTGCCGACGCCGACGTGACCGACGCCGAGGTGACCGACGCCGAGACCGATGACGTCGCCGAGGGCGGTCCTGCCGAGGTCGGCGGCGTCGACGCGGACGAGCCCGCCGAGCCCCAGGCCGCCGAGCCCGTCGCTCAGGACGACCAGGTCGAGGTCGCGGCGGTCGAGGAGGACCCGGTCGAGGCCCTGCGGAAGGAGCTGCGCTTCCTTCCCGGCGACTGGTACGTCATCCACTCCTACGCGGGGTACGAGAACCGCGTGAAGCAGAACCTGGAGCAGCGCGTCACCTCGCTCAACATGGAGGAGTACATCTTCCAGGCCGAGGTGCCGATGGAGCAGGTCACCGAGATCAAGAACGGGCAGAAGAAGGTCGTGCGCCGCGTGCGGATGCCCGGGTACGTGCTGGTCCGCATGGACCTCACCGACGAGAGCTGGGGCGCGGTGCGCCACACCCCGGGCGTCACCGGGTTCGTCGGCAACGCCCACCAGCCCGTGCCGCTGAGCCTCGAGGAGATCGTCTCGATGCTCGCGCCGCAGGTCGAGCGCGAGGCCGCCGCCGGTGCCGCGTCGGCAGCGAGCCGTCAGGAGTCGGCGACCGTGGCCTCGAGCACCGTGGTCGACTACGAGGTCGGCGAGTCCGTCACCGTCATGGAGGGCCCCTTCGAGACGATGCCGGCGACGATCTCCGAGATCCTCCCCGAGCAGCAGAAGCTCAAGGTCCTCGTGTCGATCTTCGGCCGTGAGACCCCCGTGGAACTCGCGTTCAACCAGGTCGCCAAGATCTGAGGACGTCCCACCGATTCACCGCCGCGCCCGCTCCGGATCATCCGGGGCGGGCGCGGTGCCGTCGGACGCGATTCGCCTCCGGCCCCGCCCGACGCGTACCGTGGACCCTCGGTGCCCGGCGCGGGTCGGGCATCACCGGTCGGGCCCCCGGCCGAGTGCAACCGGGTCATCGCCCACGGCGTGGGCCCACGAAGCGAAAGAGGAGCGACATGCCTCCCAAGAAGAAGGTCTCCGGGTACATCAAGCTGCAGATCCAGGCCGGTGCGGCCACGCCCGCGCCGCCGGTGGGTCCGGCCCTCGGTCAGCACGGCGTCAACATCATGGAGTTCGTCAAGGCGTACAACGCCGCGACGGAGTCCCAGCGCGGCAACGTCATCCCCGTCGAGATCACGGTCTACGAGGACCGTTCGTTCACCTTCATCACGAAGACGCCGCCCGCCGCCGAGCTCATCAAGAAGGCCGCGGGCGTCGCCAAGGGCTCCGGGGAGCCGCACAAGGCCAAGGTCGCGAGCCTCACCGACGACCAGGTGCGTGAGATCGCCGAGCAGAAGATGGCCGACCTCAACGCCCACGACATCGAGCAGGCGAAGAAGATCATCGCCGGTACGGCCCGTTCCATGGGCATCACGGTCGCCTGAGCAGGATCGACCGACGGGCGCCCCGAGGCGCCGCAGGCGAGGACCGCAGGTGTGCGCACCTGCGGTCCTCGCGCGTCCGGGCCCGACGGTTCGGCCCCGGGCGGGCGACTTTCATGCCCGCCGGGGGCGTGTGGCAGACTTGACCCTTGTGGCAGGGCCCGGCGCGGCCCGATCGACCACGACTCCCTCGCCCACGCGGCCACTGCGGCCCCGATCGGGTGCCATCCACATGAGGAGCGTCATGAAGCGCAGCAAGAACTACCGCGCTTCGGCCGACAAGATCGACCGGAGCAAGCTCTACTCCCCGCTCGAGGCCGTGCGCCTCGCCAAGGACACTTCCACCACCGCCTACGACGCGACCGTCGAGGTCGCGTTCCGCCTCGGTGTCGACCCCCGCAAGGCCGACCAGATGGTGCGCGGAACGGTCAACCTGCCCAACGGCACCGGTAAGACCGCGCGTGTCCTCGTCTTCGCCAACGGTGCGAACGCCGAGGCCGCCCGCGAGGCCGGCGCCGACTTCGTCGGGTCCGACGACATGCTCGAGAAGGTCCAGGGCGGCTGGCTCGACTTCGACGCCGTCGTCGCGACCCCCGACCTCATGGGCAAGGTCGGTCGCCTCGGCAAGGTGCTCGGCCCCCGTGGTCTCATGCCGAACCCGAAGACCGGCACGGTGACGATGGACGTCGCCAAGGCCGTCACGGACATCAAGGGCGGAAAGATCGAGTTCCGCGTCGACAAGCACAGCAACCTGCACTTCATCATCGGCAAGACCTCGTTCGACGAGAAGGCGCTGATCGAGAACTACTCCGCCGCGCTGGAGGAGATCCTTCGTCTCAAGCCCTCGGCGAGCAAGGGCCGGTACATCACCAAGGCCACCATGGCCACGACGATGGGCCCCGGCATCCCGCTGGACCAGAACCGCACCCGCAACCTCCTGGTCGAGGACGAGGCCTGAGCCTCCGATCGATCACGCGTCACGCCCGCTCCGGCTGCTGCCGGGGCGGGCGTCGACGTTCCACGCCGACCCCGACCCGTGCGGCGGACCGCCGATCATCGCTCCGACCACCCGATTTGGTCCCGACGGCGCCGGGCACGTATCGTCATAGGCGACCCATGACCGCCGGTCGTCGGAGGCTCACGCCTTCGACCGAAGGTCCCCGCAGACGGGGCGTCCAGCGCAGGCCACCGAGAACGTTCACCGAGCAGATCCTGTTCGGTCGTGTGCTCCCGTTGCCCTGTGCACGGGAGCTTTCGTCGTCTCGGGGGACCTTGGGTGCCGGCATCACCTTAAGGAGGCCCTATGGCAACGCCCGCGAAGCAGGCAGCCATCGCCGAGCTCACGGACAAGTTCCGCGAGTCCGGTGCGGCCGTGCTGACGGAGTACCGCGGCCTGTCCGTGGCCCAGCTCTCCGAGCTCCGCTCGCAGCTGCGCCCGAACGGCAGCTACGCCGTCGCGAAGAACACGCTCACCGAGCTCGCCGCGAAGGAGGCCGGAGTCACGGCCTTCGACGGTCAGCTCGTCGGCCCCTCGGCCATCGCCTTCGTCACCGGTGACCCGGTCGAGGCGGCCAAGGTCCTGCGTGACTTCGCCAAGGCCAACCCCCTCCTCGTCATCAAGGCCGGCGTCCTCGACGGCAAGGCCTTGAGCGCGGAGGACATCACCAAGCTTGCCGACCTCGAGTCGCGTGAGGTCCTGCTGGCCAAGGCCGCAGGCGCGATGAAGGGCAAGCTCAACCAGGCCGTGTCGCTGTTCGCCGCTCCGCTGTCGCAGACGGCGCGCGTGATCGACGCCCTCCGGGCGAAGGTCGAAGAGACCGGTGGGGCCGCTGCGGCTCCCGCCGAGGCCCCCGCAGACGCCGCCGAGGGTGGCGACGAGGCCTGACGCATTCGCGTCCGGTCACCCCCGTTCAGCCACTCACGGCACGGTTCGTATCAGGAAGGAAGCCAATCATGGCGAAGATGTCCACCGAGGAGCTCCTCGGCGTTTTCGAAGAGATGACCCTCATCGAGCTCTCCGAGTTCGTCAAGGCGTTCGAGGACAAGTTCGAGGTCACCGCTGCGGCTCCGGTCGCGGTTGCGGCCGCGGGCGCCCCGGCCGGTGGCGGCGACGCCCCCGCCGCGGAGGAGAAGGACGAGTTCGACGTCATCCTCGAGTCCGCCGGTGACAAGAAGATCCAGGTCATCAAGGAGGTCCGCGCCCTCACGAGCCTGGGCCTCAAGGAGGCCAAGGACCTCGTCGACGGCGCCCCCAAGCCCGTCCTCGAGGCCGCGAAGAAGGACGACGCGGAGAAGGCTAAGGCTGCCCTCGAGGGCGCCGGCGCCACCGTCACCCTCAAGTGACGATCGCCGCATCGCGCTGAGCCTCCGCTCGGCAGACGCAAGGGGCGGGACGGACATCATGTCCGTCCCGCCCCTTCGTCGTTCCCGCCCCGCCGACACGGACAGGGGTCACTCCACCGGCGGCGCGCGGGCAACTCACCTCAAACCGGAGGCGAGCGCTCACACCGCTGAACATGTGCGCCGGTCTGACCACCAGCTTCCGGTGTGAGATGTGCGGTGAGGTGGGCGCGGAGCCCACGACCCGGGGGGTCTGCGACGACGTCGTCGGGTCGGTGTCACCCGGGGGCGCGTTCGGGGCGGGACGGCGCGGAGGGGGTCGTCATCGCCGCGCCGAGCCTGGCGAGCAGGAACGCGTTCGAGGTGTAGCGCGACACGGAGCTGTAGAGGCGGGCGGTGATCTCTTCGACCATCTGCGCGTAGGGCTCGACGAGTTCGGGCGTGATCGAGAATCGGTCGTAGTTGACGACGGCCGAGACGCGTCGGCCGAGCGGTGAGACGGCGGCCTCGATCGCCTCGCGGACGCGCTCGACGTCGGCGGGGGTGCGCACCGTGAGGCCCTCGAAATCGACGAAGAACCGGTCGCGCTCGGGGTCGTAGGTGAACCGGGAGCTCAGCGGCACCTCGAGGAGTTGGGCGCGTAGTCCCATCGCGTCGGGGAGGAAGAGGCGCGGGTCCATGAGGACGGGGTCTCGAGGCATCGAGGCGGGGCGCTCCATGAGGGCGAGGACGTCGCGCTCGACGTCGACGCCGGGGGCGACCTCCTGGAGTTCCAGCCCGTCCGGCGTGAGTCCGAAGACGCACCGCTCGGTGACGTAGAGGATGTCCCGGCCCAGGGCGGCAGCCCGTGCCCCGCTGAACGTGCGGTGCTCGACCTCGGTGAGGAACTTGACGCCCCGGCCCTCCCGCACGATCCGTAGTTCGCCGTCCTCGATCCGGGTCTCGAGTCCACCCGAGGTGAACGTGCCCACGAACACGACGGCGCCGGCGTTCTGCGAGATGTTGACGAACCCGCCTGCGCCCGCCAGGCGTTCACCGAAGCGGGACACGTTGACGTTGCCGGCCGCATCGGCCTGAGCGAGGCCGAGGACCGCGATGTCGAGCCCACCGCCGTCGTAGAAGTCGAACTGGGAGGGCTGGTCGACCACGGCCGAGGCGTTGACGGCGGCGCCGAAGTTGAGGCCCCCGGCCGGGATCCCCCCGACGACGCCGGGTTCGGCCGTGAGGGTGAGAAGGTCGAAGATCCGTTCCTCGGCGGCGACGGAGGCGACGCCCTCGGGCATGCCGATGCCGAGATTGACGACGTCGTTCGGCCGCAACTGCAACGCCGCGCGACGCGCGATGACCTTGCGGTGGTCCAGCGGCATCGGGGGCAGGGCCGTGAGCGGGGCCCGCAGCTCCCCCGCGAAGAACGGGCTGTACGGCTCGGCGAAGGTCTGGTGGTGGTATTCGGGGCTCTCCGCGACGACGACGCAGTCGACGAGGATCCCGGGGACGACCACCTGGCGGCTGGGCAGGGTGTCGCGCTCGGCGAGCCGCTCGACCTGCGCGATGACGACGCCGCCGCTGTTGCGCGCGGCCGTCGCGATCGCGCGGGCCTCGAGCAGCAACGCCTCGCGTTCCATCGTGAGGTTGCCCTCCGGATCGGCCGTCGTCGCCCGGATGATGCCGACGTCGATGCCGAACGCCCGGTAGAACAGGTACTCCTCGCCGTCGATCTCGAGGACGCGGACGAGGTCCTCGGTGGTCCGGTCGTTGAGACGGCCGCCGTCGCGACGCGGGTCGACGAAGGTGTCGAGGCCCACGCGGGTGAGGGTCCCGGGTTTGCCGGCGGCGATGTCGCGGAACAGGTGGCTGATGACGCCCTGCGGCAGGTTGTAGGCCTCGATCTCACCGGCGACGGCCATGGCCCCGAGTTTCGGGGCAAGCCCCCAGTGACCGCCGATGACCCGCCCCACCATGCCGGGGTGGGCGAAGTGGTTGAGTCCGCGATCACCGCCGTCGCCCTGGCCTGCGGCATAGACGAGGGTGAGGTCACGGGGGTGGCCGGCCCCGGCGTCGCCACCGCCATCCGCGCCGTGCCCGCCGAGGAACCGGCGCTCCAGGGCGACCGCGATGTTCTCGGCGAACCCGATGCCGACGAACCCGCCGGTCGCGATGGTGTCCCCGTCGCTGACGAGGGCGACGGCCTCCTCCGCGCTGACGACCTTGCCCGCCCCGTGAGGCCGACGGCCATGAGCAGGGGAGGGAGGATGCGGGGAGCGTGTCATGGCCGGACCACCTCGCCTCGGGTGCACGGGTGCTCGCAGTGTATCCAGGCCTCGGGGCGCGGGGTGATCGCGACGGACCACGGGCCACACGGAGGTTGGGGGTGGAGCCGCCCGGCTCCACCCCCAACCTCCGTGCCCTCGAGCGGTCCTCAGGCCGACGGGGACGTGGCGCTCGGGTGGGCGGCGGCCTCCTCGAGCCGGAGGAACTCGAGGTGGTCCTCGTACTGGTCGAGGACGTCGTGGATGAGCTGTCCACGGCTGTACCCCATGACGTCGTACCCCTGCCCCCCGGCGGCGACGTGGACGTGGAGGATGCCGGTGAGGGCGTCGGCACGCCTCATCCGGGCGCCGTACGTCGGTGCGGGCACGCATTCGACATGGATGCCGTAGACGAAGGGGTGGGGCGTGGTGTCGGTGCACAGCTCCACGACGTCCGGACGGTCGGGGTCGCCGACCGAGGTCGTCGTCGCCGCGACCCCGCGCTCCGCGAGTTCGGTGGCGACGGCTTCGAGGGCGGGGCGCCCGACGTGGGCGAGGTAGCGGCGCACCGAGTCGGGGTCGCTCGATTCCAGCAGCCTGTTGACCCGCGCCTTCCATTCCTCGGCGCCCGCGTCGTCGGAGCCGACGAGCGGCGGGAGCGTCGGGCGTCGCCGCCCGTCGGCGATGTGGGCCTCGACGCGCAGCGCCCGCCACAGACTCACCATGACGAGGGCCATGACGATGGCGAACGGCACGCCCATGATGACGGTGGCGTACTGCAGGGTGACGATCCCGCCGACCATGAGCATCGCGATCGTCAGCAGGCCGGTCGCGGCCGCCCAGACGGTCCGCAGCCAGGGCCGGGCGTCCTCCTCGGGGGAGGAGATGTGGGAGCTGAGGTTCGCCATGACGAGCGCCCCGGAGTCGGCCGAGGTGACGTAGAACAGCAACCCGACGAAGGTGGAGACGCCGATGAGGACCCCGGCACCCGGGTACTGCTGGAGCAGGGTGTAGAAGCCCCTTTCGGGGACGGCCATCGCGAGTTCCCCGAACGCGGTGTCGCCGCTGCGGATGCGGTCGATGGCGGAGTTCCCGAAGATCGACACCCACATGACGATGTAGCTGAACGGCAGCAGCAGGGTGCCGGTGACGAACTGGCGGATCGTGCGTCCCTTGCTGATGCGGGCGAGGAACATCCCGACGAAGCTCGCCCAGGCGATCCACCAGGCCCAGAAGAACAGGGTCCACAGCGACATCCACTCGGTCGGCTGGTCGTAGGCGAACGTCGTGCCGGTGAGGGAGGGGAAGGACGCGACGAACCCGCCGATGTTCTCCACCAGCCCGTTGAGCAGGTACGTCGTCTTGCCGGTGACGAGCACCCAGCCGGCGACGCCGATCGCGAGCAGGACGTTGAGCTGGCTGAGGATCCGGATGCCCTTCGCCACGCCGGTCGTCGCCGACACGGCCGCCATCACGACGGCGACGACGACGAGCGCGATCTGGACGCCGAGACCGGTGCCCGTGCCGAAGAGCATGTCGAGGCCGACCGACAGCGACACGACGCCGATGCCGAGGGAGGTGGCGACGCCGAAGATCGTGCCGAGCATCGCCGCGATGTCGACGACGTGGCCGATCGGTCCCTGCAGGTGCCGTCCGAGCAGGGGCGTGAGGGCCGACCTCACGGCGAGCGGCTCGTGGCGTCGGTAGGCGAAGTACGCGAGGGCCATGCCCATGAGGGAGTACATGGCCCACCCGTTGATGCCGTAGTGGAACAGCGTCCACTCGATCGCGTTCCCCGCGGCCTCGACGGTCTCGCCCTGCCCGGTGGGTGGCGCGAGGTACTGCGACACGGGTTCGGCGACGGAGAAGAACATGAGGTCGGTGCCGATGCCTGCGGCGAAGAGCATCGCGGCCCACGAGGAGGTCGAGAACTCCGGGGTCGCGTGGTCGGGGCCGAGGCGGACGGTGCCGTAGCGCGAGCAGGCGAGGACGATGACGAAGACGACGCAGGCCGTGGCGAGGGCGATGTAGAACCACCCGAAGCCGGCGGAGACCGCCGCGACGGCGGCGCCGATCGTCGATTCGGCCTGCTCGCGGGCGAAGATCGCCCAGGAGGCGACCGCGAGGACGCCGACGAGCGACCCGCCGAAGACGACGGGGTTGACGCGGTTGATCGTGGGACCGTCGGCCGCCCTGACCTCGCTGTGGGCGTGGACCGCGGGACCGCCGGGGCCGGGCCTGTCTCCGTCCTTCGTGGCGCTCATGCCTCACCCCCCGGCGGGGTCGAGGTCCTCCCGGCGTCCGCGGCCCTGGCGGCCCCGGCGGCCGAGGGCGGCGCCGTCACGGCGTCCCACGCGGAGTTGCGCGGGTCGCCCTCGGGGTAGAGCGGCATCCCGGCGCCGTGCCGGTAGTACGGCGCGGGGGAGGGCGGAAGCGGCGTGTTGCCGGCGATGAGATCGGCCGCCTTCTCGGCGACCATCATCACCGGCGCGTAGGTGTTCCCGTTGGGCACGTAGGGGAACACCGAGGCGTCGACGACCCGGAGCCCGTCGACCCCGTGGACGCGCATCGTCAGGGGGTCGACGACGCTGCCGTCGTCGGTACCCATGCGCGCGGTACACGAGGGGTGGAGCGCGGTCTCGGCGTCGCGGGCGACCCAGTCGAGGATCTCCTCATCGGTCTCCACGCTCGGGCCGGGGGAGATCTCCCCGGCGTCGAACGCGGCGAACGCGGGCTGGGCGAAGATCGTGCGCGCGGCACGCACCATCTCGACCCATTCGCGCCGGTCGTCCTGCGTCGAGAGGTAGTTGAACCGGATCGCGGGGTGCTCGCGGGGGTCGGTGCTCTTGATCTTCACCGTGCCCCGGACGTCGGAGTACATCGGGCCGATGTGCACCTGGTAGCCGTGCGGGGCGGCGACGGCGCTGCCGTCGTAGCGCACCGCGATCGGCAGGAAGTGGAACATGAGGTTGGGGTAGTCGACATCGTCGTTGCTGCGGATGAACCCGCCCGCCTCGAAGTGGTTGCTCGTGCCGATGCCCTTGCCGAGCAGCCACTGGGCACCGATCTGCGGGGCGCGCCATTTGGCGAACCACGGCCCGAGGGAGACGGGCTGGCTGCTCGCGTGCTGGACGTACACCTCGAGGTGGTCCTGGAGGTTGGCGCCGACGCCGGGGAGGTCCGCGATCGGCGTGATGCCGAGGGCCGAGAGGTCGTCGGCGGCGCCGATGCCGGCGAGCTGGAGGAGCTGGACCGAGTTGAACGTGCCGCCGCACAGGATCACCTCACGGGCGGCGACGCTGCGGTGGGAGCGCCCCGCGCGCAGGTAGTCGACGCCGACGACGCGGGCGCCCTGCGTCTTCAGCCCGGTGACGTGGGCGAGGGTCTCGATCGTGAGGTTGGGCCGCTTGCGCACGGGGTGCAGGTAGGCGCGGGAGGCCGACAGGCGGTGGCCCTGGTGGACGTTGCGGTCGAAGCGCCCGAAGCCCTCCTGCCGGTAGCCGTTGACGTCGTCGGTGAGGGGGAACCCGGCCTGCTGCACGGCCTCGAAGAACGCGCCGAACAGGGGGGTGTCGGCCGGGCCGCGTTCGAGGACGAGCGGGCCGGAGCCGCCGCGCCACGCGTCCGCGCCCGCGCCCGCGAGGCAGGTCTCCATCCGCTTGAAGTAAGGGAGGCAGTGGGCGTAGTCCCACGTCTCCATGCCGGGGTCGGCGGCCCAACGCTCGTAGTCGAGCGGGTTTCCGCGCTGGAAGATCATCCCGTTGATGCTGGAGGAGCCGCCGAGGACCTTGCCGCGGGCGTGCGCGAGCCGTCGGCCCTTCATGTACGGCTCGGGCTCGCTCTCGTAGCGCCAGTCGTACAGCGGGTTGCCCATCGGGAAGGGCAGCGCGGCGGGCATGTGGATGAGGGGGTCGAACCGGAAGTCGGGTCGCCCCGCCTCCAGGACGAGCACCGTGGTGCCGGGGTCGGTGGACAACCGGTTGGCCAGCGCCGATCCGGCAGACCCACCTCCGACGATGATGTAGTCGTAGCTCTCGGGCATCGCGTGCCTTCTTCGTGAGTCGGTGGACCTCAGACGCCGGCGTCGGCGGGCCCGTGGGCGAACCACCCGGCGGGGGCGGGGCGGGTGTTGTGCCAGATGTGCTTGGTCTCGCGGTACTCCTCGAGACCGGCGAGGCCGAGTTCGCGGCCGATGCCGGAGCGCTTCATGCCGCCCCACTCCGCCTGCGGCACGTAGGGGTGGTAGTCGTTGATCCAGATCGTGCCGTGGCGCAGGCGCCGGGCGACGCGCTCGGCGCGACCGGCGTTCTCGGTCCACACGGCCCCGGCGAGTCCGTAGTGCGTGTCGTTGGCGATCGCGACGGCGGCGTCCTCGGCCTCCTCGCGCGTCGCGCCGGAGAACGTCTCGACCGTGAGAACCGGACCGAACGACTCGTCGTGCACGCACGCCATGTCCCGGGTGCATCCGTCGAGGACGGTGGGCGGGTAGTAGGAGCCCGCCGCCAGCGGCCCCTCGGTGGGGATCTCCCCGCCGCAGCGCAGGGTCGCTCCCTCGGCCACGGCCTGACGCACGTAGTCGTGGACCTTGTCGCGGTGGGCCTCGTGGATGAGGGGACCGCTCTCGGCGTCGTCGTCGAAGGGGCCGCCGAGGCGGATGAGGCCGGCGCGGCGCACGATCTCGTCGACGACCTCGTCGTGCACGGACTCCTCGACGACCAGGCGCGCACCGGCGGAGCACACCTGACCGGAATCGAGGAAGATCGCCGTCACCGCGTTGTCGATCGCGGCGGGGAGATCGGCGTCGGCGAAGACGACGTTGGGGTTCTTGCCGCCCAGTTCGAGGGCGACGCGCTTGACGGTCTTCGCGGCGGCCTCGGCGATCGCCGTACCGGTGACGAGGCCACCGGTGAACGACACGAGGTCGACGTCCTCCGACGTCGTGAGCGGCGGACCGACGGCCGCCCCGGCCCCGAGGACGAGGTTCGCGACGCCCTCGGGAAGGCCGACGCGGGCGAGCGCGTCGACGAGCCACAGGGCGGTGTGGGGGGTCCACTCGCTCGGCTTGAGCACGAAGGTGTTGCCCGCCGCGAGGGCCGGCGCGACCTTCCACGCCGTCTGGAGCAGCGGGTAGTTCCACGGCGTGATGAGCACGCAGACCCCGACGGGCTCGTGCACGACGCGGCTGCTCACGTCGGGCATGCCGGTGTCGATGACACGGCCCGCGTCGGCCTGGGCGAGGGAGGCGAAGTGGCGGAACACCGAGACGATGTCGTCGACGTCGATGCGGCACTCGACGAGGCGCTTGCCGGTGTCCTTGGCCTCGAGCGTCGCCACCGTCTCCTTCTCCTCCTCGAGCAGGTCGGCGAGCCGGTGCAGCAAGGCCGCGCGCTCGGGGGAGGGGGTGCTCGGCCACGGGCCGTCGTCGAAGGCGCGGCGGGCGCTCGCGACCGCGCGTGTGGCGTCGTCGGCGTCACCCTCGGGGACGGTGCCGACGGCCGATCCGTCGGCGGGGCAGACGATGTGGCGCACGGCGTCGTGGTCCCTGCTACCGCGGTCGCTGCTCCCGCGCTCGTCGATTTCGGGCATGACGGGCCTCCGGTGGATCGATGGGGGGTGGTCGTCTCGAACCTAACGCAGCCCCTGCGCGGTGGGCCTCACCAGTCGCGACCTCGGACCGGAGCGTGGTGGTGAGACCGGAGCCCGTCGCCTCCGGTGTCACCACCAGCCTCCGGTGTGAGGTGGGTCGTGGCGTGCTCCCCGGCCGCGGGGGGTCGAGCACGTAGCGTGAGTCCCAGGCCCACCCGGGGTCGAGGGGAGGCATGGATCATGAAGATCACCGTGGAGGTCGACTGCACGCCGAAGGAGATGCGGGCGTTCTTCGGCCTGCCCGACGTCGAGCCGATGCAACAGGCCGTGATGGCGACGATGGAGGCCCAGATGATCGAGGCCATGGACCAGTTCTCCCCGACCTCGCTCATGCGGGACTGGTTCGCGCCGATGACGGCGACCCAGAAGGCCTTCGTCAACGCCTTCACGCGCGTTCACACGCCTGAGGGTTCGACCGGCTCGCCGGGCTCGACGGGCTGAGCCGGCTCCTCGACGTCCACCCGGCGACGGTTGCCACTCTCAGCATCCTTGACCCCGGGGGTGCGACCGGTCATGCTTGCGGTGACACGTCGGCTCGACGCCAGGTGAGGCGCGATGCCAGGTGAGGAACGTGAGCCTCGGGTCGACGGGTCGCCGATGAGATCCCGCTCCACCGCTCAGACCGGTGGAGGTCCGGCGATCTGTTCGGGGAGTGGCGCGCGCCCGGCTGGACAAGCCTTGAGGCGGCAGGTAGGCTATGCCCTTGCGCTGCCTATGTTCTTCACCCGACCGCTGCATCCCCGAGAGATGCCGTTCCACGTGCCGCTGAATATCGCTCCTCACCTGGGGAGATCCATGTTCGGTCGGTGCCGGGTCGAGCAGGCAGTGACGACTTGCCGCTCACCAGGCTTAGGAAGGACCATCCTTGGCTGCCTCGCGTACCGCGACCCAGAAGATGTCCAGCGCACTGACGGCCTCAGGCCGTGTCTCCTTCGCGAAGATTCGCGAACCCCTCGAAGTACCTGACCTCCTCGCCCTCCAGACCGAGAGCTTCGACTGGCTGCTCGGCAACGAGCGGTGGCAGGACCGCGTCGCCGAGGCCCTCGAGGCCGGCCGCAACGACGTTCCCACCCGATCCGGGCTCGAGGAGATCTTCGAGGAGATCTCCCCGATCGAGGACTTCTCCGGATCGATGTCGCTGAGCTTCCGCGACCACCGCTTCGAGGAGCAGAAGTACTCCATCGAGGAGTGCAAGGAACGCGACATGACCTACAGCGCACCGCTGTTCGTCACCGCCGAGTTCATGAACAACAACACCGGCGAGATCAAGAGCCAGACGGTCTTCATGGGCGACTTCCCGCTCATGACCAGCCGGGGCACGTTCATCATCAACGGCACCGAGCGTGTCGTCGTCTCCCAGCTCGTCCGCAGCCCGGGGGTGTACTTCGAGCGCACTCCCGACAAGACGAGCGACAAGGACATCTACTCCGCCAAGGTCATCCCCAGCCGGGGCGCCTGGCTCGAGTTCGAGGTCGACAAGCGCGACATGGTCGGCGTCCGCGTCGACCGCAAGCGCAAGCAGTCCGTCACGGTGCTCCTCAAGGCGCTCGGCTGGACCGACGCGCAGATCCTCGAGGAGTTCGGCGAGTACGAGTCGATGCGCGCCACCCTGGAGAAGGACAGCACCACCGGCCAGGACGACGCGCTGCTCGACATCTACCGCAAGCTGCGCCCGGGTGAGCCGCCGACGAAGGAGGCCGCGCAGGCCCTCCTCGACAACCTGTACTTCAACCCCAAGCGCTACGACCTCGCCAAGGTCGGCCGGTACAAGATCGACAAGAAGCTCGGTCTCGACACCGAGCTCGACGCCTCGACGCTCACCGTCGAGGACATCGTCGCGACGATCAAGTACATCGTGGCCCTCCACGCGGGGGAGCCGACGATGGCCGGCACCCGTGGCGGCGAGTCCGTCGACGTGCGCGTCGAGACCGACGACATCGACCACTTCGGCAACCGTCGTCTCCGCAACGTCGGCGAGCTCATCCAGAACCAGGTCCGCACGGGTCTGTCGCGCATGGAGCGCGTCGTGCGCGAGCGCATGACGACCCAGGACGTCGAGGCCATCACGCCGCAGACGCTCATCAACATCCGGCCGGTCGTCGCCTCCATCAAGGAGTTCTTCGGCACCAGCCAGCTGAGCCAGTTCATGGACCAGAACAACCCCCTCGCGGGTCTGACGCACAAGCGTCGTCTCTCCGCGCTGGGCCCGGGTGGTCTCTCGCGTGACCGCGCCGGCATGGAGGTCCGTGACGTCCACCCGAGCCACTACGGCCGCATGTGCCCGATCGAGACGCCTGAAGGCCCGAACATCGGCCTCATCGGTTCGCTCGCGAGCTTCGGTCGCATCAACCCGTTCGGGTTCGTCGAGACGCCCTACCGCAAGGTGGAGTTCGGCCGCGTCACCGACGAGGTGCACTACCTCTCGGCGGATGAGGAGGACGACTTCGTCATCGCGCAGGCGAACGCGCCCATCGGTGAGGACGGGCGGTTCGTCGAGGAGCGCGTGCTCGTGCGTTCCAAGGGCGGAGAGGTCGAGTTCATCCCCGGCGTCGACGTCGACTACATGGACGTCTCTGCCCGCCAGATGGTCTCGGCGGCCACCGCGCTCATCCCGTTCCTCGAGCACGACGACGCCAACCGTGCGCTCATGGGCGCCAACATGCAGCGTCAGGCCGTGCCGCTCGTGCGCAGCGAGGCCCCGTTCGTCGGCACCGGCATGGAGTACCGTGCCGCGCTCGACTCCGGTGACGTCGTGCGCGCGACGAAGGCCGGCGTGGTCGAGGACGTCTCGGCCGACGTCGTCACCGTCGCCAACGACGACGGCACACGCAGCAGCTACCGCATCGCCAAGTTCCAGCGCTCCAACCAGGGCACCTGCTACAACCAGCGGGTCCTCGTGGGTGAGGGCGACCGTCTCGAGGCCGGTGGCGTCATCGCCGACGGCCCGGCGACGGACGAGGGCGAGATGAGCCTCGGTCGTAACCTCCTCGTGGCGTTCATGCCGTGGGAGGGCTACAACTACGAGGACGCGATCATCCTCTCCCAGCGCATCGTGCAGGACGACGTCCTCTCCTCGATCCACATCGAGGAGCACGAGGTCGACGCCCGCGACACCAAGCTGGGCCCCGAGGAGATCACCCGGGACATCCCCAACGTCTCCGAGGAGGTCCTCGCCGACCTCGACGAGCGCGGCATCATCCGCATCGGCGCCGAGGTCCGCGACGGCGACCTGCTCGTCGGCAAGGTCACGCCCAAGGGCGAGACCGAGCTGACCCCCGAGGAGCGGCTGCTCCGCGCGATCTTCGGCGAGAAGGCCCGCGAGGTCCGCGACACCTCCCTCAAGGTGCCCCACGGCGAGACCGGCACGGTCATCGGCGTCAAGGTGTTCGACCGCGAGGAGGGCGACGAGCTGCCCCCGGGCGTCAACCAGCTGGTCCGCGTCTACGTCGCCAACCGCCGCAAGATCACCGACGGTGACAAGCTCGCCGGTCGTCACGGCAACAAGGGCGTCATCTCCAAGATCCTGCCGATCGAGGACATGCCCTTCCTCGAGGACGGCACCCCCGTCGACATCGTGCTCAACCCGCTCGGCGTCCCCGGCCGCATGAACATCGGTCAGGTGCTCGAACTCCACCTCGGGTGGGTCGCGAGCCGTGGTTGGGAGATCGAGGGCGACCCCGAGTGGGCGCAGATGATCCCCGACGACGCCCGCAGCGCCCCCGCGGGCACCCGCGTCGCCTCGCCGGTCTTCGACGGCGCCGAGGAGCAGGAGATCACCGGCCTGCTCGACTCGACGACGAAGACGCGCGACGGCCAGCGCCTCATCGGCAGCTCCGGCAAGGCCCGTCTCTTCGACGGCCGCTCGGGCGAGCCGTACCCGGAGCCGGTCTCCGTCGGCTACATGTACATGCTCAAGCTGCACCACCTCGTCGACGACAAGATCCACGCGCGTAGCACCGGCCCGTACTCGATGATCACCCAGCAGCCGCTCGGTGGTAAGGCGCAGTTCGGTGGCCAGCGCTTCGGCGAGATGGAGGTCTGGGCACTCGAGGCGTACGGCGCGGCCTACGCCCTCCAGGAGCTGCTCACCATCAAGTCCGACGACGTCACCGGTCGCGTCAAGGTGTACGAGGCGATCGTCAAGGGCGAGAACATCCCCGAGCCCGGCATCCCAGAGTCCTTCAAGGTCCTCATCAAGGAGATGCAGAGCCTGTGCCTGAACGTCGAGGTCCTCTCGACCGACGGCGGGGCGATCGACCTGCGCGAGCCCGATCAGGAGGTCTTCCGCGCCGCGGAGGAACTCGGCATCGACCTCTCCCGTCGCGAGCCCAGCAGCGTCGAGGAAGTCTGACGCACCTCGCCGGTGGGTCGGCGCCGGGGATCTCCCCACCGCGCCGGCCCACCCGGCCACACCCACGTCTTGACCTGAGTTTTGTAGAGCGAGAGAGAGACACACGTGCTCGACGTCAATTTCTTTGACGAGTTGCGCATCGGCCTGGCCACCGCGGACGACATCCGCGCGTGGAGCCACGGCGAGGTGAAGAAGCCCGAGACGATCAACTACCGCACGCTCAAGCCCGAGAAGGACGGCCTCTTCTGCGAGAAGATCTTCGGCCCCACCCGGGACTGGGAGTGCTACTGCGGCAAGTACAAGCGCGTCCGCTTCAAGGGCATCATCTGTGAGCGGTGTGGCGTCGAGGTCACGCGGTCCGGCGTCCGCCGTGAGCGGATGGGCCACATCGAGCTCGCCGCGCCGGTCACCCACATCTGGTACTTCAAGGGTGTCCCGAGCCGGCTCGGCTACCTGCTCGACCTGGCCCCCAAGGACCTCGAGAAGGTCATCTACTTCGCGGCCTACATGATCACCTCCGTCGACGAGGAGGCCCGTCACCGCGACATGCCCTCCCTCGAGGCGCAGATCGAGGTCGAGAAGAAGACCATCGAGAACGACCGCGACGCGGCCGTCGACGCCCGCGCCAAGAAGCTCGAGACCGACCTGGCCGAACTCGAGGCCGAGGGCGCCAAGGGCGACGTGCGCCGCAAGGTGCGCGAGGGCGCGGAGCGCGAGATGAACGCGATCCGCCGCAAGGCCGACCAGCAGGCCGAGCGCATCCAGCAGGTCTGGGACCGGTTCAAGAACCTCAAGGTCCAGGACCTCGAGGGCGACGAACTGCTCTACCGCGAGATGCGTGACCGCTTCGGCATGTACTTCGAGGGCGGCATGGGCGCGGCGGCGCTCCAGAAGCGCCTCGAGGACTTCGACCTCGACGCCGAGGCCGAGCTGCTCCGCGAGATCATCGCGACGGGCAAGGGCCAGAAGAAGACCCGTGCGCTCAAGCGCCTGCGCGTCGTCACGGCGTTCCAGACCACGAGCAACAGCCCCAACGGCATGGTGCTCGACTGCGTCCCGGTCATCCCGCCGGACCTGCGCCCCATGGTCCAGCTCGACGGTGGCCGCTTCGCGACCTCCGACCTCAACGACCTGTACCGCCGCGTGATCAACCGCAACAACCGCCTCAAGCGGCTCCTCGACCTCGGCGCGCCCGAGATCATCGTCAACAACGAGAAGCGGATGCTTCAGGAGGCCGTCGACGCGCTGTTCGACAACGGTCGTCGTGGTCGCCCCGTCACCGGCCCGGGCAACCGCCCGCTCAAGTCGATCTCCGACATGCTCAAGGGCAAGCAGGGTCGTTTCCGTCAGAACCTGCTCGGTAAGCGCGTCGACTACTCCGGCCGAAGCGTCATCGTCGTCGGCCCGACGCTCAAGCTGCACCAGTGCGGTCTGCCCAAGCAGATGGCCCTCGAGCTGTTCAAGCCGTTCGTGATGAAGCGCCTCGTCGACCTCGACCACGCGCAGAACATCAAGTCGGCCAAGCGCATGGTCGAGCGGGCCCGCCCCGCGGTGTGGGACGTCCTCGAAGAGGTCATCACCGAGCACCCGGTCCTGCTCAACCGCGCGCCCACGCTGCACCGTCTCGGCATCCAGGCGTTCGAGCCGCAGCTCGTCGAGGGCAAGGCCATCCAGCTCCACCCGCTCGTCTGCGGCGCGTTCAACGCCGACTTCGACGGCGACCAGATGGCCGTGCACGTGCCGCTGTCGGCGGAGGCGCAGGCCGAGGCCCGCATCCTCATGCTGTCGAGCCACAACATCCTCAAGCCGGCCGACGGACGCCCGGTCACCATGCCCTCCCAGGACATGATCATCGGTCTGTTCCACCTCACCTCCGCCCTGGAGGACGGCCCCGGCGCCGGCCGTGCGTTCCGTACGGTCGCCGAGGCCCGCATGGCCTTCGACACCGGCGAGATCGGCCTGGGCTCGATGGTCAAGATCCGCCTCACGGACTACGTCCCGCCGGTGGGCGCCGAGGTGCCCGAGGGTGCCGAGGTGCGCGAGGACGGCTCGATCGCCGAGACCCTCGTCGAGACGACGCTGGGGCGCGCCATCTTCAACACGACGCTGCCGGCGGACTACCCGTTCGTCGACGCGCCCGTCGACAAGAAGCGCCTCTCGACGATCGTCAACGACCTCGCCGAGCGCTACAGCAAGGTGCAGGTCGCGACGAGCCTCGACGCGCTCAAGGAGACCGGCTACTACTGGGCGTCCCGCTCGGGGACGACCGTGTCGATCTCCGATGTCGTCACGCCTCCGCGCAAGCAGGAGATCCTCGAGAACTACGAGGCCAAGGCCGAGAAGGTCCAGGTCCAGTACGAGCGGGGTCTCATCACCGACGACGAGCGCCGTCAGGAGCTCATCGAGATCTGGACCCAGGGCTCCAACGAGGTCGCCAAGGAGATGGAGGCCAACTTCCCGCGCCTCAACCCCATCTACCGCATGGTGTCCTCCGGTGCCCGTGGTAACTGGTTCCAGCTGCGTCAGATCGCCGGGATGCGTGGCCTCATGGCCAACCCGCGCGGCGAGATCATCCCGCGACCGATCAAGTCGAACTTCCGCGAGGGCCTCTCGGTGCTCGAGTTCTTCATCTCGACCCACGGCGCCCGTAAGGGTCTCGCCGACACGGCGCTGCGGACCGCCGACTCGGGCTACCTCACCCGTCGTCTCGTCGACGTCTCCCAGGACGTCATCATCCGCGAGTACGACTGCGGGACCGAGCGTGGCCTCGTCCTTCCGATCGCGACGCGTCGGAGCGACGGCACGCTCGTCGCCCACGAGGACGTCGAGTCGACCGTGTACGCCCGCACCCTCGCCGAGGACATCCGTGGCGCGGACGGCGAGGTCATCGTCGAGGCCGGTGTCGACCTCGGTGACGTCGTCATCGACACGCTCGTCGCCGCCGGTATCGAGGAGGTGCGGATCCGTTCGGTCCTCACCTGCGACAGCCACGTCGGGACGTGCGCCAAGTGCTACGGCCGCAGCCTCGCGACCGGCAAGCTCGTCGACATCGGCGAGGCCGTCGGCATCATCGCGGCCCAGTCGATCGGTGAGCCCGGCACGCAGCTGACGATGCGGACCTTCCACACCGGTGGTGCGGCCTCGGCCGACGACATCACCCAGGGTCTGCCCCGTATCGTCGAGCTCTTCGAGGCCCGGACGCCCAAGGGTGTCGCCCCGATCGCCGAGGCCACCGGCCGCGTGCAGATCGAGGAGACCGACAAGGCGCGTCGCGTCCTGCTCACGCCGGACGACGGCAGCGAGGAGCACGCCTACCCGGTGAGCAAGCGTGCGCGCCTGCTCGTCGAGGACGGGCAGCACATCGACGTCGGCACCAAGCTCGTGCAGGGTGCGATCGACCCCAAGCAGGTGCTGCGCATCCTCGGCCCGCGTGCGGTCCAGATGCACCTCGTCGACGAGGTGCAGAACGTCTACCGCCAGCAGGGTGTGTCGATCCACGACAAGCACATCGAGGTCATCGTGCGGCAGATGCTGCGTCGCGTGACGATCATCGAGGCCGGCGACGCCGACCTGCTGCCGGGGTCGATGGCCGAGCGTGGCGTGTTCGAGACGGAGAACCGTCGCGTCGTCTCCGAGGGCGGCCGTCCCGCCTCGGGTCGTCCCGAACTCATGGGCATCACGAAGGCCTCGCTCGCGACCGACTCGTGGTTGTCCGCGGCCTCGTTCCAGGAGACGACCCGTGTCCTCACCGACGCGGCGATCCACGCCAAGAGCGACCCGCTGCTCGGCCTCAAGGAGAACGTCATCCTCGGAAAGCTCATCCCCGCCGGTACCGGGCTGCCCCGCTACCGCAACGTGCGGGTCGAGCCCACCGAGGAGGCCAAGGCCGCGATGTACTCGATGCCCGACTACCAGCAGTTCGACTACCCGACCTTCGGTCCGGGTTCGGGTGCGGCGGTCCGGCTCGACGACGTCAGCCTCGGGTTGGACGGCGACTGATCCGCAGGCCCACCCGGGCGGTGGGCCACGGGGAACACGGCGGAGGCCGGTCACGCAGCACGCGTGACCGGCCTCCGCCGTGTGACGTCCGGGGGTCGAGGTGGGGGAGTCCGGTGCCCGGCGCCCGGTTCCCGTGACATCCGGCACGCCTGTGGTCCGCCGCGGCCGGGAGCCGCTAGCCTGACCGCGTCGGGGAACCCACGCTCCCGCCCGTCGATTCCTCCGGGGGAGCGGACCCGATTTGGCCGCATGTCAACTGGGCGGGTACTCTGGTCTGGCATGTCCTGGGACAGTCGTGCCCAGTCCCGCCGAGCACGGTCGATCCTCATATCGGCCGCGGAGTGGATTTCGTGAGCAGCGCTGCGGCGCCGCCCATGAGGATCGTTCCTCGTTCGGCAGGCGCGGCCAGGAGATGTCCTCTCGCCGGGCAGTCCGGCATCGCGCGCCGCAAGGCCGGGAAGTGCAGGGGAGAGCACCGTGGGTTTCCCACGGCAGTCCAAGGAGGCCCCCTTACCACCAGGGCCGATCACATCGACGACGTACGGAGAATACGTGCCTACGATCAACCAGCTCGTCCGCAAAGGACGCAGCGACAAGGCCGCCAAGGCCAAGACGCCGGCGCTGAAGGGTAGCCCTCAGCGCCGTGGCGTGTGCACGCGTGTGTACACCACCACCCCGAAGAAGCCGAACTCCGCGCTGCGCAAGGTCGCGCGCGTCAAGCTGACCAGCCAGGTCGAGGTCACCGCCTACATCCCCGGTGTGGGGCACAACCTGCAGGAGCACTCGATCGTGCTCGTGCGTGGCGGTCGTGTGAAGGACCTCCCCGGTGTCCGCTACAAGATCATTCGCGGCTCCCTCGACACCCAGGGCGTCAAGGGTCGTCAGCAGGCCCGTTCCCGCTACGGCGCGAAGAAGGAGAAGAAGTAATGCCTCGTAAGGGCCCCGCTCCCAAGCGCCCGCTCGTCGTCGACCCCGTCTACGGGTCGCCGCTCGTCACGCAGCTGGTCAATAAGATCCTCCTCGACGGCAAGAAGACCACCGCCGAGCGCATCGTCTACGGCGCCCTCGAGGGCTGCCGCGCCAAGACGGGCACCGACCCCGTCGTCACCCTCAAGCGCGCGCTCGACAACGTCAAGCCCGCCCTCGAGGTCCGCAGCCGCCGTGTCGGTGGCGCCACCTATCAGGTGCCGGTCGAGGTCCGCGCGGGCCGCTCGACCACCCTGGCTCTCCGCTGGCTCGTCGGGTACTCCCGTCAGCGTCGTGAGAAGACGATGACCGAGCGCCTCATGAACGAGATCCTCGACGCGAGCAACGGCCTCGGCGCCGCGGTCAAGCGTCGCGAGGACACGCACAAGATGGCCGAGTCCAACCGCGCCTTCGCGCACTACCGCTGGTAATCAGTTCATCCCTCCGTCCCGGCCGTCACGACTCGGCCGGGGCGGTGGATGCGGCCGGCGAGGGCGAGACCCGCGCTTCCGTTCCGACAATCCCCACGACAAGAGAGCTGAGTAGCCAGTGGCACAGGATGTCCTGACCGACCTGCGCAAGGTCCGCAACATCGGCATCATGGCGCACATCGACGCCGGCAAGACCACCACGACCGAGCGCATCCTGTTTTACACGGGTGTCAACTACAAGATGGGCGAGACGCACGACGGCGCCTCGACCACCGACTGGATGGAGCAGGAGAAGGAGCGGGGGATCACCATCACCTCCGCCGCCGTCACCTCCTTCTGGAAGGGCGTCCAGATCAACCTGATCGACACCCCCGGACACGTGGACTTCACGGTCGAGGTCGAGCGCAACCTGCGCGTCCTCGACGGTGCCGTCGCCGTGTTCGACGCCAAGGAGGGCGTCGAGCCGCAGTCCGAGACTGTGTGGCGTCAGGCCGACCACTACGGCGTCCCGCGCATGTGCTTCATCAACAAGATGGACAAGATGGGCGCGGACTTCTACTTCTCCGTGCAGACGATGATCGACCGTCTCGCCGCCAAGCCGCTGGTCATGCAGCTGCCGATCGGCGCCGAGTCCGACTTCATCGGTGTCGTCGACCTCGTGCGCATGAAGGCGCTCGTGTGGCGCGGCGAGACCAAGCTCGGTGAGGACTACGCCATCGAGGAGATCCCGGCCGACCTGCAGGACAAGGCCGAGGAGTACCGCACGCAGCTCGTCGAGGCCGTCGCCGAGTCCGACGAGGCCCTCATGGAGAAGTACCTCGAGGGCGAGGAGCTCACCGAGGACGAGATCAAGGCGGGCGTCCGCGCGCTCACCCTCGCCGGCGAGTTCAACCCCGTCTTCTGCGGCACGGCCTTCAAGAACAAGGGCGTCCAGCCCCTGCTCGACGGCGTCATCGACTTCCTCCCCAGCCCGCTGGACCTTCCCCCCACGGAGGGTCACAAGCCGGGCGACGAGGAGACGATCCTCCACCGCAAGGCCGACTCCACCGAGCCCTTCGCGGCGCTCGCGTTCAAGATCGCGGCGCACCCCTTCTTCGGCACGCTGACCTACATCCGCGTGTACTCCGGTGAAATCACGGCCGGCCAGCCGGTCATGAACGCCACCAAGGGCAAGAAGGAGCGTCTGGGCAAGCTGTTCCAGATGCACGCCAACAAGGAGAACCCGGTCGAGAAGGCCTCCGCGGGTCACATCTACGCGGTCATCGGCCTCAAGGACACGACCACCGGTGACACGCTCTCGGACATGAACCAGCAGATCGTGCTGGAGTCCATGACCTTCCCCGAGCCCGTCATCCACGTGGCGATCGAGCCCAAGACCAAGGGTGACCAGGAGAAGCTCGGCACCGCCATCCAGCGCCTCGCGCAGGAGGACCCGACCTTCACCGTGCGTCTCGACGAGGAGACCGGCCAGACCGTCATCGGCGGCATGGGCGAGCTCCACCTCGACATCCTCGTGGACCGCATGCGTCGCGAGTTCAAGGTCGAGGCCAACGTCGGCAAGCCGCAGGTCGCCTACCGCGAGACCATCCGCCGCAAGGTGGAGAAGTACGACTACACCCACAAGAAGCAGACGGGTGGTTCGGGTCAGTACGGCAAGGTGCAGATCACGTACGAACCCCTCGACACCTCCGAGGGCGAGCTCTACGAGTTCAGCAACGCCGTCACCGGTGGCCGCATCCCGCGCGAGTACATCCCGAGCGTGGACGCGGGTATCCAGGACGCCCTCAACGTGGGTATCCTCGCCGGTTACCCCATGGTCGGCATCAAGGCGACCCTCATCGACGGTGCCTACCACGACGTCGACTCCTCGGAGATGGCGTTCAAGATCGCCGGCTCGATGGCCACCAAGGAGGCTCTCCGCAAGGCCGACCCGGTCCTGCTCGAGCCCATGATGGCGGTCGAGGTCCGTACTCCGGAGGAGTACATGGGCGACGTCATCGGCGACATCAACTCCCGTCGTGGGCACATGCAGTCCATGGACGACGTCAGTGGCGCGAAGGTCATCCGGGCCCTCGTCCCGCTCTCGGAGATGTTCGGGTACGTTGGCGACCTGCGGTCCAAGACCCAGGGACGTGCCAACTACACGATGCAGTTCGACTCGTACGCGGAGGTCCCCCGGGCCGTCGCGGACGAGATCGTCAAGAAGATGCGAGGCGAGTGAGGCGGGTACTCTCACCCCCTCCTCTTCGTGATCACAACGCAGTAACCCACCACAGACGCCACACCTGGCTCCCGGCCGGTGGCGTATCAACACCAAGTCCACCAGGAGGACAACAGTGGCGAAGGCGAAGTTCGAGCGGACCAAGCCGCACGTCAACATCGGCACCATCGGTCACATCGACCACGGCAAGACGACGCTGACGGCTGCGATCTCCAAGGTTCTGCACGACAAGTACCCGGACCTGAACGAGGCATCGCCGTTCGACTCGATCGACAAGGCTCCGGAAGAGAAGCAGCGCGGCATCACGATCTCGATCGCTCACATCGAGTACCAGACCGAAGATCGTCACTACGCGCACGTCGACTGCCCCGGCCACGCCGACTACGTGAAGAACATGATCACGGGTGCGGCGCAGATGGACGGCGCCATCCTCGTAGTCGCGGCGACCGACGGCCCGATGCCGCAGACGAAGGAGCACGTCCTCCTGGCCCGCCAGGTCGGCGTCCCCTACATCGTCGTGGCCCTCAACAAGGCCGACATGGTCGACGACGAGGAGATCATGGAGCTCGTCGAGATGGAGGTCCGCGAACTGCTGTCCTCCTACGAGTTCCCCGGCGACGACGTCCCGGTGGTCAAGGTCTCCGCGCTCAAGGCGCTCGAGGGCGACGAGAAGTGGGCCGAGTCCGTTCTCGAGCTCATGAACGCCGTCGACGAGGCCATTCCGCAGCCCGAGCGTGACGTCGACAAGCCGTTCCTCATGCCCGTCGAGGACGTCTTCACGATCACCGGTCGTGGCACGGTCGTCACCGGCCGTATCGAGCGCGGCATCCTCAAGGTCAACGAGGAGGTCGAGATCGTCGGCATCCGCGAGGGTTCCACGAAGACGACCGTCACCGGCATCGAGATGTTCCGCAAGCTCCTCGACGAGGGTCGTGCGGGCGAGAACGTCGGTCTGCTCCTCCGCGGCACCAAGCGCGAGGACGTCGAGCGCGGCCAGGTCATCTGCAAGCCGGGTTCGATCACCCCGCACACCGAGTTCGACGCGCAGGTCTACATCCTGTCCAAGGACGAGGGTGGCCGTCACACGCCGTTCTACGACAACTACCGTCCGCAGTTCTACTTCCGGACGACGGACGTCACCGGCGTCGTGCACCTCCCCGAGGGCACCGAGATGGTCATGCCGGGCGACAACACCGACATGAAGGTCGACCTCATCCAGCCCATCGCGATGGAAGAGGGCCTCAAGTTCGCCATCCGTGAGGGTGGTCGTACTGTCGGCGCCGGCCGCGTCACGAACATCATCAAGTGAGCTGACGCACCAGCACGCCTCAGGGCGGGCATCCCGGGTTCCCCGGGGTGCCCGCCCTGCGTCGTGTCGGGGCGGCAGGTGGTGGCAGTGCCGACGGCCCGGGCCCCGGCGGCGGATGGAGACGGCGGCACGGCCAGGCGCGAATCGGCCGTGACGCGTGAGGGTCTCGTGACCGTCTCGCCGGTCAGGTCGGGGGAGCAGAGGCCGACAAGAAGGGGATCCGTCCACGTCGAGAGGAACCCCCATGCCGACATCGCGCCGCGTCGGGCGAGCGAGCATCCGTCTCCAGGTGTTGTCCGTCGGGGCGGTGGGTCTCCTCGGGGCGATGCTGGGCGGGGGCGCGGCGTGGGTCGGCCTGACTCAGGCGGCGGACGCGGCGCGTCAGGTCAGCGTGGCGCTGACGACGGAGGGGCAGCTCATGGCGCTGAGCGAGGTCGGCGGCTCGGTGATCGCCGGTGTGACGGCGGTGCAACGAGACACGCTCGCCGAGGGGGGCGCCCGGGCGGCGGCGCCCGGCTCCGCGGGGGTGACCCAGTACACGGCCGGCTTGCAACGAGCCCGCGAACTCGCCTCACGGGTCGACGCGTCCGCGTTGCCGCCGGAGTCGCAGCAGAGACTCGCCTCGGCGACGACGGCCGTGCAGGAGGCCGACGCCGACGCCCGGCGGGCGTTCGAGATGGTGGCGCGGGGAGACGCCACGTCGGTGCGGCAGGGGAGCGCGATCCTCGCGCGTGAGGTGACTCCACGGCTCGAGGTGTTCCGCAGCGAGGGCGCGCAGTTGACCTCGGCCGCCGCGGCGACGGCGGCCCAGGCCGTCGCGGACGAACGCGCCGCCCAGATGCGAGCCCTGTCGGTGATGCTCGGGGCGGTCGCCGTCGTCGGCGGGCTGTTCGTCGGTATGGCGTGGTGGGTCTCGGGCCGGATCAGCCGGAGTCTGGGGGAGGTGCGGACCTCGGTGCGGGCGCTGGCCCGTGGCGACCTGCGCGTCGAATGCGTGCCGCGGACGAAGGACGAGGTCGGTGACATCGCAGCGGCGGTCGAGCAGGCCGTGTGTGGTTGAGCACGATCGTCGCGTCGGTGACGGCCACGTCGGCGCAGGTCACGCAGCGCAGCGGCTCGCTGCGCGACATGGTGGCGGCGATGCGCGCCGAGGCCACGGAGGGAACGACACGGGCCGGGCGGATGGGCGACGCCGCCGGGGACGTCTCCCAGCACGTGCAGACGGTGGCGACCGGCACCGAGCAGATGACCGCCTCGATCCGGGAGATCGCCACGAGCGCCACCGACGCGGCGGACGTCGCGGCGGGTGCCGTGGCCGTCGCGGACCAGACGAACCTCACCGTCGCGAGTCTCGGGCGCTCGAGCGCCGAGATCGGCGAAGTCGTCAAGACGATCACGCAGATCGCCGAGCAGACGAACCTCCTGGCGTTGAACGCGACCATCGAGGCGGCGCGCGCCGGTGAGGCCGGGAAGGGGTTCGCGGTCGTCGCGGGCGAGGTCAAGGAGTTGGCGCACGAGACGGGCCGGGCGACCGAGGACATCTCACGCCGCGTCGAGCAGATCCAGGTCGACACCGAGGCCGCAGTCGCGGCGATCGAGCAGATCAGCGGGATCATCGGCCGGATCAACGACACCCAGTCGGCCATCGCCTCCGCCGTCGATGAGTGGGCCGCCCCCTTCATTCGGTCCGGTCGCTCTGTGAGTCGTCGGTTTCGATTTGATGGGTGCACTGCCGAGCGTACTCGGCCGGGGGTAGGTAGCC
>NZ_DAMBGD010000011.1:0-137022 GCF_032060985.1 Mobilicoccus sp.
GCAAAATTCACCCCCGAGCCGAAGCACAGAATCCGGACGGTGGATCAGGGCTCAGGGGGCGGTGCAGGTGGGGAGGGACGCGAAGGTGTAGCCCCGGGCGCTGAGCTTCGCGAGCACCTGGGGCAGGGCGGCGACGGTCTGACCGCGGTCGCCGCCCCGTCGTGGAGAAGGATCACGAGCGGCTCGGCGCCACCCCCGTCGGGCGGCGTGAGGCCGTTCTCGACGATCGCCGGGGCGCCGGGGCTCTCCAGTCATGGGTGTCGACGGTCCACTGGTGGATCGTCAGCCCGAGCTTGCGGGCCACCGCCTTGACGGGGCCCCCCTCCAGGCCACCCGGCGGTCGCAGGCACGTGACCCGCCCGCCGATCGCCGCGTTCGTCCTGGCCACCTCGTCGTAGGCCTTGTGCTCGGGGAGTGAGGAGAGCCATGGGTGGGTGTAGCTGTGGTTGCCGATCGCATGCCCGGAGTCCCTGACCGCCCGCACGAGCGCCGGGAAGCGCGTGGCCTCCTCGCCGACCATGAAGAACGTGGCCTTCGCGCCGTAGGCGTCGAGGATCCGCAGCACCGCCGGGGTGTGCGCCGGGTTCGGGCCGTCGTCGAAGGTGAGGTAGGCGACCTTCTCGCGGGAGGGCAGGGGGGCACCGGTCGAGGTCGCGGGGGTCGTCGCACCCGCCCGGGGGGTGGCGGCGCTCGACGGTGTGGGCGGCACGTCCCGCGCCGTGGGCGCCGCCCTCGTGGGGTCGGACGCGACGACCGTCCACGTCTCGCGTGCAGGGGTCGGCGCCACCGCACCCGAACCGTTCGCCGAGGCCGGATCACCGGGGTGCGTCGCAGCCGTCGCCGTGGTCGCAGGGCTCGGGTCCGGGGCGCTCGCGGCGACCGCCCACTCCGTCAGCGGTGCGGCGAACACGAGCGCGGCCCCCACCAGGCCGAGCCCGACCATCCCCATGGAACCCGCCCGCGACATTCGTTCTCCTCGGCCTCACCACGGCGAGGCTCTCCCGCCGGGCCCCCGTCGCCAGGACATGCGTGAACACCGACGAGAGGGGTCGTCCGCTGTCTATCGGCAGGGGAGGGCCTCGACCCAAGCGTTCCGGGGCGTGATTCCGGCCTCGCGTCCCGGTCCCACGGGAGCACGTCGTCGCCCGTCCCTACGACCCAGGTCGTATCGGGGAGGAGACCTCGGAGTGATCCCCGCGCATCCTCCCCCTCCCTAACGTGGATGGTCGACGACAGGAGAACGATGAGCAGCGCGAACACTGCAGGGCCGGCGCGGCCCGTGCCGGCGACCACGACGACCACGACGACCACGACGACCACGCCGGGGGCGGCGCGCGAGGGCGGATCGGGGGTGCCGGGCGAGGGCGTCGCCTGCCGCACCGAGGGACTCGTGCGGGAGTACGGCGCGAAGGACGCGGCGGTCCGCGCGCTCGACGGCGTCGATCTCGCCCTCGGGCGGGGACGGTTCACCGCGATCATGGGCCCCTCGGGCTCCGGCAAGTCGACGCTCATGCACCTGCTCGCCGGCCTCGACACCCCGACGTCCGGTCGGGTCTGGCTCGGCGACACCGAACTCACCGGCCTCGGCGACTCCGCGTTGACGAAGATCCGGCGCACCCGGGTGGGATTCGTCTTCCAGTCCTTCAACCTGTTGCCGACGCTCAGCGCGGCCGACAACATCCTGCTGCCGCTGCAGCTCGCGGGACAACGCCCCGACGCGAGGTGGTACGACGAGATCGTCGACGTGCTCGGCCTGCGCGACCGCCTCACCCACCGTCCCGGTGAGCTCTCGGGTGGTCAGCAGCAACGAGTCGCGGTCGCCCGTGCTCTCGTCACCCGCCCCGACGTCGTGTTCGCCGACGAACCGACCGGCGCACTGGACTCGGTCACCGGCGCCGAACTCCTCGCGTTCCTGCAGCGCTCCGCCCGCGAGTACGGCCAGTCGATCGTCATGGTCACCCACGACCCCTCGGCCGCCGCATACGCCGACCGGGTCGTGCTCCTCGCCGACGGCCGTCTCGCCGGTGACCTCGACCATCCCGACCGCGACGGCGTCCTCGACGCCCTCCGCGGATTGGGGGCGTGACGTGCGGGCCCTCCTCCGAGCCGGACTCCGCGGCCAGGGGCGCCGGCTGCTGTCCGCGGGTCTGGCCGTCGGACTCGGCGTGATGTTCCTCGCCGTCACCCTCCTGCTGTCGGACACCCTCGCCGCCGGGCTGCGCACGCAGGTCGCGGGCAGTATCGGCGACTACACCGCCGTCGTCAGCGACGACTCGGGGGAGATCACCCCGGCCCAGGAGCAGACGGTTCGACGCACCACCGGGGTCGCGGCGGTCGAGGCCGTGCAGTCGAGGACGATCATCTCCGGCGGCAACACGGTCGTCGGTCTGGCCACGGCTCCGACACAGGGCCGCGGCAGCTATCCGCAGGGCCGGGCGCCTCGGACGGACGGCGAGATCGCGCTCACGGAGAACGCCCTCGCCGCGCTGAGTGTCGACGTGGGCGGGACGGTGTCGGTGCCTGCGGAGTCGGGGCCGCCGGGCGCGGCGGCGGAACCCGTCGTGCTGCGGGTCGTGGGGGTCGTCGAACCCAGCGGTGACACGACGTTCCCCACGTCGATGCCCGCGGGAGTGGCGACGAACGCGACGATGAGCCGCCTCGCCGGCAAGACCTCCTACCTCGAGCTTCGCGTCGTCGGCACGCCGGGCACCTCGCCGGAGCAGCTCCGCGATGCGCTCGCCGCCGCGATCGACCCCGGTCCCTCGGTCCGCACCGGCGCCGAGGAGGTCGACCACCGCGTGCAGCAGCTCGCCGGCGGGCACGACCTGCTCACCAGGTCCTCGTCGGGTTCGCGGCCGTCGCCCTCTTCACCTGCATGATCATCGTCGCCAACACGTTCACGATCCTCCTCGCGCAGCGGCAGCGGCAACTCGCGTTGCTGCGCTGCGTCGGGGCGGGACGGGGTCAGATCGTGCGCTCCGTGCTCGCCGAGGCCGTGATCCTCGGCGCGCTCGCCCCGCTCGCCGGCCTCGTCCTCGCGGTGGGGCTGGGAGAGCTCGGGGTGTTCGCCGCCGACCGGTACCTGGCCGACGTGCTGCCCGTCGACGGCCTCGTCGTGTCCCCGGTCGCCCTGCTCGCTCCGTTCGGCGTAGGGATCGTGCTCACCGTGCTCGCCGCGCTGCTGCCGGCGGTACGGGCGACCCGCACCTCCCCGCTCGCCGCTCTGCGCCCCGAGACGCCGCCCACCGGTCGGGTCCGCGTCGTGCGGGTCGTCCTCGGCGTTCTCGGCGTCGGCGCCGGCGTCGGCCTCCTGGGGTGGGGCGTGTCGCAGGGGGACCTCACCGGCGGCATCGCGGGCGGATTCCTCTCCTTCGCGGGCGTCCTCGCCCTCGGGCCCGTCCTCGTGCCCCTGCTCGTCGGCGCCGTGCGGGGACTCGCCCGGGTGAGCGTCGGCGCCCCCGGGGCCCTCGCCGTCGAGAACGCGCGCCGCAACCCCCGGCGCGCTGCGGCGACGACGTCGGCGCTCCTCATCGGCGTCACGCTCATCACGATGATGACCGTGGGGGCGACGATCGCCCGCACGGTGTCCGACGAGGAGATCTCCGGTCAGGTCCCCGTCGACGCCGTCGTGTCCTCCGCCACGGGTGAGGGGGTCACGGCCGCCCAGGTGGAACGGTTGCGCACCGTGCCCGGCATCGAGGCGACGACGGTGATCCACGAGATCCCCGAGGCGACCATCCGCGGCCGGGAGGAGACCGTCGTCGCGATGTCCCTCGTCGACCCCGAGGTGCGCGACGTGCTGCGGGCACCCCGCCTCGTCGAGGGTCTCGCGCCCGGCGTCGTGCTCCTCGACCCGACCACGGCCGCGAACGCCGGTGTCGTCGACGGCGGGGCCGTGACGGTGCCCTGGGGACGTGCCACCGCGCGTGTCGCCAAGGTCGGCGCGCCGGTGGCGCCGGTCTCCGACGTCTCGGGCCGACAGGGCCGGGCCGTGGTGTGGCTGCGCATGGCCGACGACGCCGACCCCGACGAGGTGTCGAACGCGCTCAACCGTGCCGCCGCCGACGAGGGAGGTCTCCAGGTCTCCAGCCCCGCCGCCGCCCGGGCCGAACTCGACCGCGCCGTCGACGCCGTCCTCCTCGTCACCATCGCCCTCCTGGCCGTGGCCGTGCTCATCGCCCTCGTCGGCGTGGGCAACACGCTCGGGCTCTCGGTCATCGAACGCACCCGCGAATCCGCACTGCTGCGCGCCCTGGGGCTGACCGGGAGGCAGTTGCGCGGGATGCTCGCCGTCGAGGCGGCCGTGCTCTCCGCGGTCGCGGTCGTCCTCGGGGTGGCGATGGGGATCGGGTACGGCTGGGCGGGGATCGCGACGCTGTTCGCCGACATCGCCGACGACGGCGTCCCGCTCGTCGTCCCGTGGGCACGCATCGCCCTCGTCGCCGCCGTCGCGATCGTGGCCGGGCTCCTCGCCTCGGTCCTGCCGGCCCGCCACGCCGCCCTCGTCGCGCCCGCCGCCGCGCTCGCAGGGGAGTGACGAGGCGCGGGGGTGGGGACGCGAGACGGGGCTCCCGTCGCCTTCCCCGGTGACTCGGCGAGCCGTTGTCACGGGCGGATGACGCAGGCACGCAGGGACACAGGGACACAGGAACACAGGAACACCGGCACGCAGCCACACCGGCACGCAGGTCAGGCCGGCCCCACGACACAGGACGCCGCGACCACCCGGGGTGACCGGGCGGTCGCGGCGTCCTGTGTCGCGCTCGAGACGCGGGGGTCTCACCCGCACCCACCGTCGGGGGCAAGGCGGCGGGTGGCGTGCCGCGCGCCGTGTGCGAGACGGGCCTCAGAGCACGCGGGTGTCGAGATCGGTGATCTGGACACCGTTCTCGTTCTGCTCGAGGCGGTGGACCCCGGCGCCGGCGCGCTCGGCCACGCAGGCCTCGAGCTTTCCGTCGACGTAGTGGATCGCCGCGCCGTCGTCGACGCCGTACCCGCTGGGGAGCTGGCTCGTGTCGATGAACTCCTTGTACTGCGGCGCGCGGTCGGCCTCGGAGTCGTAGTGCGGGCAGAAGCTGCCGGGCACGATCCCGAGTCCGAGGGCGAGGGCGCTGATGCCCGACCCGTAGGAGTCGGTGGTGCAGCCCTCGTGCCATACCGCGCCGCCCGCACTCACGCCCGCGAGCACGACGTCACGACTGGAGTCCTGCGCGTAGGAGCGGAACCGCTGGCCGAGGCCGTGCGCGCTCCAGAGAGCGAGCATGTTGAGGGTGTTGCCGCCGCCGACGAGGAACACGTCGACCTCGTCCATGCGGGCGATCGCGTCGGCCGCCCCACTCCACAGCGTGAGGACCGAGGTGCGCACGTGCGAGCTGTAGGCGTTGATGAAGCGCGACACGTAGAGACCGTCGTCCGCCGAGGCCGTCGGCACGAAGCAGACCAACGGGTTGGTCGCGTCCGTGAGGGAGAGGATGTACCGGTCGAGGCTGGTAGGCCGGTAGTCCTCCGAGGAGGAGAACCCGCCACCGCCCATCGCGACGATGTGAGTGGTCATGTCACGACCGTATCCCTGATCACCTGGCCACGGTGGGGAGCGGGACGAGCTGCCGATGTGGCCTCTCCCACCGTGCCGTTCACCCCCACGACCGGAGCCACCGCGACCGATGCGCCGACGGCGTGTCGCGGGCGCGATTCAGGGGCGGGGTGACCCGCCGAGGTCGTCGTCGACCGGCGAGTCCTCGCCGACCACCTCGGCGGAGGCGGCATAGCGCCGCGCCGCCTCGACGTACACGGCCGCGTTGCGGGCGACCTTCTCGAGCTCGGCGTCGGTGAGCTCGCGGCGCACCTTGCCCGGCACGCCCATGACGAGGGACCGCGGCGGGATCTCCATCCCCTCGGAGACGAGGGTGCCTGCCGCGATGATCGAGTCGCTGCCGATGCGGGCACCGTTCATGACGGTCGCGCCCATGCCGACGATGACCCGGTCCTGCACCGTGCAGCCGTGGACCACCGCCGAGTGGCCGACCGTGACGTCCTCACCGAGCCGGCACGGGAACCCCGGGTCGGCGTGCAGCACCGCGTTGTCCTGGACGTTGCTGCGCGCGCCGATGCGGATCTCGTCACCGTCGCCCCGCGCGACCGCCCCGAACCACAGGCCGGCCTGCGCCTCCACGCTCACGGCGCCGACGACGACCGCCGTCGGCGCCAGCCACGCGCGGGGAGCGACGCTCGGCGTGTTCCCTTCGAGCGAGACCCGCACGATCAGCTGACGTCGTTCGGGTTCGCGGGCTTGTGTCCGGTCGACTTGGCGTAGTACTGCGTCCACTGACGGGTCGCGAGCATGCGCGCGAGCGCGATGAGCGCGCCGGAGAGCGCGGCCCAGGCGATGGCCTCGGCCAGCGTGGTGTCGGGGTCCTCGGGGTTGGCCGGCGGGTCGTTCGCCATGACGGCCTTCCAGCCACCTTCGGACACCTTCTTGGCCAGCACGCCGGCGCCGACGGCGAGGCCCGTACCCACGATCTTGAACACCTTGTCACTCATGAGGTGCAGTCTGCCAGGCCGTGGACGCGACGGCGATCGGGGCTCCCGGCGGGTCCTGCGGCCGTCGGCCCGTGTCCGCCCCGGACGCCGGTCGCCGCCACCGGGCCCACCCCGCCCACCCCTCTCGCCCGGGTCATCGGGCGCCGGGGGCTGCGGGCGGGGGAGGCGCCGGTTACAGTGACCGGACATCGACAGGGGAGCGCTCCGGCGCTGAGAGTGCGGTTCGCCGCAGACCCTCGAACCTGATCCGGTTCACACCGGCGGAGGGAGTCGAGTTCTCATGGCACGTCCGCGTGCCTGCCCCCGAGGTGATCGACACATCGGATCGTCACGGGAGAACCACATGAACACGAAGATCGCCGATCTCCATGGCCACACGCGGCCGGGCCGCAGAGGGGCGCGCGGAGGACCCACCGCCTGGCGCGCGGTCGACATCGTCACCCTCGCCGTTCTCGGCGTCGCCCTCGGCGTCGCCTTCTGGGGGTTCGACTCGTTCCTCTACGAGCCCCTCAAGGTGGCGCTGTCGGTGTTCCCGCCGCTGCGGGAACTCATGCTCGGCGTCTGGATCCTCCCAGCGGTCGCGGGAGCGCTGCTCGTGCGCCGCCCGGGTGCGGCGCTGCTGTGCGAGATGGTCGCGGCCTCCGTCGAGATGTTGCTCGGCAACCAGTGGGCCGCGATGGTGCTCGTGTCGGGGTTCCTCCAGGCGCTCGGTGTCGAGCTCGCCGTCGCGTTCTGGCGCTGGCGCCGGTTCGACCTCCTCGCCGCCGTGTGCGGCGGCATGCTCGGCGCGGTCCTCGAGATCGTCGTCTACGAATGGTGGGTCTACGTGCCGGAGTTCAGCTGGGCGTGGAAGCTCGTCTACCTCGCCGCGGGTGTGATCTCCGGCGCGGTCGTCGCCGGAGTCGGCGGCCACCTGCTCGTGCGGGCGCTCGCCGCGACCGGCGCGGTCGACGCGTTCCCCCCGGGGGAGGAACACCTCGTCGCGGCCGACCGGTGAGGCCCGCACCCGCCGCGGTCGAGGCGCGGGGTCTCTCATGGACGCCGCTGGGGCGCGCGACGCCGGTGCTCGCCGACCTCGATCTGCGCGTCGACCCCGGCGAGCGGGTGCTGCTCGCCGGGGCGAGCGGGGCGGGCAAGTCGACGTTGCTGCAGGCGCTCGCCGGGGTGCTCGGGGAGATCGACCCCGGCGAGCGTGCGGGGCAGGTGCTCGTCGACGGTGACCCCGTGCGTGCGGGGGACGGACGCGTCGGCCTGCTCGTGCAGGACCCCGCCGACGCGCTCGTCGCCGGTCGGGTGGGTCGGGACACCGCGTTCGGGCCGGAGAACCTCGGGCTGCCCCGGGCGGAGATCCGGACCCGCGTCGCCGAGGCGCTCGCCGCGGTCGGGTTCCCCTACGGCGTCGACCACCGCAGCACCGCGCTCTCCGGGGGTGAGGCCCAACGTCTCGCTCTCGCGGGGGTGCTCGCGATGCGTCCGGGCGCGTTGCTGCTCGACGAGCCGACCTCGATGCTCGACGACGCCTCCGCCGCGCTCGTGCGGGCCGCGGTCGCCCGCGCGGTGCAGGACCGCCGGAGCACCCTCGTCGTCGTCGAGCACCGCCTCGATCGGTGGCTGGGGGCGGGGAGCGGCCCCGCGGATCGACTGATCGACCGTCTCGTCGTCCTCACCGCCGACGGGATCCTCGCCGACGGTCCGCCCGCGCGGGTGCTCGCCGAGCAGCGCGATGCCCTGCTCACCGCCGGGCTGTGGGTGCCGGGCGCCGCGCCTCCGCCCCCGCTGGCGGTCGGAAGTCTGCTCGCCGACCTCCGCCGTCCACCCGGCGGCCTGGACGTCCACGGAGTCGGGCTGGTGCGCAGGCCGCGGCGGGGTCTCGCGATCGACCGGCGTCCGCCGGTGCCGCGTGCCGCGCTCACCGACGTGGACCTGCGCGTCCCCCCGGGCGAGCTCACCGCGCTGCGGGGCGCGAGCGGGGCGGGCAAGTCCTCGCTCGTCTCGGTCACCGTCGGGTTGGAGCGGCCGACCTCGGGTGAGGTCATCGCCGACCCGAGCCTCGCCGACGGGGCCGCGGCCGCGCCGTCGCGGTGGACCTCCCGGGAGTTCGCCGACCGCGCCGCGTGGGTGCCGCAACAGGCCTCTCTCGCCCTCACCGGGTCGACGGCGCTCGACTGCCTCCTCGCCACCGCCCGCGCGCTCGGCGACGACGAGACCGACGCCCGCCGCCGCGCCGAGGGTCTGCTCGATCTGCTCGGCCTCGGCGGTCTCGAACGTCGGCACCCTGCCAGCCTGTCCGGGGGGCAGACCCGTCGTCTCGCCCTCGCCTCGGCCCTCCTCCACCGGGCGCCGGTGCTCGCCCTCGACGAGCCGACCGTCGGCCAGGACCGACACACCTGGGCCGCCGTCGTCGGCCTCGCCGCGGCCGTCCGCGCCGCGGGCGCCGCCGTCCTCGTCAGCACCCACGACGACGAGTTCACCGCCTTCGCCGACTCCCTCACCCACCTCGAGGGTGGTCGCGTGCGCTCCGGCGTCGCGGGGACCCGTCCGGACGGCCTCGATGCCGATGGCGCCCACGACGCCCGGGGCACCGACCGCCGTCACGCCGAGAGCGGCGACACCGGCCGGCGTCGGGGCGAGGGTGGGGAGCCCGCCCCCCTCGGCGACGTCCGTCCACCCGTGACCCGGGGAGCGCCGCGGTGATCGGCCTGCTCTCCCGGTGCGGCCCGTTGTCGCTGCTCGCGTCCTCGTTCGTCCTCACCGTCGGGGGCCTGTTCATCGGCGACCTCACCCCGGTCCTCATCGGGCTCGTCGCCGAGGTCGTGCTCCTCGCCATCCTCGTCGGCCGCACCGGGTTCCCGCTGATCCGGCTCCTGCCCGCGGTGGTCGCGACGGCCGGCGTCACGTGGAGCAACTGGCTGCTCGCGGACCCGCGCTCGCTCACCGTCGCCGCGGTGGCCGGGCTGCGCGTCGCGTTCTTCGTCGTCGGCGGGCTCGTGTTCGTCTCCTACCTCGACCCGTTCACCCTCGGGGACCACCTCGGGCAGCGGCTCCGGCTTCCCGCCCGGCCCGTGCTCGCCACCGTCGCCGCGCTCCAGCGACTCGACACCCTCACCGACGACTGGGTGACGCTCGACCGCGCCCGCCACGCGCGGGGACTCGGCCCCGGACGTGGGCCGATCTCCCGGCTCCGGCATGTGTGCGCGATGACGTTCTCGCTGCTCGTCGAGGCCATCCGACAAGCCGGGCGGATGACCGTCGCGATGGAGGCGCGGGGGTACTCGGCCGGGACGCGCGGAGTCACCCGGACCTGGCTCGAACCCGCGCCCTGGACCCGTGCCGACACTCTCCTCGTCGTGCTGGTCAGCCTCCTCGCCGTCCTGCCCCACCTCGCTGGTCTCACAGCGGATCTCGCCCTCCCGGGCGCCTCCCTCCCGCTCGGCTGACCGCCCCCACCCGTTCCGGAGAGGGGAACGCGTGTGGCGCACGCCACGCGCTGCGCCGCAGGCTCGGGCATCCGCAACGAGGCGAGAGGGGACGCGATGACGCCGTTCATGCTCCGAGTGGCCGAGGCGTTCGACGAGCGCGTGGACGAGGAGGAGTGGCCGTCACCCGATCTCCGACCTGCCCGCGCGTGGGACATCGGCACCGGCACCGACCGCCAGGTCGCCATCCGCAGTTACGCCGAGCAGCTCGTGTGCGAGGCGAACGCGGTGATCTCGACCGAGGCCGATCATCTGTCCCTCGACGACGAGGTCGGCCACGAGGAACTCGCGTTCAACATCCGCTACCGAGGTCGGGCCGCCCGCGTCTCGCTCATGTACGCCGACCACCTCGCCTACGGGCAGATCGTCGGCGACGGGATCGCCCGCTCCGAGCCGAGCGAACTCTCCGGGCCCGAGGCGCTGCCCGATCTCCTCATGCTCCTCATCCTCGAATCCCAGGCCGCGGCCTGAGGCGACTGCCAAGGAGGCACCGTGCAGTACGAGCTCAAGACGCAGGTCATCGAGCCGCGTCGCAAGACGTTCACCCATCTCGTCAAGCGGTACGGCGACCATGCACAAGGTTGCCCCCGCCATCGAGGGCGCCTGCACGATTCCCTTGCTCCACCTGGCCGACGCCACAGCTGACGCAGTCGTGCGTGATGGTGTCGCGACGGTCGGCCTCCTGGGGACCGCATTCACGATGGAACAGGACTTCTATCGTGGCCGGCTCGAGAACCATGGGCTGACCGTCCTGGTCCCCGACGCACCCAGTCGAGCAGACGTACATCGAGTCATCTACGACGAGCTGTGCCACGGCGTCGTCCGCGAGGGCTCCCGACGCCGGTTCGTGGAGGTGATTCACGAACTCGTCCGTCGGGGAGCCCAGGGGATCATCCTCGGCTGTATCGAGATCGAGCTCCTCATCAGCCCGGACGATGCAGAGGGGCCCGGGGTCCCCCTCTATCCCACCACCACCATCCACGCACACGCCGCTGTGGAGGCTGCTCTCGCCGCCACCGAGGACAGGTCCTGAACCGCGACGGACGGCATTCCTCCGCCGCGGGACGGACGATACGCATGGTGACCTGTCGCCGCGGGCGTAGCGCGCGCGGTCGATCGTCTTCAGGCTCCAGTGGGTCACGTCCTCGAGGTGACCGGCGACGGCCCGGGGCGGTCATGACGACGATGAGGTGGGCTACTCCCTCCAAGCGGGCACGAGTCAGCAGGAGGCTTCCCGGATCGTGTCGACGTGATCCGCGCGCGGGCAGCCGAACGGCCCCGGTCCGTGAGGAACCCGGGGCCGTGACCTCCGTCGCCGGCGGATCAGACGGTGAAGGTGCCGCTCGCGATCTCGTGGACGTGGCCACCCACGTACACGTCCCCGCTCTCCTCGACGACGAGGTCGAGGTAGGAGGGGCGACCGACCGCCGCGCCCTGGTGGATGCGGCGGCGACCGAAACGACCGTTCTCCGCCATCCAGTGACCCAGGTTCGCCGCGCCGGAACCGGTGGCCGCGACCTCGATGACACCACCCTGCGGGCCGTAGAACATGCGGGACTCGATCTGGCCGTCCTCGGTGTCGGCCCAGACGTACACCTGCGGCTCGGTGTTGAGGAGCATCGCGTAGGAGTGCAGCATCCGGGCGTCCAGGTGGGCCTTGCGGACATCCTCGACCGTCTTGACCGGGAGCACGATGCCCGACCGGCCCGAATCGACGACCATGACCTCGCCCTGGATGGATTCCAGGCGCAGCCCGACGAGCGAAGCGAGGATCTGCGGCGTCGACTTGAGGTGACGGACCTCCGCGTGCGTGGTCTTGATGGACCAGTTGTCCTTGCCCACCGGGCTCACCGTGACGTCGTCGACCGTCTTGGCCGTGAGGTGCAGCGCCTTGCGGGGATTGCCGAGGACCTGGTCGACCACGTGGGCCGCGCCGAGCGTGGCGCTACCGGCGAAACGGCCCTCGCCGCCGGGGGAGAAGACCCGGATGCTCGCGCCGTCGTCGCGGGTCTCGCGGATGAACACGGTCTCGAGGTTCACCTGCTGCGCGAGATGCTGCATGAGGTCGTCGTCGGCGTCGGCCGCCTCGGGGAAGACGCAAAGGGCGTTGCCGGAGAACGGGACGTCCGCCGCGGCGAACACGTTGATGATCCGATAGCTGAGGTCCATTCTCCGAGCCTATGCGGCCGGGCGCCCTCACGTGGCACATGTCGCCGACCGGCTGCGGACGGAGTCGGGATTCCGGCAGCCCTGCGTGACGCGGCTGCTCACGCGCGGGGCGGCACCTCCCGCACGGTGAGGATCTGCTCGGCCCGCCCGAGGGGTCCGCGGATGTCGTGCAAGGTCGAAGAGGTGAGACCGACGCCACTCTCCCCGAACGTCACCGTCGTGTCGAAACCCGCCCACCCGGCCAGGGGCGCACGCCACAGGTGGATGGTGAGGTCGAGGTTGGGGAACATCCACTCGTCCGGGTGGGCGCGGGTCGCGACGCCGTTGGCCGTGTCGACGAGGCCGACGAACGCGGCCATGTCACTCACGTCGGTGTCCTCGATGAGCGTCTTCGTCGACCGGAGCCACAGGCGTCCTGCGCCCGGTACCGAACCGGGGTCGCGCCGGAACTCCAACGACCGGATGTAGCCCCCGCCCCACAGGGTCGATCCGCGCCACGGTTCGAGGGCGTCCGGAGGTGGCAACGCCTCGGGGAAGCCCCCCGCGACATCGGTGGTGTCCTGCCTCGACAGACGCCACCCCCGCGCCCGGACGACCGGCTTGCCGTCCACGCTCAGGACGCCCTCGTCGAGCTCGATCGTGCGACCGGGCCGGATCGTGCGGCACTCGACCGTACTCGGCGCCGCGGGGATCATCCCGAGGATGTCGAACGTGATGCGCGAGAGCTGCATGTCCTCGCGGCCGTTGAACGTCTCCATGCAGTGGGCGATCAGACCCGCCACCGGCGCCATGTGCTGCTCGTGCGCCTGCCACGCCCCCTGCGCATGCAGCGTCGGCATGTACGTGTCGTCGTCGATGCGGCGGTAGTAGCTGCCGGACTCCTCATCGAGCCCCAGCGGATTGGTCGCGTCCATGACCGCAGCCTACGAACGTACCCGTCCCGGCGGGCGCAGCGGCTCGGGCATGCTGGTGCCGTGTACGTGCCTGCGCATTTCGCCCTCACCGACGCCGAGTGCGTCGGGATCCTCACGCGCATGGGAGCCGGGGACCTCGTCACCGTCCATGCCGGCGAGGACGGGACGCCCGAACCCGACGTGACCTTCCTGCCGTGGGAGTACGTGCCCGGCCCGGGGGCGGCGGCCTCGGAGGAGGCGGGCGGTGGCGAGGTCGGCGGGGGACTCGGCTGCCTCGTCGGGCACCTCGCCCGCAACAACCCCCAGGTCCGCAGGCCGGTCATCGGGCCGGCGACCGTCGTCGTCCACGGCGGCGACCACTACGTCTCACCCGTCGACCTCCCGAGTCACGATGACGGCGGCCGGGTCGTGCCCACCTGGGACTACGTCACCGTCCACGTTCACGGGGAGCTCACCGTCCACGACGACCCCGCCTGGATCCTCGATTCGATGCGTCCCCTCACCACCCGCCACGAGGAGGACTGGGCCGCCGGCGACCCGCGGGGACAGGCGTCCGGCGCCGCCCCCACGTGGGCCGTCGACGACGCACCGCAGGACTTCGTCGACCGGATGCTTCGTGCCGTCGTCGGGGTCGAACTCCGGATCAGCCGACTCGTCGGCAAGGCGAAGATGAGCCAGAACAAGACGCCCGCCGACGTCGCCGGGGAGATCGCCGCCCTCGAGGCCCGCGGCCTCACCCAACTCGCCGCCTACAAGCGCGACGTCTCCCTCCCCGCCGCGCAACACCGTCATGATCTTCTCGCCGACCTGCGGGACCGCCGGTGAGCGCGCCCACGCCCCAGCCGTCCGGCTCGACACCACCATCGGAGGTGCCTGCGGCGCCTCGGAGGCCCGAGGCCTCGGGGAGTGCTCCTGTCGCGGCGAACGTGTCCACGGGCGTCGACGACGGCGACGCGCTCCCCCCACCCCGGATGCGGCCGCGCACGCTCGTCCTCGAGACCGTCCTCGTGCTCGGGGTGTCGCTCGGCAGCTCGGCGATCTACGCCGTGCTCTCGTTCATCCGCAAGGTCACCGCGCAGGTGGCGCTGTCACAGCAGACGACGGCGATGAACTCCTCGGTGACGCCGGACCGACCCTGGCTCGACCTCGCCTACCAGCTCGCCGGGGTCGTTCTCGGGGTCGTGCCCGCGCTCCTCGCCGTGTACCTCCTCGCCCGCGACGACGCGGGGGCACTCCGACGCATCGGCGCAGACGTCCGGCGTCCCGTCTCCGATCTGCTCCGCGGGGCGCTGCTCGCCGCGGCGATCGGGATCCCCGGTCTCGGGCTGTATCTGCTCGCGCGACAGCTCGGCCTCAACACGACCGTCGCGGCCGCGAACCTCACCGCCGTGTGGTGGGCGGTGCCGGTTCTCGTCCTCGCCGCCGTGCAGAACGCCGTGCTCGAGGAGGTCGTCATGGTCGGCTACCTCTTCACCCGGTGGCGGCAGGCGGGGTGGTCGTTCTGGAGCGTCGCGCTCACCTCGGCGCTCATCCGCGGCACCTACCACCTCTACCAGGGCATCGGCGGGTTCGTCGGCAACGTCGCGATGGGCCTCATCGTCGCCTGGGCCTACCGTCGGTGGGGCCGCGTCGGCCCTCTCGTCGTCGCCCACACGATCCTCGACGTCGTCGCCTTCGTCGGCTACGCCCTCCTCGTCGGACACGTGGGCTGGCCGTAGGCACGGTGGGGGTGTGACGACCGGTCTCGACGGCGTCGTCGCGGTGGCCTCCCTCCCGGCCGGGCATGACAGCTCCCGTGTCCGCGCCCGGCGCCGCCGGTGATGTGGCAATGTCAGCGGAGTCGGCGGGCACGCCGATCCCCTCACCATCGCGTGACCTGCGCCGACGCCGAGCAATCCCCGGCGGAACCCCCTCGACTCCGTCGAGATTGCCACCTCATCCCGATGACCGAGCGGCGAGGCGCGAGCGGCGAGGTGTCAGGGCAGCTCCACCGACGGGCCGAGTGCGCCGGCGGCGGCGAGGGGGCGGAGGGCGTCGAGGGCACGGTCGCGCAGGTCCCACGGGGTGATCGTCGTGACGAAGATGCGCGTGCCACCCTCGAACCCGGCGAGCGTCGACACCCGCCACTTGAGTTCGACGCGCCAGGGCATCGGCTGGTCGACGTCGATCGGGCGGTGATGCCATTCCTCGTTGCTGGGGATCTCGGCGCCCGTCGCGAGGTGCATCGCGTGCACGAGGTCGGAGACGCCGTCGACCTGGGCGACGGTCATCTCGAACGGGCGCGCCGTCGTGTCCTTCGCCCACACCTCGAGCGTCGGGTAGCGGTGACCGAATCCCGCGAACGCGACGGCATGGGCGTTCTCGGCGAGGACGAGCCCCTGGCGGCGGGCGTAGGCGAGGTGATCGGCGTACAGGTGGGGACGCCTCGCGAGGCGGGTGAGCTCCCGCCCCACCTGATCGCCGTGCTCGTCGATGGCGACGAGCTGCTTGTGCAGGTGGTCGAAGGAGGCCCCGGCCGGGGCGAGCCAGTTCTGGAAGGTCGCGACGTAACGGGCCGCGGGGATCTCGGCGTAGAGGTGTCCGAGGGTCTGCACCGTGAAACGGATGTAGGCCGCGTGCGCGGCCGGGGTGAGCGACCCCGCGGCGGCGAGCTGCCCATCCTCGGTGAGGTGTCGGCGGGGGACGATGAGGTCGTGGCCTCCGGCGAAGAAGGCGAGAGACCTCGCCTCCCGGTCAGGGGCCGGCCTCTCGCCCGCCGCAGGGTCGGCACCTCCACCGGCCCGATCGCGTGCCCGCAGAAGGTCGGCGAGGATGCCCCGCCCGAGGGGTGAGGCGAGCCACGCCTCGTGGTGGGCATGGGCCGCGGCGCCCGGTTCGTGCCCGTGGTTTCCGCGCCAGTAGTCGAACGAGACGATCTCGAACAGGTTGGGCAGACGTCGGAACTCCGGGGTGGTCGTCCGCAGCTCCTCGGGTGGGAGGGCGGTGAGCGTCCGAAAGCCCCCGTCGGCGCGGATGAGTCGCGCCTTCTCCGGCGGCACCTCCTCGAGGCGATCCAGGCAGAACGCGCACGGCACTCCGCGCCCCGGAGGTCCCTCCGCCACCGCGCCGGACCCACGCGCGACCAGGGGGCGATTCGCGCGTCCCGGCACGGTCCACACCTCGGTCCCCGAGAGGGGGTTCACCTGTTTGACGGTGCCGTCGCGCATGAGCGTGATCGGCTCTCGCATCGCCGCGTCGAGGGGCCTGTCGTCCATGGTCTGACCGTACGCCCAGGAGTGTGAATCTGATCACCTCCAGGCAACACGGCGAGGCATCAGTGCCGGAAACGCCGGTGTGGGCGTTGCCTCTTTGTCACCATGAACGCGTCCGGCGCCGTGGCCGGACCGCGGTTCGCCGCGGCCAGCGAGGCCGTCCCGAGGCGGCCGAGGGGGGCAGGTGTCCCATGGGTGTCGTCCACACGATCGACTACGTCGTCATCGGTCTCTACGTGCTCGCGATGCTCGGCATCGGCGTCGCGTCGACGTTCTTCGCCAAGGACCGCGATGACTTCCTCCTCGCCGGCCGGCGGCTGAAGTTCCCGCTGTTCTTCGGCTGCATGGCGGCGATGGCCGTCGGTGGGGCCGTCACCGTCGGTGGTGCTCAACGGGGATACAAGGTCGGCATCGCCGGCCTCTGGGTCGGTGGCAGTCTGGGTCTCGGCCTCATCGTGCTCGGCCTGCTCATCAGCTCCAAGCTGGCCAAGCTGCGGGCGCTGTCGATCAACGAGGTCATCGAACGCAACTACGGCACGAGCGCCCGCATGCTCGGCGCGGTCCTCACGATCATCTACACGGTCTCGCTCACGGTCGTGCAGGTCATCGCGATGGGCAGCATCCTCGCCCTCATGTTCCCCGGGCTCACCGAGCAGACGGCGATGATCATCAGCGGCGCGGTCGTCGTGTTCTACACGTTCCTCGGCGGAATGTGGGCGGTGACGATGACCGACATCGTCCAGTTCGTCATCAAGACGCTCGGCATCATCATCCTCGTCCCGATCTTCCTCGTCCTCAGCAAGGCCCACGGCGACGTGCCCACCCTGATGTCGCAGCTCCCCGCCGAGCACTGGGACCCGTGGTCCCTGGGCTTCTCGGGCACCCTCTACTGGATCCTCCTGTACGTGCCCGGCCTCGTCATCGGTCAGGACATCTGGCAGCGCATGTTCACCGCCCGCAACGAGAAGATCGCCCGCACCGGCACGATCCTCGCCGGCGTGTACTCGATCATCTACGGGCTCGCGGCCGTGCTGCTCGGCATGGCAGTCCTCGCGGTCGGCGCCACGCCCGCCGAGCCGTCGCAGACCTTCGCCCTCGGTGTCGAGCTGTTCCTGCCGCCGGGTATCGCAGGACTGCTGCTCGCGGCCGCTCTCGCCGCGTCGATGTCGGTGGCCTCCGGAACGATCCTCGCCTGCTCCACCGTCATCTACAACGACGTCTACCTGCGCCTCCTCCGCGGTGAGCGCAGTTCGGGTGTCGAGGCCGCCGCGGACGACCGCGTCGCCCTCGGCAGCTCGGCGGTCCAGCGCGACCTCGACGCGAGCGCCTCCGGTGCGCGAGGAAAGGACGGGCATGTCGCCCGCGAAGTCTGGATCAACCGCGGCATCGCCCTGCTCATCGGCGTCCTCGTCATCGCGCTGTCGCTCGTCATCAAGGACATCTTCCGCGCCCTCGACCTCGCCTACGGATTCCTCTCCGGCTGTGTGTTCGTGCCGGTCGTCGCCGCGTTCTTCCTGCGCCGCGTCTCGCCCAAGGCCGGTCTGCTCGCGTTGCTGCTCAGTGCGATCGGCGTCGCCGGGTCGATGGTCTTCGGCGAATTCGGCCAGGCCAAGGCCCTCCTCGGACCCGACGCGGCCGCGGACTGGGTCATCGGCGGCAACTACCCGATCATGGTCGGCATGGCCATCGGCGTGGTCGTCTACGCGGTCGTCACCGCCCTCGACCCGAACAAGGTCGCCCCCAACACCGAGGTCGACGAGGCCGAGCTCGAGCAGCTTCCCCCTGCCGACGCCGACAGCGAGGCCGCCGGCGCCGCGACGGCCACGTCCGAGGGTCGTGTGTCTGAGGGTCGCGATCCTGAGGGCCGCGCATGAGTGACCGGTTCGTCTCCTCGCGCTACCGCGGGCAGGCGTCCACGCCCATGAGCAGCTCGGTCGACCGGGCCACGCGGTACGCGGACGTCATCAACTTCAGCCTCGGCGACCCCGAACTCACCACCGACGGACGGGTCATCGACGCGGCGATGGCCGACGCCCACCGCGGGCACACCCACTACACCGACACGTTCGGCTACCCCGACCTGCGCGAGGAGATCCTCCGCGTCTACGCCGACGACCACGGGCACACCCACGACCCGGCCGGCGTCCTCGTGACGACGTCGGCCTGCCACGGCATGTGGCTCGCGCTCGAGACGATCCTCGACGACGGCGACGAGGTCATCATCCTCGCTCCCTACTTCACGCCCTACCCGCACCAGATCCGCCTGGCCCGCGGCGTCCCCGTCGTCGTCGACACCCGCGAGGAGGACGGTTACCAGGTGCGCCTCGACGCCCTCGAGGCGGCGATCACCCCGCGCACCCGCGCGATCATCCTCAACACCCCGTCCAACCCGACGGGTGCGTGTCTGAGGCGCTCGACATCCGAGCAGATCGCCCGGCTCGCCGACAAGCACGACCTCGTCGTCATCGCCGACGAGATCTACACCGCGTTCAGCTACGCCGAGCCGTTCGAGCCCTTCGTCACGATCCCCGGCATGGTCGAGCGCACGATCACGCTCAACTCCCTGTCCAAGGACTTCGTCATGACGGGGTGGCGCATCGGCTACGCCCTCGGCCCCGCCGAGGTGATCCGGGCGATGAAGGACGTCAACGAGAACAACGTCTTCACCGCTCCGTCGATCTCGCAACGGGCGGCGCTGCACGCCCTCCGGCTGCGGCACGACATCGTGCCGCCCATCTCGGCTCTCTACCGCGAACGGATCATGCGCGCCTACCAGCGCGTCTGCGAGCTCCCGGCGATGAGCGCCCTCGAACCCGGTGGGTCGATCTACCTCTGGGTCAACATCACGCAGACGGGTCTCTCGAGCACCGAGGTCGCCGACCGTCTCTTCGAGGAGGCACACGTCCTCACCCTGCCCGGCCCCGCGTTCGGAGACTGCGGCGAGGGGTACCTGCGACTCGCCATGACCGTCGGCCGCGACCGCATCGACGAGGCCTTCGACCGCATCGCCGCGATGCCGCTGTTCGGGGACTGAGGCGCCGGGACGTCACGGCGACGGGGTGGCGGACCGCGGTCGAATCACATGCGGATGTCGGCGCGGGAGCGGCCGTGCGCATCGAGCCAGGCGAGGGCGCGCTCGAACGTCGGGCCGGAATAGGGGTTGGTGAAGCCGGGCCGCCCCTTGCCGAACTCCTCCATCGCTGCGGCGGCGTTGCGCAGGTAGACGCCGCTCACCTCCTGGTGGGGGGCGAGCTCGCCCGTGCGCCGGTCGAGCGCGAGCTGCTGGGTGAACGCGCTCGCCTCGCCGCGGCGGTCGATGAGCCCCGGCTCGACGATCTCGCCGGTGGCGTACCGCAGCATCTCCTTGTCGCTCTCGGTGAGGTAACGGAAGTCGTTGAGCACCGAGAACGCCGCCCGGACGGGAGCCGTCGCCTCGGCGCGGGGGATCGGCGCCGGCGGTGTCGGGGCGTTCGGCGGCACGTTCGGGGTGATCCGCATGGCAACCTCCCAGTCGTCTCGTCCTCGTCCCATCGGCCGCGAGGCCTGGGACGTGAGGGGAAGTGCTTGCGGCGGTGGAGGATTCGGGATCAAGCCCAGGTCCCTGCAGGCCCGGGGTGATACTGGGCGGGCCATGACGACTTCCTCCCCGTCCCCCGCCTCCGATGACGCCGCCTCCGGTGGGCTCACACCCCCCGGACGTGCGGCGGTCACCACCGAATCCGAGCGGCCCTCGGTCCCCGGCGAACTCAAGGTCCTCATCGCGGCGGCCTTCGTCATCGCCCTGGGGTTCGGCATCGTCGCCCCCGTCCTGCCGCAGTACGCACGCAGCTTCGGGGTGGGGATCACCGCGGCATCGGTCATCATCAGTGCCTTCGCGGTCGCCCGGCTCGTGTTCGCCCCGGGGGGCGGGGCGCTCATCTCGCGGTTCGGTGAGCGTCCGATCTACGTCGCGGGCCTGCTCATCGTCGCGCTCTCGACGGCGGCGACCGGTTTCGCGCAGACGTACGGCCAGCTCCTGCTGTTCCGTGGGCTCGGCGGTATCGGGTCGACGATGTTCACCGTCTCGGCGATGGGGCTCATCGTGCGCCTGTCCCCCCGGGCGATCCGTGGACGGGTGTCGGGCTACTACTCGACGGCGTTCCTCATGGGCGGGATCCTCGGTCCGGCCCTCGGCGGCGCGCTCGCGCCCTTCGGCTACCGGGTGCCCTTCTTCATCTACGCCGTGGCGCTGCTCGTCGCCGCAGCCGTCGTCGCCCGGTTCCTCGGCGGGGCGTCACTGCGACCGGCGAACGGAACGGCCCCGCTGGCGGTCATGCAGGTCAGGGAGGCCGTGCGCGACAGTGCCTACCGTGCGGCGCTCGTCTCCGGGTTCGCCAACGGTTGGGTGAACTTCGGCGTCCGCAACTCCCTCCTGCCGATCTTCGCGGCTGCCTCACCCGCCCTCGGCATCGGCTCGGCGGGGATCGCGCTGACCCTCATGGCCGCCGGCAACGCGGCCGCCCTCCAGACCGCGGGCCGACTCGTCGATGACCGCGGCCGCAAGCGCGTCCTCATCGTCGGGTTGCTCATCTGCTCGGTGGGGACCCTGCCGCTGGGCTACGTCGACACGCGGCTGCCGTTCTTCGCGCTCGCCGTCGTCGCGGGCATCGGGTCCGGACTGCTCAACCCTGCGCAACAGGCCTCGGTGGCGGACGTCGTCGGCTCCGACCGCAACGGCGGCAAGGTGCTCGCCGGCTTCCAGATGTCGCAGGACGTCGGCACGATCACGGGACCCCTGCTCACCGGCCTCATCGCCGACACCGTGGGGTTCGGCCCCGCCTTCGCCGTCACCGGTTCCATCACCCTCCTCGCCGTCCTGGCCTGGATCCCCGCTCGCGAGACCATTCCCGGAGGCCGCCGGCCCTGGCGGCTACCTCCCCGCGAAGGCGAAGACTGACGTCGGGGCGCCCTTGCGTCGTACGTCGATGTGCGACCGCATCCTCTCGCTGAGACTGGGCCCGCGAAAGCGCTGGTCACGGGGTTGACGTGAGTCCGCGACGGGCGCCGCCGCCATCGTTGTACGACGGACGGGCGGCCCGCCGGCGGGAGTCGTCCGGGCGGGAGCGCTCGGCCGAATCGGCCGGGGGGCCGGGGCGGCGGTCGATCTGACGCCAGGCCGGCAGCAGGGTCGGGGCGAGGGTGGCGACGACGTAGAGCACCCCGACGACCCACAGTGCCGGAGACAGGCCCAGGCTCGAGACGAGGACGCCGCCGAGGAGCCCGCCGAAAGGCAGCAGCGCCCAGGCGCACGCCATCGCGAGCGTGTTGACGCGCCCCATGAGCGGACCGGGGATCCGCTCGACGATGACCGCCCCGAGGATCGGGTTGATGAACCCGGCCGCGAAGCCGCCGACAGCGAGGACGGCGATCGTCACGGGCATCGGCGCGTCGACGGCGAGGATCGCGAACCGCGGCAGGCCCACGAGCAGGTAGGCGATCACGTAGACGGGGCGTCGCGCGAGCCGGTCCCCGAGCCCGGCGGCGACGACGGCCCCGACGGCCGAGAACAGGGCGCTCGTGGCGAACAGATACCCGATCGCGCGGGGCCCGCCGCCGGAGAGCCATGCCCACATGGGCACGAGCGCGACCCCGAACGCCTGCTCGAGCATGTTCGTGAATGCGAGCATGACGACGATCGCGACGAGGACGGCGTCACCGCGCAGGAATCGCCAACCCGCCTGCAGATCGGTGAGATAGGACGCGCGCGGCGGGGGGTTGCCGCCCTCGGTGACGGGGACGCCGGGGGCGGGTAGGACCTCCGGGACGATCCCGGGGGAGTCGGCCTCGGAGGGGCGGTCGCGTGCCGGGGTGGGGGGCGCCGAGGCTCCCGCGCGAGCGTCGACCTGGGCGTCGAAGCGGGCCTCGGCCCTCGTGGCCGCGTCGGAGGCCGTGGCCGTCGCCGTGTCGCCTTCTGTGGACGTGCGGCCGTCGGCGCCGGTGGGGCGTGCGTCGAGGCGGACCGGAGGGCCGGCGAGCGGGGCCGCGAGGCTGTGCCCGGAGAGGCGGGGCCCGAGGGCGAAGACGAGGACGACGAGATCGAGCACGAGCGCGGCGACCGTGAGCCACAGGGCGTTGGCCCCTCCGACGAGGCCGATGACGAGCCCACCGAACGCGGCGCCGAGGGTGGCGGCGAGTCGGTCGACGGCGCCGTACGCTCCGCCGACCCGTTCGAGCGAGGCGCCTGAGGCGATGGCGACGAGCGGCACGAGGGTCGTCTTGGCGCCGTCGCCGGGCGCGCGAAGGACGCCGATGAGCGCGACGAGGGCGATGAGCGTCGGGTAGGTGAGCAGGCCGGCGCCGTGCAGGAGCGGCACGCACGCGATCGCGGCAGCACTCGCGGCGTCACCGGCGAGGGCGACACGGACGGGTCCGAGACGGTCGATGAAGGGACCGGCCAGGGCCTTGACGACGACGTACGGCGCCAGTTCCGCGAAGGCGACGACGCCGGTGAGCGTCGGGCTGCCCGTGGAGGTGAGCACGTACCAGGGGACGGCGATGGCCGCCAGCCGCGTTCCGGCGAGGGACAGGACGGAGACCACGACGAAGATCCACAGCGTGCTCGGCGTGACGTGCGGGCGATCGACCCGGCCTCCCCGATGCATGTGCACGACCGTAGTGGCGGGCCTCCGAGGCGAGCGTCCAGATCGACGGTTCATACCCGTTGGCGACGAATTCTTGACCGTCACCAGAAGGTTCATGATGGGGACATGCCTTTCGACGTCGCCGCCGACCCCTCCGACGACACGGTCGTCCCACCCGCGATCCTCGACCTCGCCCGCGTGGCCGGGCGGATCACCGTGCTCACCGGGGCCGGGATGTCGGCCGAGAGCGGCGTCCCGACCTTCCGCGGCGCGCAGGGGAGCCTCTGGGAGGAGTTCGACCCGATGGCCCTCGCCTCGCCGAAAGGCTGGGACGCCGACCCCGAGCTCGTGTGGGCCTGGTACGCGTGGCGTATGGGTCTCGTGCGAGGGGTGGAGCCGAACGCGGGGCACCGCGCGCTCGCGGAATGGGCGGCCCGCGGAGACGCGGCGATCACCATCGCGACCCAGAACGTCGACGACCTCCATGAACGCGCGGGCAGCGCCGTCCTCTCCCACGTCCACGGCGACCTGTTCGCCCTGCGATGCGCCGAGTGCGGCACCGAGTTCACCGGCGAGGTCGTCATCCCCGAGGAGGCGGTGCAGCGCCTCGAACCGCCGCTGTGCGAGGAGTGCGGGGAGTACGTGCGTCCCGGCGTCGTCTGGTTCGGCGAGATGCTGCCCGAGGGGGCGTTCGACGCGGCCCTCGACGCCTGCCTCGAGGCCGACCTCGTGCTCGTCGTCGGCACCTCGGGGATCGTCTACCCCTTCGCGTCGCTGCCCGACATCGCCCGCGGCCACGGCGTTCCCGTCGTCGAGATCAACCCCGCCGACACCGAGCTGTCCGCCGGGGTCGACCACGTGTGGCGTGCCACCGCGGCCACGGCACTCCCGGCCCTCGTCGCCGCCCTGAGTCCCGCGTCCTGAGGCCGGTCGCGCCCCGGTGGCCCGGGGTCGGTCCGAGCGATGCGACCTCGACCGGTCGCTGCGCTCTGTGCAGCCGGTCCCCCTCCTCTCGGCGTGGGTGACGACGTCGACGGCTCCGCCGCCCACGGTGAGGGAGACGTCGCGAAGCGGGCGGCTCGGCGCGGGCGCCCGGGCCGATCACTGACGTGGCGTCGCCCCGTCGGCCACCGGACCCGAGACCGCCAGATTCGGCCCCACGGCGCACCGTGCTGCGGGGTCGGTGACGGACCCGATGTGCGAGACCGTTCGTCGTGACACTGCGCAGGACCCCCGACGTCGGGAAGGGCCCGGCTTAGGGTGGGCGGACCGCCGCCGCGTGGAGCGGCACCGCTCGAAAGGGGTTGTGCGATGCGCTCGTTGACGGAGCTGATCGAGCCGGGCAGTGCCCGCGTCGATGTGGTGGCGACCAGTCGGGACGAGGCGATCCGGGCCGCGGGGGAGCTGCTCGTCCGGGCGGGGGTCGCCGGTGACTCCTACACGCAGGCGATGATCGATAACGTCGACGAGCACGGTCCCTACATCGTCGTCGCCCCCGGGTTCGCCTTCGCGCATTCGCGGCCGGACTCCTCGGTGACACGGACCGGGATGAGCATCGTGCGCCTCGCCGAGCCGGTCGCGTTCGGGCACGAGACCAACGACCCCGTGACGCTCGTCCTCGCGCTCGCGGCCGTCGACGCCGACACCCACCAGGAGGCCCTCGCCGCCCTCGCCCGCCTCCTCGGCGACCCCGACCGGCGACGCCGCCTCGACGCGGCCCGCACCGGAGAGGACCTGCGGGCCGCGCTCGGTGACACGGGTCGGCCCGCGACCGGAGCCGCCTCCCGGAACGCTCCCACCGGTGCCGGCGAGGCGCCGGCGACGACGGATCCCGGCTCCATGCCGACCGGTGACACCGTGCCGACCGAGGACGCCGTGCCGAGCAAGGGGTTCATCCTCACGGTGTGCGGCAACGGGTTGGGGACGAGTCTGTTCCTCAAGAACACCCTCGAGCAGGTCCTCGACCGGTGGGGCTGGGGTGCACACGTCCGCGTCGAGGCGACCGACACGATCTCCGCACGTGGGCGCGCGGGCGAGGCCGACGTCCTGCTCACCTCCGGGGCGATCGCGGAGGCTCTCGGTGACGTCCCCGCCCCGGTCGAGGTCGTCGACGACTTCACCTCCCGCGCCCAGGTCGATGCGGCCCTGCGCCGTGTCTACGCCGTCTGAGTCACCGCGCCGGCCCAGTCGTCACGCTATGCGACAAGCGCTGTGCGAGGAGCGACGCCAGGCGCGCCCACGCCCGCTGAGCAGCCGCGCGGTGCGCGTGGTGAGCCCGCCCGGGGAGTGAGGAGGAGCGGGACAGCGCAGCCCGACCCTCCCCTCCTCACCCCCTCGACGCCGTCCGACAGGAGAAACCCATGAATCCGCTCGTCTCGATCGCGCAGTTCCTCGTCGACGAGATCCTCTCGGTGCCGGCGTTCCTCGTCGGCATCATCACGGCGGTCGGCCTCATCGCCCTACGGCGCCCGGCCCCCGCGGTGCTCGGCAGCGCCATCAAGGCCGTCCTCGGGTTCCTCCTCATCGGGGCGGGCGCGGGGCTCGTCGTCGCCTCCCTCGAACCCCTCGGCGTGATGATCCAGGGCGCGTTGGGCGCTCACGGCGTCGTTCCGACGAACGAGGCGATCGTCGGCATCGTGCAGGAACGGTTCGGCGCGCAGGTGTCGTGGCTGATGATCCTCGGGTTCGTCGTCGCGCTCGTCCTCGCCCGGTTCACGCCGCTGCGGTACGTGTTCCTCACCGGCCACCACCTGCTGTTCATGGCGACGCTCATCACCGTCGTCATGATGTCGGCGGGCATGTCCTCGGGTCTCACCGTCGGGCTCGGTGCGGCACTCCTCGGTGTTCTCATGGTCGCGTTGCCGGCCCTCGCCCACCCGTGGACCCGCAAGATCACCGGGGACGACTCCATCGCCATCGGACACTTCGGCACCGCCGGGTACATCGCGGCGGGCGCGACGGGTCGGCTCGTCGACCCCCGGGGGAGCAGCCCCTCGACCGAGGACGTCAAGGTGCCCGAGGGCCTGCGCTTCCTCCGCGATTCGATGGTCGCGACCGCCCTGTCGATGGTCGTCATGTACCTCGTCGTCGCGACGGCCTACCTCGCCCGCGTCGGCGAAGACGCGTTCGCCGCGTTCCCCGACGGCGCGACCGGCGTCGGCAACTACCTCATGCAGTCGGTGACCCAGGGACTCCAGTTCGGCATCTCCGTCGCGGTCATCCTCTTCGGCGTCCGCACGATCCTCGGCGAGCTCGTCCCCGCGTTCCAGGGCATCGCCGAGAAGGTCGTCCCCGGCGCCGTACCGGCCCTCGACTGCCCGATCGTGTTCCCCTACGCCCAGAACGCCGTGCTCATCGGGTTCCTCGCGAGCTTCGCCGGTGGACTCGTCGGCCTGTTCGTCCTCGGTGTGTTCCTCGGGCCCGTCTTCGGTCTCGCGCTCATCCTCCCTGGCCTCGTGCCGCACTTCTTCACCGGCGGCGCGGCCGGCGTCTACGGCAACGCCACCGGCGGGCGGCGTGGCGCGATCGCCGGGGCCTTCGTCAACGGCCTCATCATCACGTTCCTGCCGTCGATCCTCATGCTCGTCATGGGCGATTTCGGCGAGGCGAACACGACGTTCGGAGACGCCGACTTCGGCTGGTTCGGCATCCTCATCGGCGTCGGTGCTCGCGCGGGCGGCACGGTCGGTGCCGTCATCCTCGCCCTCATCGGCGCCGCGGTGCTCGGTGCGGCGATCCTCGTGCAGCGTCGTCTCGTCGACGTGCGGTGGGATCCGGCGCCCGCCCGCCGCACCGCCGTCTCCTCCTCGGCCGCGGGGGCCGGTGCGGCGTCGGGTGGTGCGGCGAAGTCCGGTGGTGCGGCGTCGTCGCGTGGGGTGCCGGGTGGGGCCGGTGGCGGACGACGCTTCGCCCGCGTCGCCCCGCCCGAGGGCGCCCCCACCCCGCCGCCTCCGATGGACTGAGGGTCCGGCTGCACGGCACGTCGCCCACGGTGCCGTCGTCCGCGATGTCGCTCATGACCTTGTCTGCGGCGGGGTACAGCGGCGGCCTGTGGGTGCGGATGCGGCCTCCCGGCACAATGGTGCCGTGGACGGTCTGCTGCCCAATGTCGCTCTCGTGCTCGTGTTCATCCTCCTCGGAGGGGTGTTCGCGGCGTCCGAGATCGCCTTGGTGTCCCTGCGGGAGAGCCAGGTCAACGGTCTCGCCGAGCGCGGTGGCGCAGGCGTCGTCGTCCAGCGGCTCACTCAGGACAGCAACCGGTTCCTCTCCGCGGTGCAGGTGGGGGTGACCCTCGCGGGCTTCTTCTCGGCTTCCTTCGGCGCCGCGACGATCGCGCCCTACCTCGAGCCGATCCTCCGCGGCTGGGGGGTGCCGGCGGGTGCCGCCGCGACGGTGGCGTTCGTGGTCGTCACCCTCGTCATCTCCTACCTGTCGCTGGTGCTGGGAGAACTCGCCCCCAAGCGCCTCGCGATGCAGAGCGCCGAGTCGTTCGCGCTCGTCGTCGCCCGCCCCCTCGACGCCATCGCGCGGATCCTGCGGCCGGTCGTGTGGTTCCTCGGCCTGTCGACGAACGTCGTCATGCGGTTGCTCGGGCGCGACCCCCACGAGCAGAAGGAGTCGATGGACGCCGCGGAGCTGCGCGCCATCGTCGCCGAACAGGAGGACCTCGGCGAGGACGAACGCGGCATGGTCGTCGACATCCTCGCCGCGGGGGAGCGCACGGTGTCCGAGATCATGACGCCCCGCACCGAGGTCGACTTCCTCGACGCCGACATGCCGGTCGCGGAGGCGCGCGCCGTCGTCCAGACCCTCGAACGCTCCCGCTACCCCGTCACCGGCAAGGGCGTGGACGACATCCTCGGATTCCTCCACATCCGTGATCTGCTCGTCGACGAGGCCCAGACGATCGTCGGCGACGCCCTCCGGGTCGGCGACCTCGTGCGGGAGATCCTCGTGCTCCCCGGCAGCAAGCCGCTGTTCTCCGCCTTCGCGCAGATGCGCGAGACCCGCAGCCACCTCGTCCTCGTCGTCGACGAGTACGGCGGGACCGACGGCATCGTCACCCTCGAGGACGTCATGGAGGAGTTCGTCGGCGAGATCGAGGACGAGTACGACGCGACCGACGAGCCCGTGCGGATCGTGCGCCCGGGGCGCCGGGAGGTCTCCGGGCTCCTCGGCCGTGCGGAGGCCGCGAAGGTCCTCGGACTCGGCCTGCCCGAGGGTCCGTTCGACACCCTCGGCGGACTCGTCATGCACCTACTCGGACGCCTCCCGGAGGTCGGCGACGAGGTCGACTGGGGTCCGTTCACCCTCCGGGTGCTCGAACTCGACGGGCGCCGGGTCGACCGCGTCGAGGCACGGCGGCACACTGATGAGGCGAACCGGGAAAGATCCACGGCCCTCACGCGTTGACCCACGCGAGATCGACGCGATCGCGCACCACCGTACGAAGGAATCTCATGCCAGCTTCGGCCACACCCCCCACCGATTCCGGTCGGCGCGACGACGGTGTCCGCCGGGCCGCCCACCGCCAGGACGGGCGGGACGGTCGGGACGACCCCAAGGCGCCCAAGCCGTGGCGCACCGAGGGCATGCCCGAGGGCACCGACGGCAAGAAGTCGCCGAACTGGAAGTGGCTCGCGGTCGCCATGGGCATCCTGTGGCTGCTGCTCTTCGGCGTGCTGCAGATGCAGAACGCCGCCAACGCACCCCGCGACATCACCTACACCGAGTTCACCCATCAGCTCACGGCCAAGAACGTCGAGAAGGTCCAGTCCAAGGGCGACACCTTCACCGGCACCCTGCGCACCGAGGCGCCCTACCCCGGTGAACAGGACGTGACCTACAAGAACTTCACCACCGAGCGCCCCACCTGGGCCAAGGACGACGTCGGCAAGATGCTCGACGACTCCGACGCGGTGGTGAGCGCCGACAGCGTCGTCGAGCAGGGCAACGTGTTCCTCAGCCTGCTCTTCTCGTTCGGTCCCGTGCTGCTCATCCTCGGCATGCTCGTCTTCTTCATGCGCCGCAGCCGATCGATGATGGCGGGCGGCCTCATGGGCGGCAAGAAGAAGGGCCCGGTCGACCCCGAGACCGTGCGGGTGACGTTCGACGACGTCGCCGGCATCGACGAGGTCGAGAACGAGATCTACGAGATCGTCGACTTCCTCACCAACCCCGAGAAGTATCGCCGCCTCGGCGCCCGCGCTCCCAAGGGCGTCCTCCTCGCCGGGCAGCCCGGTACCGGCAAGACGCTGCTCGCGCGAGCCACCGCCGGCGAGGCGGGGGTGCCGTTCTTCTCGGCGAGCGCGTCGGAGTTCATCGAGATGATCGTCGGCGTCGGCGCCCAGCGCGTCCGTGAGCTGTTCGAAGAGGCCCGCAAGGTGGCGCCCTCGATCATCTTCATCGACGAGATCGACACCATCGGCCGCGCCCGCGGGGGATCGCGCGCGATGGGCGGTCACGACGAGCGCGAACAGACGCTCAACCAGATCCTCACCGAGATGGACGGATTCTCCGGCAGCGAGGGCGTCGTCGTCCTCGCCGCGACGAACCGCGCCGACGTCCTCGACCCGGCGCTGCTGCGTCCCGGCCGGTTCGACCGCACCATCCAGGTCCACGCGCCCGACGCCAACGGCCGTGAGCAGATCCTCGCCGTGCACAGCCGTGAGGTGCCGCTCGCCGAGAACGTCGACCTCATGGCCGTCGCCAAGTCGACGCCAGGGATGACGGGTGCCGAGCTCGCGAACCTCGTCAACGAGGCCGCACTGCTCGCGGCTCGCAAGGCCGCGAAGAACGTCGACCAGTCCGACCTGTTCGAGGCGCTGGAGAAGGTCCAGCTGGGCGCCGCGCGCAACGTCGTCATGCCGCCGGAGGAGCGCCGGCGCACGGCCTACCACGAGGCCGGTCACGCCCTGCTCGGCATGCTCCAGCCGGGGGCCGACCCGGTGCGCAAGGTCTCGATCATCCCGCGTGGTCGCGCGCTCGGCGTCACGCTCTCGACGCCGGACGACGACCGGTACGGCTACGACGAGGAGTACCTGCGCGGCCGCATCATCGGCGCCCTCGGCGGTATGGCGGCCGAGGAGCTCATCTTCGGCGTCATCACCACGGGAGCGGAGTCCGACCTCGACAGCAGCACGAACATCGCCCGCAGCATGGTCGGCCGGTGGGGCATGAGCGAGCGCGTCGGCCCGGTGCAGATCTACCCGAACGAGGGCGACCCCCGCTCGGCCGGGTTCAGCGAGGACATCCTCGCCCGCGCCGACGACGAGGTGCGTCGCATCGTCGACGGGTGCTACTCCGAGGCCGTGCGGCTGCTCCGCGAGCACCGCGACAAGCTCGAGCGCATCACCGCCGCCGTCCTCGAGAAGGAGACCCTCGACGAGGCCGACGTCTACGCCGCCGCGGGCATCCCCCGCCCCAGCGCCGACGTCATCGACTCCCCGATCCAGGGCAGCCGTGCCGTCCCCACGACCGATCACTCCCCGGCGAGCGAGAACGCTCCCTCGCGCGCCGAGGCCGGGGCGTCGGTGCCGGACGGTGAGGACGGGCGGCCCGAGGGCACCTCACCGGGGCAGGAGTCGCCGTCGCCGGAGCACGTGTCCTCGCCCCCGCACGCGTCCGGGTCGCACGCGGTGGACTCCCGCGCGTCGGAGCACACCTCGGTGCAGTCCACGTCGTCACCGTCCACGGAGGTCCCGGGCCCCGAGTCCTCGTGGCCGCAGGACGGGTCGCGCCCCGCCCCACCCGCCTGAGGCCCGACCCCACCACCCGGATGCGCCGGCTCTCCCTGAGGGAGGGCCGGCGCATCCGGGTGGTGCTGTCGCCGTGGGTGCACCCCCGTCGTGGGTGCGCACGCGTCGTGGACGTCCTTCCGCGCTGACGTGCTCACCCTCCCGGTGCCCCCGGGTGCCCGGTGCCCGGTGCCATCACGTCATGACGGGGCGGCGCCGCGGGTTGTCGTGGCCTGGTAGGGGAGTCGCGGGGCCCGTGCTCAGACGCGACGAGGTGCGGCACGCGCCACGCAGGTGATCAGGCGAGTAGTCGGACGGCGTCGGGGCGCACGCGGGCCTGGACCGGCAACCGGCAGAGCAGGTCGCCGTCGGCCCACACCTCGCCCTCGCCGTCGATGCCCACCTCGCGGGCGCGGAACGTCTCGACCTCGGGCCGGCGCACGTGCGTGCCGTCGAACATGCCCGTCATCACGGCCGGGAACGCGCGTTTGTGCCCGGCGATGGCGGTGACGTCGAGGACGTCGTCGGTGAGTTCGGCGTCCGGGCACACGTGCAGGCCGCCGCCGTACCACCCCGAATGGCCCACGGCGAGTTCGAGGCCCTCCCAGTCGAAGCGGCGTCCGTCGAGGCCGATCGAGAAATGCTGTGGGGGCACTCCGGCCAGCGCTCGGACGGCCGCGACGTGATACGCGTAGCGCCCCCGCACGCGGGAGCTGTGCGCGAGGCGCGAGGCCCGAGCCGAGAACCCGATGCTGAGGACGCCGAGGAAGGTGCGCCCGTCGGCCTCGCCCAGGCCGATACGGCGCTCCCGGGCGACCGACAGCGTGAGTGCCGCCTGCACCGGGTCGCGCGGAAGTCCGACGGCGCGCACGAAGTCGTCGCCGCGGCCGCCGGGCAGGGCCGCGAGGCAGGCCCCGCTCGTCGCCACCCCGGAGGCGACGAGGGCGTGCATACCGTCCCCGCCCAGGCTGACGACCAGTTCGTCGGGGTCGGCCTCGGCGGCGATCCGTGCCGCGTCGGCACCGTCACGGCTCGTCACGCTGCGCACCGCCCACCCGCCGGCCCGCAGCGCGTCGAGCACGGCGGGCCGCAGGGCGGCGGCACGTCCCCCACCGGCGGTCGGGTTGGCGACCAGCACCGCGTCTCGCGTCATCACCGGCCCCCGTCGTCATCACGACTCGCCGACGCCGCCGCCCCCGCGTCTCGCCCCGTCGGTGTCGTCGCGGCGCTCCTCCCCGCCACGTCTGTCCCGGCCTTCGTCGACGGGTCGACGGCGATGAGCGCGCCGGGGTTCATCACGCCCACGGGGTCGAGTTCCCACTTGACGGCCCGCAGGGTGCGGACGCCGAGGTCGCCGGCCTCCTCCTCGGCCCAGGCTCGGTGGTCGCGCCCCACCGCGTGGTGGTGGGTGATGGTGCCGCCCCCCTCGATGATCGCGGCGCAGGCGGCATCCTTGACGCTCTGCCACTGCGCGAGCGGGTCGGCCGCCTCCGGGCTGACGAACGTGTAGTAGAGCGAGGCCCCCGCGGCGTAGACGTGGCTGACGTGGCACATCACGACGGCGCGACGCCCCTCGACCTCGAGGGCCCCGCGGATCGCCGCGCCCACCCGGTCGTGGAGCGCGCCGAGGTTGTCCCAGGTCGTCGCGGTCTCGAGGGTGTCGGCCAGCACGTGGTGCGCGAGCAGCACGTCGCGCGCGTAGGGCCCGTCGAACCGGTGCTTCTCCCACGACGTGGCCACCACGGACGGCATCCGCACCCCGCCGGCGCGACGCAACGCCCGCTCAGATGCCCGCTGCCGCGCCCTGAGCGTCGAGGCGTCCGTGCCCTCCCACACGCAGATGAGCAGCGCGGGTCGGTGGCGACCCCGAAGGCGGGCGTACCGCAGCATCGCCGTGCCCGCCCGCCCGGCGTGCCCGAGGTTGACCGCGGTCTCCTCCTCGTCGGAGAGGCGGCAGACATCGGGGATGACGCCCTTGCCCAGGTCCTGGGCCAGCACCCGCAGGGCCGCCCAGCCCTCGTCGTAGGAGTCGAACATGAAGGCGCCGTGTCGCTTCTCGGTGGGCAGGGGCTGCACCCGCACGGTCGCCTGCGTGATGACCCCGAACGCGCCCTCGCTGCCGAGGACGAGATCGAGCAACCGCGGTCCCGCCGCGGAGGCCGGGGTACGCGGCTCGACGACGAGTTCTCCGGCGGGGGTGGCCAACCGCACCCCGACGACGTGCTGGTCGGGACGCCCGTAGCCCGTCGAGGCCTGACCGGCCGATCGCGTCGCGAGGTAGCCCCCGAACGTCGCCTCCTGATGGCTCTGCGGGTAGTGCCCGAGGGTCAACCCGAGCGGGTGCAGGGCGGCCTCGATGTCGGGCCCGCGCAGGCCCGGTTGGAAGGTGGCGAGCCGGGAGATCGGGTCGCAGTGGAGCATCCGGTCGAGTCGCTGCAGGTCGAGCAGCGCGACGCCGCGTAGCCCGGCGGCATCGGCCGGGCGGGTGAGACCCCCGACCACCGACGTCCCACCCCCGCGGGGGATCACGGCGATCCGGTGTTCGGCACAGACGGCGAGCACCCGGGCCACCTCGTCCGCATCGCCCGGCAGCACGACGACATCCGCAGCGGCCCTGCCGTCTCCCGTCCACAACCGGTACAGGTCGGGCCAGCTCTTGCCGCCGGCCCGGGAGATGAGCTCCTCGCGGTCGTCGAGAACGTGTCTGGCGCCGACGACGGATTCCAGGGCGGCGCGGCCCTCATCGGTCAGCCCGGAGGCCGGGAGTCGCACGTCCGCGAGATCGACCGGGCGGCGCGGCAGTGACAGCGGCCTGACGCCCAGGCGGCGACGGAGTTGCGTCCATGCGGCGGGCGGCAGGGTGCGGTCGTGCCCGGGGTCTCCCCAGCCGTACCAGACGGACCGGGGGATGGAATGCGTCAGGGCCTCAGCCATGTGAAACAGATTGCCACGAAGTGTTTCAAATTGCAGGAGGCGTGTGTCACGATGACGGGCATGAGCCCGCTCCCGGAGACCTCCGACCACGGCGAGAACGTCCCCGACGAGCACACGAACGGACCCATCAGCCCGGCGGGGCACGGCGAGGAGAGCGGCGGAGCCACGGCGTCCGCCGAGCCCGCCGACACCGCCGAGCCCGCGGGCATCGACGCGGCGTTGATCGACGCCGTGCGGGCAGAGGTCGTCACCGTCGGGTTGCCGCGCACCACCGCCACCGCCGTCGCCCACCGCGCCGGCATCTCCCGCGTCACGCTGTATCGCCGGGCCGGTGGCGTGGAGCGTCTCGTGCTCAACGCGATCACGCAGGAGATGGCCGACATCATCACCCCGCTGCGCCGGGCCCTCCCCGACCGCTCCGGCCGCGACCGCGCGATCATCCTGGCCTTCGGCCTCATGGAGGCCTTCGCCGCGTCCCCGTTCCTCAACGCGCTCGTCGTCGCCCACCGCGGCCTCCTCGAGCCCTACCTCACCGAGCACCTCGGTTCCAGTCAGCGCGCCATGATCGACGCGATGCTCCCCGAGCTCGAGCGCGGCATCACCGACGGCAGCATCGCCCCCGGCGAGCCCCGGGTGCTCGCGACCGTACTGTTGCACGCACTCACCCCCTTCGCCACGGCCGAACGCCTGCTCGACGGCGAGATCGGGCGCGCCGCCGTTCAGGCCCAGTTGCACCGACTGATCAGCGGTTATCTCGCCGCGTCCTCGGAGGAGGACCCCTCGTGACCACCCGACCCACCGACCTGCGCGCGTCCGCCCGTCCGCAGATCCTCGCCCGACTCGCCGAGACTCCCTACGACGTCATCGTCGTGGGCGGGGGTGTCACCGGCGCCGGCGTGGCCCTCGACGCCGCGTCCCGAGGACTGCGCACCGCCCTCGTCGAACGCGTCGACCTCGCCGCCGGCACCAGCCGGTGGAGCAGCAAGCTCGTCCACGGCGGACTGCGGTACCTGGCCAAGGCCGACCTGGCCGTCGCGTGGGAGTCCGCGGTCGAGCGTCGTCACCTCATGACGACGATCGCCCCGCACCTCACCCGCCCCACCGGCTACCTCGTGCCGCTCGGTGAGAACACCTCCCCGCCGATGGGGGTCCTCACCGAGGCCGGTGTGCGATTCGCCGACGTGTTGCGGATGCTCACCCGCACCCCGGGGTCGCTGCTGCCCGTGCCCCGTCGGATCGGGCGTGAGGCCACGTTGCGCTTGGCCCCCGGTCTGCGTTCCGAGGCATTGCGCGGTGCCGTCTACTACACCGACGGTCAGCTCGAGGACGACGCCCGCCTCGTGATCGCGCTGGCCCGCACCGCCGCGGCGCACGGCGCGGACGTCCTCACCCGGTGCGCCGCGACCGACCTGCGTGAGGACCGACTCACCCTCACGGACGAGACGACGGGCGAGAGCGTCGAGGCTCGGGGCACGGTCGTCTCGGCGACCGGCGTGTGGGCCGGTGAACACGACCCGTCGTTGCGGATCTCGCCGAGCCGCGGATCCCACCTGGTCGTGCGGGCCGAGGCGCTCGGGTGTCCCAGCGCCGTGTTCACCGCGCCGGTGCCGGGTCACTTCGGCCGGTTCGTGTTCGCTCTGCCACAGAGCGACGGCCTCGTGCTCGTCGGCCTCACCGACGACGCCGCTCCCGGGGTCGACGGCATCGCTCCGCCGGTGCCGGAATCCGACGAGGACTTCCTCCTCGCCACGATCAACCGCGCGCTGGAGCGCCCCCTGACCAGGCAGGACGTGGTGGGCCGGTTCGCCGGGCTGCGGCCGTTGGTGCTGCCGACTCCGTCGGGCGGGTCGACGGGAGGGACGAAGAGGCGGATCGGGAGGCACGGGTTCGGGGAGAGGCGCGAACACGGCGCGTCGGGGGATCTGTCGGAGGGCGCGGAGCGCGCACTCGTCGAGGCGGGCGCGACCGCCGACGTGTCCCGACGGCACCTGCTCATCGACGAACCTGGCCGGCCCCTGACGATCGCCGGGGGCAAGCTCACGACCTATCGCACGATGGCCGAGGACGCCGTGGACGCCGCCTGCCGTCGTCTCGGGACGGACCGGGAGTGCCGGACGAGGACGCTCCCGCTCGTGGGCGCGACGCCGCGGGAGGTGCTGGCCCGTCTCGAGGAACCGACCCGTCTCGTGCGCCGTTACGGCACCGAGGCCGGTCGTGTCGCGGAGTTGGGCCGTCGGTACCCCCGGTTCGCGGGCCCCGTCGCCGAGGGCGTCGCCTACACCGGTGCGGAGATGCTCTTCGGCGTGCTGGCGGAGGGCGCCCTCACGGTGGAGGACCTCGTCGAACGCCGCACCCGCACCTCCTTCGTCGAGTCCGCCGTCCCCGCCGCCCGCGAGGTCGCCGCCCAGGTCCTGGAACTCGCGACCACCTGACCCCCGCCCCCCGGATGACGTCATCGATGACGTCATGCGGGGTGAGGAAGGGGGCAGGGGGGCCATCGACACGGCTGAGCGCGTCGAGCGCGTGCTCGCCCTCGTGAGGTCCGAGGGCGCGGACGGCCCCAGAGCCACGGCGTTCCAAGTCGAGAGGCCCCCTCCCGGGTTGGGAGGGGGCCTCTCGTTCATCGCCGGTGCGGACGACCGGGCGAGCACCGGTCTCGATCCGCCGGCCTGGTCAGCTCTCCCAGCCCGCGTCGGCGATCCAGCGCAGGGCGGTGAGGGAGGGCATGAACATGTTCTGCCCGCCGCGGAGGCGGTTGAACGTCGTCACGCCGTCGACACGGCGGCGCACCGGCTCCGCGGGGATGGTGAACACGCCCGGCTCTTCGTGGAGGCCCACGACGGGGTCTCGTTCCGTGCCGAGGTCGATGAAGTTGCCCCGGTTGATCCACTCCTGCTGGAGGAATTCCACCGTGTCGTAGGCGCGGGCGCTGATGAAGATGAACACGATGCCGCGCGATCCGTCGTCGTCCGCCGCCGTGACGTCGCGGGTCCACTTGGGGCCGAACGTCGAGGAGCGCCGGATGATCCGGTGGATGTTCTCGTCCGAGAGGATGGTGAGCTCTGAACCGCGCGGATTGAGACGACGGGAGTGGGCCGCGTGCGGACACACGAACCCGGTCGCGTCGTCGTCGTAGTCGAAGTCGTTGTTGCGCATCGGGTCGGCGCCGAGCTCGGGATCGTCGGCCTGGGGGGCCAGCTCGAGCGGCGCTCCGGAACGCCACCGTCCGACCATCTTCGCGCCGAGCCGGTCCTGCGCCTCGACGCTGTCGCCGTGCTCCCGCAGGAAGTCGTTCCACGCGCCCACGCGACTGTCGTACTTGCGGAACACCACGAACGAACCGTTGCGGCCGAGGACGTCAGGACTCGGCATCGCGACGGGCGCGCCGGTTTCGCTGTCCTCGCCGAGGATGAACTCGCCCGCGGCGATCGCCGGACCCTCCCCGGGGAGGGCCTCGACGCCCGCACCCGCGACGACGGGCTGGCTGATCGAGTCACGGAACCCGAACGGGTTCTCGGCGTCCTCGTCGGCGCCGAAGGGGTGCGACCGCAACAGGGTGACGCCGGGGGTGTCGTCGAGGACGCCGAGGGCCTTCGACCTCGCCTCCTCGAGGGCCTCCTCACCGTCGGCGTAGATCGTCACGGCGATGTGGAAGTCGTCTCCGCGGTACAGCTCCTCCCACGTCTCCGGCGCGTTCTCGCCGGTGTCGCGGAGCTGCTCCGCCCGCGCGGCCATCCCCTGACGGAACGGCAGGGGGAAGCTCGAGAGCGACTCCTCGGGGAGTCCGAGTGCTGTGAGGCCGTCGTGGCTGAGGGCGACCCCGGTCCACGCGTGCAGCTCCTCGGTCCAGTCCTTCGCCGAGGGCACGTGGTCGACGAGCTTGCCGAGCAGGGCGCGGCCACCCTCCGCCTCGTCGATGCGCAGCGCGGCGTGGATGCCGACGTACGGTTCCGGGCGCGAGCGCAGGATGAGCGCCTGGATGTCCTCGAGGTCGACCGTGACGCGTTCCTGCCGGAACCGTTCGCGCAGGTGCTGCAGCAGCCCCGCCATCAATAATCCACTCCCTCGGGCGTCGACAGCGCCTTCGTCAGCTCGGTGAGCGCCTCGCGGGTCGTCGCGTCCATGGCGGAGTTCTCCGCCATGCGGTCGAGGAAGGTCTGCAGAGCCTTGTCGGTGCGCTGGTAGCGGCGCACGTCGACGACGGTGGCCTGCGGATTGGCGACGAACCAGCCGGCCGCATCGATCTGGTGATTCGCGATGTAGTCCTTGACGTCGGGCGAGTCGATACCGGGCCACCCCTCGACGTTGGCGAACAACAGGTCCATGAGCTCGGGGATCTTCGTCGCGAAGTCGTCGATGTAGGTGTCCCAGTCCCCGTCGTAGGCGGTCGCGAAGAGGATGCGGGTGTCGTCGTCGAGGAACACGAACCGCATGTTGTGCAGGGTGGAGACGCGCTGGGCTCCGTCGAAGTTGCCGCCGGTGAGCGAGAAGATCCGGCGAAGGCGGTTGGCGCCACCGGGCTTGAGGTCGGCGATGGCGGTGAGTTCGGAGACGTTGCCGGACTGGATGCCCGCGCGGCCGGCGGAATGCGCCGTGCCCTCGAGGTCGGGTTCGCGGTCGGCGAGGATGGCCTCGGCGGCGATCCGACCGATCTGCGGGGCGTCCTCCGCGATCTCGCCGATGAGGCGGCGGAGTTCCTCCAGCTTGGATTCGTGTGCGATGCGGGGGTCGCCGGTCGTCGTGTCGGAGTGGTCGGTCACGGTTCTCTCCTCCGGTTCGGAGTTCAGGTGGGGATCTCGGTGAGGGAGTCGGGCTCCTCGCGCGGCACGGCGTTGAGGTCGTGGCGCTGCCGCGAGGACGACTCGTAGGCGAGCTTGCGCACGCGCATGATCGACCCGAGGGGCCGATGGGCCTCGACTCCGTTCCACGGGTTGAACGCGAGGTGGTCGTCACCGGCGACCCGACGGGCGGGTCCGCCGACGTCCTGCGGGTCGAAACGGACCGTCGCGACCACGCGGAACGGGGACTCGTCCTCGTCCCAGAGCACGGCGGCGTCCTCGACGGGCATGGTCTCCAGGTCGGTGCACAGCTGCGCCCGCAGCTCGTACGTCGCGCCCTTGGTCATGAAGTGGCGGACGACCGCGGTACGCATCGCGTCGAAGTCGTCGCCGACGTCGACGCCGGTGAGCTCGGCGACCTCCCGGGTCGGCGCGAGGGACATCTTGGCGACGTGGTCGCCGTAACGGATCGCGGCCTGGGTGTAGAAGGTCTCACCGAGCATGTGGGAGTAGTCGTTCGCGAGGCCCTGGACGGTCGCGCCGGGGGTGCGACCGAGTTTCTCGGTGATCGAGGCGATGCCCCGGGCGGCGGCGGAGACCGCCTTCTGCGCGGCGGCCGGGTTGCTCGCGTTCTTCTCGAGGATGTCGAGCATGTCCTCGTACTTGGTCACGGTGCCGAACGCGAGCGTCGGGAAGTTCACCATGAGGAAGTCCTGGTTGGCGCCACCGAGTTCGGGGGACAGGCGCTCGCCCTCCACGCCGATGATCTTGAGCGCGAAACCCCGCGGGGCGGGGATCTCGTCGGAGTGGATGTCGCCGGGTGCCGACGAGAGGCGGGCGACGACCTCGTGGGTGCCGGGGGTGGCGAAGATGCCCTGCGCGAGCTCGTGCGGCAGGTCGTCGTGGACGGTGAGTTGCCCGGTGATGATCGCGTGGCTCTTGGCGTGCGCGTCGCGGTGGGCGTGGCGGTGACGGTCGGCGTTCTCCGCCTGGGTGGCGGCCATTCGTTCGACGATTCGCTGGGAGATCTCGGCCTCGTTCTCGACGGGCACTTCGACGTCGGCGTGGTAGCGGATGGGGTTCGTCATGGTGACTCCTCGTCCTTGTTGGCTTATCAATATTGTACTGGACTCATTTTCGTCTGTCCTGGTGGGCGCATCGGCGCTGGTCAGGAGGACCGAGGGAGACCCGAGGGGAGGGAGGGCCAGGAGATCCTGCAGGGAGGCCGCGGGTCGGTCGGGGGTGGGGGTCGCCCATGCAGGCCCGACGGTGCCGCGCCCGGGGGTCGAGATCGGGGTTGTGAGCGCCAGGGGCGCCGGGAAGCATGACGGCCATGGATGCGGACGTCGTCGTCGTCGGGGCAGGACTCGCTGGGCTGGTCGCCGCGGCCGAGGCCGCCGACGCTGGGCGCACGGTCATCCTCATCGACCAGGAGGGGGAGCACAACCTGGGCGCCCAGGCCTGGTGGAGCCTCGGCGGGCTGTTCCTCGTCGACTCCCCCGAGCAGCGGCGGCTCGGGGTCCGCGACAGCCGGGAACTCGCTGCTCAGGACTGGTTCGGGAGCGCCCGGTTCGATCGCGCCGAGGACTACTGGCCCCGGGCCTGGGCGGCGGCCTACCTCGACTTCGCGGCCGGTGAGAAGCGGGCGTGGTTGCGCACGATGGGTCATCGCTTCTTCCCCGTCGTCGGCTGGGCCGAGCGGGGGGACGGCCGTGCCGACGGGCACGGCAACTCCGTTCCCCGATTCCACATCACCTGGGGCACCGGGCCCGGCATCGTCGCGCCGTTCGAGCGCCGGGTCCGCGCGCATGTCGAGACCGGGCGCATCCGGTTCGCGTTCCGTCACCGCGTCGACGAGCTCGTCAAGGACGGAGGTGCGGTCGTCGGCGTCCGCGGCACCCTGCTCGAGCCGACCGACGCCCCGCGCGGCGTCGCCTCCAGTCGGGAGGCCGTCGGCGAGTTCGAGCTCGGCGCCCAGGCGACGGTCGTCACGAGCGGCGGCATCGGCGGCAATCACGACCTCGTCCGTCGCGCGTGGCCGGAGCGGCTCGGCAGCCCGCCGCGCCGCATGGTCGCGGGCGTCCCCGCCCACGTCGACGGGCGCATGCTGCGCATCGCCGAGGAGGGCGGCGCGCGCCTCATCAACGCCGACCGCATGTGGCACTACGTCGAGGGGGTGCGCAACTGGGACCCGGTGTGGGAGAACCACGGCATCCGCATCCTGCCCGGGCCCTCCTCGCTGTGGCTCGACGCGGCCGGACACCGGTTGCCCGCGCCGTTCTTCCCCGGCTTCGACACTCTCGGCACCCTCGCCCACCTGCGGCGCAGCGGGTACGACTACTCGTGGTTCATCCTCACCCGCAAGATCATCGAGAAGGAGTTCGCGCTCTCGGGCTCGGAGCAGAACCCCGACCTCACCGGCAGGGACATCCGGCTCGTACTCTCCCGCGCCCGGCCCGGCCCCTCCGCACCGGTCGAGGCCTTCATGAACCACGGCGAGGACTTCATCGTCGCCGACAGCCTCACCGACCTCGTCGAGGGCATGAACGCCATCGCCGACGACGACGTCCCACGCCTCGAGGTCGCGGAGCTGCAGCGGACCATCGAGGCCCGGGACCGCGAGCTCGACAACACGTTCACCAAGGACGCCCAGGTCACGGCCATCCACGGGGCGCGTCGTTACCGCGGCGACCGGCTCATCCGCGTCGCCTCACCCCACCGGTTGCTCGACCCGGAGGCCGGCCCTCTCATCGCCGTGCGGCTCAACGTCCTCACCCGCAAGACCCTCGGCGGGCTCGAGACCGACCTGTCGGGCCGTTGCCTCACCGTCGGCGGTACCCCGCTACCCGGTCTCTACGCCGCGGGCGAGGTCAGCGGCTTCGGCGGTGGCGGGATGATGGGCTACAACGCCCTCGAGGGCACCTTCCTCGGCGGTTGCCTCTTCTCCGGTCGCGTCGCCGGCCGTGCCGCCGCCCGCGACGTGGGCTGACCGGGCGTCGGGCGGGGCTCGCCCGGGGCGACGCCGAGGGGAGTCACCGCGCCGACCGACTCGCTCACGTCGTCGCCGCGACCCCGGTCGTCGCGCCGGCGGACCAGCGCGAGCGTGCTCTGCGGTCGCGTCGTGCTGCCGTCGCGTCGTGCTGCCGTCGCGTTCGTCCCCGCACCGTCGTCACGGCGCCGTCAGGTTCGCGCGGTCGGCTCCACGTCCACACGGCCGCGTCCACGCGGCCCTGACGCCGCGGTCGTGACTACGCGGTCGGTGCGTCCGTCGTCCCGGTCTCGGGGTCGGTCGCCGACACGTCCGGTCGAGGGGCGAGGCCGTCGCCGATGAGCGTGAACGCCTCACGCAGTGCCTCGGCGACGCGCCGGGGATGCGTGTCGGGCGTGGTCGCCGCGGTGCCGTCCTCGCGCGGACCGCCGTCGTACTCGTCGCCCTCGCCCTGTGTGCCGAGGCCGGTCTGTTGGCCGTGCTGCACGTGCAGGTAGGTCGCACGGGCCGAGGCGAGGACCGCGGCCGCCGTGACGCGGGCACGGAGGTCCTCGACCGGGTCGGCCCGCCGAGCGGCGGCCTCGACGAGGGCCGTCTCGATCTCGCGGTTGGCACCCATGAGGGCCGCTCCGAGACGCGGGTCGCGGCCGACGACGAGTCGCCTCAGGTCGCGTAGCGGGTCCTCCTCGATGGCGACGAACCACGAGCAGACGACGGTGGTGAGCGCGGTGAACAGGTCTTCGGAGCCGGGCCGGGCGAGGAGCGCCGCGCCGAGGGTCTCCGGCAGATCAGGTGGGAGGCCGAGGACCGCGGCGTCCTTCGTGCCGTAGTAGTTGAAGAACGTGCGGGCCGACACCGTTGCGGCCGAGGCGATCTCCTCGGCCGTCACCCCGTCCAGACCTCGATCGGCGACCAGACGCAGCGCCGCCTCGTGGATGGCGCGACGGGTCTCGCGCTTCTTGCGGGCGCGCAGACCGTCGGGGTCGCATGCCCCGTCGGCGGTGGAACTCGCCCGCATGGACGCCCGCGTGGACGTCGACTTCGTGGATGTGGCCACGCCGAACCCTTCCGGGGAGATCCCCGTTCTTCGCGCACCAGGCGTTTACCGTGCACCCAGTGCAAACTTGCAGTGACTGTAATCTTAGCGCATCATGGTGACGTGACAACTCGCACTTCCGACGTGTCGACCCCGTCGTCGACCCGGGCCTCATCGGCCCCCTCGCCCGCAGCCACCGGCGCCGCCGAGCCCTTCCACCTCGACGCCTCCGGCCGGCGCGTCTTCATCGGGCTCATGCTCGGCATGCTCGTCGCCTCCATCAGCCAGACCATCGTCTCGCCCGCGATGCCGCGCATCGTCGCCGAGCTCGGGGGCATGGAGCACTACTCGTGGCTCGCGACCTCGGCGATGCTCGTGTCCGCCATCACGGTGCCGATCGTCGGCAAACTCTCCGACCTCTACGGGCGTCGACCGTTCTACCTCGCCGGTCTGCTCGTGTTCATGTTGGGGTCGGTCCTCGCCGGGATGAGCCAGAACTTCTGGTTCCTCGTCTTCTCCCGCGCCGTGCAGGGCATCGGCATGGGCACGCTGATGCCGTTGTCGCAGACGATCATCGGTGACATCATCCCGCCCCGCGCCCGTGGCAAGTACCAGGGCCTCATGGGGGCGATGTTCGGGGTGAGCTCGATCGTCGGCCCGCTGGTCGGCGGTGTCGTCACCGACCACTGGGGGTGGCGCTGGCTGTTCTACATCAGCCTCCCGGTCGGCATCGCGGCCTTCGGCGCGATCTTCCGGTTCCTCCACCTCGATCAGGAACGCCGCGACGCCAAGATCGACTGGGCCGGCATCGTCGTCCTCACGTTCACGCTGCTCGCGCTCCTGCTCGCGACCTCCCTCGGCGGGACGACATGGGCGTGGAGCTCTGCCCAGATCATCGGCCTGTACGTCGCCGGCACCATCGGCCTCGCCGTCTTCATCGCCGTCGAACGCAAGGCCGTCGAGCCCGTGCTGCCGCTGCGCCTGTTCCGCAGCTCGGTGTTCACCTTCAGCAACATCGCGAGCTTCGGTGTCTCGATGCTCATGTTCGGTGCGCTGATCTACATCCCCGTATACGCACAGGGGGTGCTCGGCGTCGACGCCACGCAGTCCGGTCTCATCCTCATGCCGATGAGCGTCACGATGATCGGCCTGTCGATCATCGCCGGCATGGTCATCACCCGCACCGGCCGGTACAAGGAGCAGACGCTGCTCGGCGTCGCGATCCTCGGTGTCGGGTACTGGATGCTCACGCGGATGCACTACGGCTCCTCCAACCTGGAGCTCACGGCCGCCATGGTCGTGCTCGGCGCCGGCCTCGGCATCAGCATGCAGGTGTACACGCTCGTCGTGCAGAACATCGTCCCGCGCGCCGATCTCGGTGTCGCCACGGCGGCCACCCAGTTCTTCCGCAACGTCGGCTCGACCATCGGCATCGCGGTCTTCGGCACGGTCATGACCTCCCGGGTCGGCGACGCCATCGCCGGGCACCTCCCCAAGCAGGCGGCGGCGCACATGCCCGAGGGCGGACTCGACGCCGGGGCGGTCCTCGACCCGAGCCTGCTCGCCAAGATGCCCGCCCCCATCGCGACCGCCGTGCGCCAGGGCCTCGGCGACGCGTTGCACGAGGTGTTCCTCATCGGTCTGCCGATCGCCGCGCTCGTGTTCGTCGCGACCCTGTTCATCAAGGCCGTGCCGCTGCGCGACACCCTCGGTGGCGGCTCGCCCGGCGAGGGGGCGGGGCGTGAACTCCTCGACGGGCTCGGCCAGTCCAGCGCCGATGACGAGCGCCACGCCGAACGCCGCCGCGCGGGCGAGGCCCGCACGAAGGAACGCCTGCTGGGGCTCGAACTGCAGAACCTCGCGATCCGGGCGACCGGCGAGGAGTTCCCACTCCTGCGACGCGGCGTCGCCGACCTCGGTGAGGGCGACCTCAACCGGGGGATCGCGCTCCTGGAGCGCACCGCCCACATGCTCCTCACCGAGGACGCGGCCACCGCGGCCAAGGCCGAGCGCTACGCCCTCGAGGTCGCGCGGGTGGGTGAGCGTCGGGGTGGGGTGCTCTCGAAGGAACTGCGCGACACCCTCGCCTCGGCCGCCGCGGCGGCGGGCGAGGCGGAGCCCGACGGTGACGCCCCCACGGTGCAGCAGCGGTACGAGGCCGTCGACGTCGGCACCCTCGGCGACGTCGGCAACGACCTCACCGCCGCCCTCCTCGTCGACCTCCACCGCAGCCGCACCTGACGTCGGGCGGGGGTGACGCCGTCCCCCACGCCCACCTCGCACCGGAGCCCGGCGCTCACACCGGAGGCTGGGTGCTCCGGTCCGAGCGCCGGGCTCCGTTTCGAGGTCACGGACCGCCGGGCCGGCGGTCGCCTCTAGCCTGAGACGATGACGGCGCAGGTGAACGTGCGGACGGCGACTCCGGGCGACCGGGAGGCGTTCGTGCGGTTGCGGACGGTGATGTTCGCGGCGATGGGCGTCCCCGACGTCGATCAGCTCGGCTGGCAGCGTGAGGCGGGGGCGTGGTTCGAAGCGCACTGCACCGCCCCGGAGGTCGAGGTGGTCGTCGTCGACGTCGACGGCACGGTCGTGGCCTGCGCGATGGGCGAGGTCGTCGAGCGGGCGCCGTCCCCGAGTGTCCCCTCGGGCCGGTCGGTGATCGTCTCGAACGTCTGCACACTGCCAGAGCACCGGGGCCACGGATACGCCTCGCGTGCGCTGGAGGAGCTGATGTCCTGGGTTCGCGCGGAGTCCGGGGCCGGGGCCGCGTCGCTGTTCGCGACCGCCCAGGGGCGAGGGATGTACGAGCGCCTGGGTTTCCGTGAGCACGCGTACCCGGAGATGCGGCTGCGACTGACGTGAGGGCCCCGTCGTGGCGCGAATGCACCTGTGTACGTAGGCGAATCGACAGAACCTGGCCGTAGCCTGAGGGCGTGCCCATGCGACCACTCCTCGTGAGCCTCCTGGCGGCGGCGGACGCCGCGCCCACCGATGTGACGCTCCGGCTGCACGTCGTCGAACTGCTCCGGGAGCACGGCGAGTTCGTCGAGGCCGTCCGGCACTGTGCGACCGCGCTGGCGGTCGACCCGAGCGCCGTTCCGGTGCGGACGATGATGCGAGAGCTCCTCGGCGAGGCCCCGCCCCCGTTGGACCGCGGCACCCCGCCGTCCTCGGAGGCCACCGTCCCCCACCCCGCGGCGGCGCCCGTCCCGGGGTCCCAGGCCGCCGCGGTCGTCACGGCCGCAGGGCTGGATGGGGCGCACATCGTCGCCCGCGCCGCGACCCCCAGCAGCCAGGAGTCTCCGGATGCGAGGGGCACGTTCTCGACGTCCTCCGTCCTCCGCGGCAGGACCGGCGAGTCCGGGCCCGACCGCAGTCGCGGTGAGCAGGGCGAGGACGGACCCGCCGCCATGGGGGTCGGCGATGCTCGGGACGGCCGCGCTCGGGACAACGACGTCCGGGTCGACGAGGTCCCGAACGCACCCGTCCGGACCACCGATTCCCAGGACGCCTCCACCGCCCGCCACGCTCCGGGGCCTCACGACCCTCGGCAGCACGACCTGCGGCAGCACGGCCCCGCGGGCGGCGGAGAAGGACCCGGGCGGGAGGAGGGCGACGAACCCGACGAACGGTGGGCCGAGCGCGTCAACGTCACCCTCGCCGACATCGGGGGGATGGACACGGCGAAGGAGCGTCTGCAGGCCGCGGTTCTCGCCCCGATGCGCAACCCCGAACTCCGTCGCCTCTACCGGCAGAGCCGCACGGGCGGCGTGCTCCTCTACGGGCCGCCGGGGTGCGGCAAGACGTTCCTCGCCCGCGCGACGGCGGGCGAGCTCGACTCCCGCTTCCTGTCGGTGACGTTCGAGGGGAGGACACCCGCCGAGCAGGTCCAGGAGATCGCCGAGGTGTTCCAGGCCGCCCGGGATCAGGCGCCGGTCGTCCTGTGCCTCGTCGGCGTCGAGCACCTGGGTGGTCCCCGCGCCGCCGATCGCCGGGGGGCGACGCCGCGCGCGGTCGGTGCCCTCACGGCCGAACTCGACAAGGGTCCCGAGGGCAACCTGGGCGTCACGGTCATGGGGACGACGAACGCGCCGTGGGAGGTCGATCCCGCGCTCCGGCGCCCGGGCCGGCTGGAGCAGTCGCTCCTGGTCCTGCCGCCGGACCGGACGACCCGGGAGGTCGTCCTCCACCAGCAGCTCGGGGATCACCCCGAGGTCGACATCCCGCAGGTCGCGCGGCGTTCGCGGGGGTACTCCGGGCGCGACCTCGTCAGCGGGATCCGTGGCGCCGAGAGTCGGTCCGGGGGCGTGGTGACGACGAAGGACGTCCTCGACGCCCTCGCCGAGCGGCCCCCGTCGGCGCAGCGGTGGCTCGAGGCCGCAGCGAACCAGACGGCCGTCATCGCCGACGACACCTCCTACGTGGGTCTGCGGGAGTACCTCGCCGCACGCCGTGTCGGTCCCGCGACCCCGTCGTCGCCGCCGGGAGCCCCCACCCGGTCGGACGACGTGGGATCGAGGGCGTCCGGTCGATGAGGCGGGGCGCTCGCTGTGACGGGCGGGAGGAGATCAGCCGGCGTCGTCGAAGCCGGCGAGTTCGTCGTCGAGACGCGAGGTGAACTGGGTGGCGACCTCGAGCTGTTGAGCGAGGTCGAAAAGCCGGGAGTGCATCTCGCTGTTGAGTTCGGCGAGGCGCGTGTGGACCGCGCGACGGTCCTCGGCCGAGGCCTCCGCGCTGCGCATCACGTCGAGGTCCGCGAGGATCCCGCGCATCCCCTCGAGACTGAACCCCAGGGGTTTCATCTGCATGACGGCGAGCAGACGCTGCACGTCGATCTCCGAGTACATGCGGAAACCGCCGCTCGTGCGCGCGCTCGGCGTGATGAGCCCGGCCTCCTCGTAGTACCGGATGCTGCGCAGCGACAGACCGATGCGTTCGGCGACCTCGCCGATGCGGTAGCGGGGGGCGGGGTCGATCCCCCGCATCTCCGCCCCCGAGAGGCCGCGCTCCGGCGGAGTGACGTAACCGGAGGCGCCGCTGGTGGCGTTCGCCTCGTCCGGCCTGAGTGACGGCTCGCCCCGGCCCTGTCTGTGGTTCACGATCCCGACCTCTCCGCTGTACGGCGGCTCAGTCTAGGCGCTCGGCGCAGACCCCGGCGAGGAAGCCGTCGCTCCCTGTTCCGTCTCGTCGAAGGGCTCGACGACCGCACTGGTCCACCGGGCGAGTGTGCTCCCGGTCCGGCTCGCTCCCCGCCGGGTGGCACGGACCGCGGACGTGGCTCCGGCGACGACGGCGCCGACGCCGTGGAGGGTGACCGAACCGGCGTTGTAGTAAGCCTCGTGGCCGAACACCGGCATCAGCAACGAACGGCCACCGTCGGGGTAGGTCGCCGGACGGGACCGCGTCGACAACGACCGGATTCCCGTGACCTGGTGGGTCGGAGCGCCGAAGACGCCGAGGAGGGCGACGAGGTCTCCAGGGGCGGCGGCGGCGTAGACCTCGTCCTCCGGCACCTGCAGGGTGGCGACGTCGGTGGTGAACAAGCCCGGGCACCCGGTGACGGCCGCGGCGTCGAAGACGTCGGTGGCAGCGAGCGCGAGGCCGAGGACCGAGCCCCCGTAGGAGTGCCCGGACCCGACGAGCCGGGTGTCGGGCCGGCAGATCGTGCGCAACCCCTCGGCGCACCGGACGAGTGCGGGGGTGGCCTCCTGGGCGTAGTGCGGGTCGGCCGCCTGGCCGGGCAGCCACAGGGGCAGGCCGGAGTCGCCCAGCGGCCGTCGGACCGCGATGTCCTGGGGCGCCTGGTAGCCGATCCAGTCGAGGATGGCGACGCGATCGACCCCGACGTAGCGTCCCGCCTCCGCACGCAGGTTCGACATCCACGCCATCTCCCGCAGCAGCCGGGCGTCGACCGTCGTCGTGGCGCCGGGGACGTGGAGGACGACGTGGTCGGCGGTGTGCAGGTCACCGAGGAGGACCGCAGCCTTGAGGGGGTTCTCGGCCGTGTCGAGGAGGTACAGCCATCGCTGGTCCACCGGGGTGGTGACACGGGCCAGATCCTCGCGGATCCGGTCGTCGGACCAGTCGTCCTCGGCCGCCTCGGGGGTGAACAGCGCTCTGAGCTTGAACAGGCCACGCAGGTCGCTCTCGTCGCGTTCCCGCTGGAGTTCCTCGTCGGACTCCGCACCGAGGCCGACCGTCTCGCGTCGGACGGGGTAGGCACCGCCGGCGATCAACTCGCCCGGGTCGAGCTGCGCCGAGAGTCGGTCGATCTCCTCGTCGAGGACGAGCAGGTTCGCCCGGTGGCGGACGTCGAACGGCACGCCGTCGGCGCCCCCGACGAACGCCGGGCCGGAGATGAGGACGTCGTCGCGTTCCTGTGGCGTCATCGACTCCCACCACGACGCGACGACGGCGGGGTCGTCGCTCGGCGGGCGGGGTGGCAGGGGCGCCCCACTGACCGTGAGCCGCGGGGCTCGGCGTCGGACGATGTCGGCCTCGGCCCTGAGGTCGGCCACGAGGCGTTCGGCCCAGAGGAGTTCGACGCGGGTTCGGCCGGCGAGGATCTCCTCACCGAGGGCGTCGAGACGCCGGGGGAGTCCGGCGAAGCCGTCGTGCGCGAGGCGGGCGTCCGCGAGGGTGGCCCCCAGGTCGGCGGCGATTCGGTCGAGTGCGTCGGCGAGACTCTCCTTGCTCATCCGGTCATTCGCCTCCGGGCGGGTCAGGCGGCGCGGCGACCCGCGCCTGCGTTCGACTGCACCTGGTGGTACAGGCCCTCGAACCGGTCCAGTGTCTCATCGAGACTGTGCCGACGGACGATCTCGCGCCCGGCCTGCCCCATCCTGTGACGCATCTGTGGGTCATCGAGCAGGCACTGCAGTCGCTGGGCCAGTTCGTCGACGTCACCCGGCGTGTAGAGCCACCCGTTGCGGCCGGGGTGGACGAGGTGTGGGAGCGCCATCGCGTCGGCCGCGACGACGGGTTTGCCCGCCGACATCGCCTCGAGCGTGACGAGGCTCTGCAGCTCGGCGACACCGGGCATGCAGAAGATGTCGCTGCGCCCGTAGGCCTCGAGGAGTTCACTCTCCGTGACGAACCCGCGGAACGTGGCGCGGTCCGCGAGCCCGCGCTCGCGCACCTGGGCCTTCCACTGCTCACGCATCGTGCCGTCGCCGACGATCTCGAGCTCGAACGGGGTGCCGGGGGCGAGGCGCGCGCAGGCGTCGATGAGCTCACCGACACGCTTCTCCTGGTCGAGGCGGCCGACGAAGAGGATCCGCGGCACCTCGTGCGCGGGCGCCGCCTCGGTGGCGGCGGCGTACGGGGCGGCGTCGATGCCGCAGGAGATCGGCAGTGCGTCGGTGATGCCGGCTTCGCTCGCCAGCAGCTCGGTCGCGCGCGGGGTGGGCGCGGTGACGACCTCGGCGGCCGAGAACACGCGGGCGAGATCGCGCCAGGCGAGTCGGCAGCCGAGCGCGGCGATGCGGCCGTGCACGGGGACCGGCAGCTGGTCGGTGAGGTTCTCCGGCATGAAGTGGTTGGTGGCGATGAGCGGGATGCCGAGCGCGGCGGCGCTGCGGCACGCGTAGCGACCGACGACGAAGTGCGCCTGCGCGTGGACGACGTCCGGCCGCACTCGCTCCACGACGTCCTGGACCTGGGGGCCGATGTGCCACGGGAGGCAGACCCGGAACTCCTCATGGAAGGGGTAGCGCACCGACCGGACCCGGTGGACGATCACGCCGTCGCGCTCCTCGATGCCGACCGGGCCGGTCGTCGACGGGGCGACGACGTGAACCTCGTGCCTGCGCCCGTGCAACCCGATGGCGAGACGCTCGGCGAACCTCGCGGCGCCGTTGACGTCGGTGGGATACGTGTCACACCCGATCAGGATTCTCACTGGGGGTGCTCCTCTCGTGTGGGTGCCGGGTGCTGCGTTGACGTGGTGGCGGGGTCGAGTCGCGCCGTGGGATCGGACCGGATCGTGCGGACGAGATCGCCCTCGGAGTGCCGGGCGGTGGGCGGACCCGGGGCATCCGGGGGGCGGTGGCCGTCGGGCCCGCCGGTGGGGTGAACGGTGGCGGAGGCGTGGAGGGTTCCCACGTCGTCTCGGATGACGGGAACGTCACGACCTGCGGGGACGTCGCCGCGGACGGCGGGGACACCGCCGCGGAGGTCGGGGACGTCGGGCGTGGCGGAGGACTCGGGGCTGACGCCGGCGGGATCGACCTCGTGGTGCGGGTGGCCCTCGGGGTGGTGACGGGCGAGCAGGAGCACGCCGACGGCGGCCGCGAGCCCGGCGATCACCATTACGGCGTAGTGGAGTGAGGAGAGACGGGCACCCTCGCCGAGGAACGCGATGCCGAACAGCACGGCGACGATGGGGTCGACGACGGTGAGGCTGCCGAGGACGACGGCGGGCGGACCGTTGGCGTGGGCGTGCTGGATCATCCACCCGCCGACCGCGTAGGCGACGAGGATCGCCACGGTGTAGCCGAACACGTGCCAGGAGAGTCCGCCCTGGTGGATGAGCATGGTGTCGGTCCGCAGCAGGGCCGAGGCGAGCCCGTAGACGACGGCCCCCGCCGACGCCCAGGCCACGCACCGCGACCACAGGGGCCCGAACGCGCCGACCGCGGCGAGGACGAGCGCGAGCGCGCCGATCCCGAGGGTCGAGATGGCGATCTCGACGGCGTCGATCTCGGAGGCGTTGTCGCCGTCGCTCGCCGCGGCGAGGACGAAGGCGACGACGGCGAGGACGGTGACGGTCACGGCCAGCATCACGGTGCCGGGCGGGCGTCGCCGCGCCGCTCGCGAGGCGATGAGCACCGCGAACGGAATGGCGAGGACTCCGACGGGTTGGACGATCGAGATGGGCGCGAGCGCCAGCGCGACGGCGTGGAGGGCGCCCGCGAGGACGATGATGCCCACGGAGCCCAGCCACGTGGGGTTGCGCAGGAGGGAGGACATCGCCCTGCCGCCGACGAGGCGCTGCCCCGACGACCCGGCGGTGTGAGCCGTGACGGCTCGTCCCACCGCCGTGGACTGCACCGCGGCGCCGATCGCGAAGAGCACCGCCGCGATCGGCGCGAGCGCGAGGGCGATGACGATGAACAGGGCGGACTCCTTCCGCGGCGCTGGGCTGTGCTCGTGGATGTCGCCCGCCCCCGGAGAACGACCGACCGTTTCGGGGCCAGTCTAGGCGGGCGTGTGGAGCCCGCCTCGCCCTTCTCCCGCCGCCGAGGCACCGTTCACCTGCCGTCCAACTGCCCGGTGGCCTGCGGTCGGAGGCGCGCCGCCGAGGCGGCCGGTCACGGATGGTGGCGTGGACGACCGGCGTCGGGATAATGCACGCGTGGCAGATGCGGTGGTGGGGGAGCGGACGGGGCGGGAATCCACGCTCCTCTCCGCCGACGACGAGGCCGGATCCTCCACCGCGCCCGACAGGCTCGTCACGGCGCGCCTGCGCTGGACCGGGTTGTTCGGAGCCGGTGTGCTCGGATTGTCGGCCCTGTCGCCGAGCTTCATCCCCCGCACCTGGTGGATGACGGCCTTCAACCTCGCGCTCTGCCTCACCCTCGGGTACGGCGTGGGAGTGCTCATCGCCTGGCTCCTGCGGTTGTTCGCCCGGCGGACGGGTCTCGTCGTGCAGATGCGCGCCGGGGCCGTGCGACACGTGCGCCTCGGTTTCGGTCTCCTCGTCCTCGCCCTCCTGGTCGACGGCGTGCGCCGAAGCATCCTGCTGCAGGACGACATCGCCCGCCGGATCGGAGCCACACCCTTCCCCGTCTCGGACCACCTGCTCGGCATCGCCGCCGGGGTGGCCGGATTCGGCCTGCTCGTGCTCCTGTTCCGTGCCCTGCGGGGATTGTTCCGGTTCGTGCGGCGCGCCTCCCAGCGCTTTCTGCCGGGGCTCCTGTCGGCCGTGATCTCCCTCGCGCTCGTCGTGTGGCTCGTCGTGTTCGTCTCGAACGACGTGTTCTTCGCCCAGTTCGTCGAGTACGCCTCTCGCAAGGCGGCACAGGTGAACGCCGAGACCCCACCCGGGCGGGTGCCGCCGACGGAGTCGATCCGCTCCGGCGGACCGGGATCGCCCGAGACGTGGGACACCCTCGGTCGTCAGGGTCAGGCGGTCGTCGCCGACGGTCCGCGCCGGGCGCGTATCGAGCAGGTGACCCGGGAGAAGGCGATGGATCCGATCCGGGTCTACGCGGGCAAGCGCGGCGACCGCACCCTGGAGCAGACGGCGGACGCCGTCGTGGCCGAACTCGAGCGCACGAAGGCGTTCGACCGCTCGGTGCTCGTCGTGATGATGCCCGCCGGTGAGGGCTGGATCCCCGAGTGGCACCCGAGCGCCGTCGAGTACCTCACCCGGGGGAACAGCGCGATCGCGTCGATGCAGTACACGTACCTTCCCAGCGCCCTCGCCTACATCACCGACCAGGACACCGCCGAGAAGGCGGCCCGCGTGCTGTTCGACAAGGTCGAGGCGGCGGTCGACCGTCGGCCCCCGGGCGCACGGCCCAAGCTCTACATCGCGGGGGAGTCCCTCGGGGCCTACGGCGGGCAGGCCGTGTTCGCCGACAAGAGCGATCTGCTGAGACGCGTCGACGGGGCGATGTGGACCGGGACGCCGCGGACGAGCGGGTTGTGGCGGGAGCTCACCGCGCAGCGTCGGGCCGGGTCGCCCGAGGTCGCCCCGGTCATCGACGGCGGCCGCCACATCCGCTTCATCACCGAGCGGCAGAACGCCGTCAACGACTTCTACGGCCGGCCCCTGGGGCAATGGCGCACTCCTCGGATCGCGTTCGCGCAGAACCCGACCGACCCCATCGTGTGGTGGTCCCCCGACCTGCTGTGGCGCGAGCCCGACTGGCTCCGTGAGCGGGCGAGCACCCGCGTGACGAGTTCGATGCGGTGGATCCCGTGGGTGACGTTCAGCCAGATCGCGAGCGACATGCCCCGATCGGTCCGCGTGCCGGGCGGCGAGGGCCACCGCTATCAGGAGGACCTCGTGCCCCTGTGGGCGGGCGTCCTCGGACAGGACCCGATGGCCGACTACGGCCCGATCCAACGGGCCATGCGCGCCGACGACCGCATCTTCTGAGGCGCCCCTGGCCCGCGCGCCCGGGTCCCTGCCGGCCCCGGCGTCGTCGCGTCTCCTCATGACCTCATGACCTCGGGTGCGAGCCGGTGACGGGCAGCGGGCCGGTGGCGCCGCCGGCGGTGCGCATGGCCTCCAGCACGTCGCACGGCACGAGGGGAAAGCGTGCGTGGATGGGCAGGCCCCGGCACCGCACGCTGCTCTCGGCGACGACCTCCCGAGGGGAGGCGGGGCCACCCTGACCGGTCCAGCTCGTGCCACCGAGGGCGGCAGCGACGTCGGCCCGCAGCCGCGGCGGCCACCCGGAGGCCTCGGCGTGGGCGATCTCGTGGGCGATGGAGGCCTCGGTGTACTCCGCCGTCTGCCCGTCGACGACGACGATGCGCCTCGTGCGCCGGTCGCCCATCGACGACCCGCCCTCGACCGGGGACCATTCGGGTGGGAGGGCCGCCCGGCATTCCAGCGTCCACCCCGCGGGGAGCTGGTCGGCGTAGCGGCGGGCGAGATCGGTGCACGGGCCCCTGCCGTCACCGGCACCACCGCCGTCATCGCCGTCAGCGACACCATCGCCGTCAGCGACACCACCGACGTCAGCGACGCCCGCGTCGGCACCCTCTCCTGCCACGGGGTCCGCACCCCGACGCTCCGGTCTCTCCGGGTCGGCGCCCGCGAGGTGCGCCCCGCCGCCGAGGACGAGGACGACCAGGACGAGGAGCGCGGCGAGACCCCCGGCCCCACTCGCACGCAGGGGTCCACGGCGAGATGAGCCGTGGCGAGACATCTCACGTCGAGCTGCCTGGCGGCGGGATGCGTGGCGGCGAGATGCGTCAGGTCGAGATGCGCGGCGGTGGAATGACACGGTGACCTCCGGGACGTCGTCAGGTCACCAGGCTGCGACCTCGGCCCGAGGGGTCGTGTCGTCGTCCACAGCACCCGGCGCGGGGGCGACGTCACGGGTGGGGTTGTGGATATCCCCGAGCGTCGTGGGGGCGCGCTCGGGGACGTCCTCGACGATCCGGGGGAGTCAGTCCTGTGGGTAGATCGACATCCAGGGGCGGTGCATGCGGAACCGCAGACCGGACATCTCGCTCGGGGTGATGGCGACGACGTGCTGCTTCTCGGAGCGGATCCACGGGCGCAGGCGCAGCTGGTCGGCCCAGCGCGCCTCCTCCTCGGGGAGCTCGGCGGCGGAGCCGCGCACGATGACGCTCGAGGCCCACTCGGAGCCGATGTCGTCGATCTCGAACGCGACGGTGCCGCCGCGCAGGACTGCGGACAGTTTGCTGCCCTGGGCCGTGCGGAAGACGAGGCGGCCGTCGTCGACGGCGTAGTTGATGGGCACGATGGCGGCCTCACCGTCGAGGGTGTAGGCGAGGCGTCCGAACTCCTCGCGCTTCAACAGTTCCCAGCATTCCTCCCGAGTGAGGGAGGCGACATCGGTGGGCATGTGAGGTCCTCGCCGAAGGGGGCCGCGCCGGTCGCGGCCGGGTTCCTCCAGCCTAGGGGAGCGGGGTCCGCGTTCGCTCGGCACCACACCCGCGTTCCCCGACCAGGACGTCCGTTCCGTAACCTGGCTCCAGTCTCTCGGGGGCCAGGGCTCGTCGTGTGTCGTCACGGTGCCGGTCCTCCCCCGGCCGCCCGCCCGCGGAGGCGTTCGCGCCCGCGGTCGTGGGCCTCACCTGCGAGCTGGAGCAACCGACGCTCGTTTCGACCACGTCGCTGAGGAAAGAATCATGACCTCGAACAATCCGTCATCGTCTCAGGGCTCACCGCCCACGTCGTCACCGCTGGACCACGCCCCCGACGCCTCGAGCGCCCCGGCCGAGGCTGCCTCCGAACGTCGGGGCTCCGGCGCCTACTGGCCCGTCCTCGGCCCCTCGGGGGCCATCATCGTCGTGTTCGTCCTGGTCGCGGCGCTGCTGCCGGGCCCCTTCAACGCGTTCCTGCAGGGGATCAACACGGCCGTCGTCAACAGCATCGGGTGGTACTACGTGCTGCTCGTCGCCGGGTTCGTCGCGTTCAGCCTGTACTGCGGGCTGTCCCGGTACGGCGACATCACCCTGGGGAACGACGACGAACCCCCCGCCTACCGGGTGTTGCCGTGGTTCGCGATGCTCTTCGCGGCCGGCATGGGCATCGGTCTCGTGTTCTGGGGCGTCGCCGAGCCGCTCAACCACGTCGCGCACCCCGCGCCGGGGGAGCCGGGTCTCGACGTCGATCCCGCCGCCGCTGCGCAGAACGCGATGGCGACGACCTACCTCCACTGGGGTCTGCACGCCTGGGCGATCTACGCCGTCGTCGGCCTCGCCGTGGCCTACGCCGTGCATCGCCGCGGTTACCCGGTCTCGATCCGGTGGGCCCTGGCCCCCGTGTTCGGAGACCGCATGCGCGGGCGTCTCGGTGACCTCGTCGACGTCGTCGCGGTCGTCGGGACCCTGTTCGGTGTCGCCACCTCGCTCGGCTTCGGCGTCGTCCAGCTCGCGGCGGGGCTCACCGACATCGGCATCATCGGCGAGGCCGGCATCGGCATCATCCTCGTCCTCACCGCGGTCATCAGCGCGCTCGCGCTGCTCTCGGTCGTCAGCGGCCTCGACGTCGGCATCAAGTGGCTCTCCACCGGCAACCTCGTCCTCGCCGGCGTCCTCATGGTCGCGATCCTCGTCCTCGGGCCGACGCTGTTCATCCTGCGCGAGTCGGTGCAGAACCTCGGTACCTACCTCTCCCGGTTCCTCGACCTGAGCTTCCGCACCCTGCCGTTCCGCGGCGAGCCGGGCGAGACGTGGCTCGGGGCCTGGACGACGTACTACTGGGGCTGGTGGATCAGCTGGTCGCCCTTCGTCGGCATCTTCATCGCCCGCATCTCCCGCGGCCGGACCGTGCGCGAGTTCGTCCTCGGCGTGCTGCTCGTGCCGACGCTGCTCACCTTCTTCTGGTTCTCCGTCCTCGGTGGCACGGCGATCTACCAGCAGCTCACCGGGGGTGGCCTCATCGCCGCCGACGGCAGCGTGTCCACCGAGGGGGCGTTGTTCCAGATGCTCCGTGAACTGCCCGGCGCACCCGTCCTCATCGGGTTGTTCCTCCTCCTGCTCACCGTGTTCTTCGTGACGAGTTCGGACTCCGGCTCGTTCGTCGTCTCGATGCTCAGCGCCGGTGGCGACCCCGCACCCCACGTGGGCATCCGCGTGTTCTGGGGTGTGCTGCAGGGCGCCGTCGCCGCGGTGCTGCTGTGGGTCGGAGCCCGGGAGGGAGCCCTCACCGACGGTCTGGGGGCGTTGCAGACGATGGCGATCCTCGTCGCGGCGCCGTTCTCGCTCATCATGATCGCGATGTGCGTCTCGCTCACGCGTTCCCTTCACGAGGAGCACCGCCGCACCCTGCGACTGGAGCGGGCGGCGTTCCGTCGTGAGCTCGCCCTCGAACTCGCCGAGGGGGACGAGTTCGACGTCGTCCGTACCTCCGGGAGCACCGCCCTCGGGGAGACGGCCGCCGGGGATTCTGCGGTCCGGGATTCCGCTGTCGGAGACACCGCCGCGGGCAAGGGCGAGACGCCCGACCGCCGACCGGTCTCCCGACCGTCTCCGGAGCAGCCGCCGGCCCTCTCCTGACCGGCCCGCGACCAGTCCTTGACCGACCGCTGACCTGCTGCTGAACTCGGCGTTCTCCGCGGGTGCCGCCGTCCCCGTCCTCCCACGGGGATGGCGGCACCCTTCCGTCGTCGCCGACGACGAGCGCGACTCCATGTGCCGAGGCCGTGATCGTCGTGGGAGGGTGTGCGATGCCGGTGGGTAAGATCGTGCGACTTTCGGCCCGACGCCGGTGTCCTTCGAAAGGAACCTTCATGAGCGAGAACGCGTCGTACCGCCTCACCAACGTCTCCATCCTGTCGGTGAGCACGGTCGAAGCACCCGAGGTGGTCACCTCGGATCAGCTGGACGAGATGCTTCGGCCGGTGTACGACTCGACGGGCATGCTCGCCGGGCAGATCGAACGACTGGCCGGCGTCAAGGCCCGCCGCTGGTTCGGCAAGGACGAGGACTACACCGACGCCGCGGTCGAGGCCGGCGCCAAGGCGCTCGCCGCCGCGGGCGTCGACGCCTCGCGCATCGGGGTGTGCATCAACGCCTCCGTCACGCGTCCCCACCTCGAGCCGGGCATCTCCGCCAAGGTGCACGCCGAGTTGGGGTTGCCCCGCTCGTGCGTCGCCTTCGACGTCACCAACGCCTGCCTCGGGGTCGTCAACAGCCTCCAACTCGTCGGCACGATGATCGACGCGGGACAGATCGACTACGCGCTCATCGTCGCCTCCGAGGGGGCGCGGCAGATGCAGGAATCCTCCATCGAGCGGCTCTGTGCGGGCGGCGCCACCAAGCAGGACGTCAAGGACGCCTTCGCGACGATGACGCTCGGCAGCGGGGCGGTCGGGCTCGTCCTCGGCCGCACCGACGCCCACCCCGAGGGGCACCGCGTCATCGGCGGTATCACCCGCGCCGGCACCGAGCACCACGAGTTGTGCATCGGTGGCATGGACGGGATGCGCACCGACAGCCGGGCGCTCTTCGTCGAGGGGCTCTCCCTCGCCACCGACGCGTGGAACGACGCCAAGCAGGAGTGGGACTGGGACGACATGGACTGGTACGTCGCCCATCAGACCTCCACGACGCACATCGCGGGGTTGTGCAAGACCCTCGATCTGCCGATGGAGCGGTTCCCCCTCACGATCGACAGCTACGGCAACATCGGGCCGGTCGCCCTGCCGTTCACCCTCGGGATGACCCAGGACTCGATCGCGAAGGGCGACCGGGTCCTGCTCATGGGCATCGGCTCCGGCCTCAACACCTCCTTCACCGAGGTCGCCTGGTGATCGCGACCGACGTCGATCGGGCCCGCGCCCTCCGGGAGCGTCTCGTCTCCTTCCCCGGGCTCGACGCCGCCTGGTCACGGCTCGTCGACGCCGTCGACGCCGACGGCGTCGAGCGCACCTGGCACCTGCTCGACACGCACGCCGACCGCGACGCCTCCGACGTCCACGGCGTGCTGCTCTGCGTCCACGGCAACCCCACGTGGTCCTACCTGTGGCGACGCCTCCTCGCCGAACCGCCCGCCGGGTGGCGCGTCGTCGCCGTCGACCAGCTCGGCATGGGGTTCTCCGACCATCCGCGGGGGTCGCTGTCCTCGCCGCGGACCCTGCAGCAGCGCATCACCGATCTCGCCGGACTCACCGAGGTCCTCGACCTCGGGCCCCGGGTGGTCGCCGCCGGCCACGACTGGGGCGGCATGGTCGCGACCGGCTGGGCCCTCGAACACCGTGCGCAGCTCGCAGGCCTCGTCCTCGCGAACACGACGGTCTGGCACGACTTCGACGAGGGGCTGCCCCTCGCCCTGCGCTTCGCGATCACCGCGCCGACGCTGCGCGCGGGAACGGTCGACACCCCGGCGTTCGTGCGCGGCACGACGGCGATCAGCAGCCCCCGCCCGCCGCGGCGGGTGCGTGACGCCTATGCGGCGCCGTACGGCTCCCGCGCCGAGCGGGAGTTCGTCGGCCAGTTCGTCGCCGACATCCCCACCGAGGAGGGCGACCCCACCCGCGCGACGATGGCGGGTCTCGCCGCCGGTCTCGTGGCACTCGGGCAGGAGGTCGACCCCGTGCCGGCGCTGCTCCTGCGCGGACCCAAGGACCCGGTGTTCTCCGAGGAGCACCTTCGTGACCTGCGGCGTCGCCTCCCGCACGCCGACGTCCACCGCTACGAGGGCGCGTCCCACCTCGTCGTCGAGGACGCCCCGCGGGCCGCCGCCGACATCGCCACGTGGATCACCGCTCGGGTGGACGGCGAGGTCCCGCATGCCGACGACCCCGCCGCCGCGCCCCGGCCGACCGGCAGTGACCTCGCCGTGGGCACCTCGGTCCGGCCCTGGGCCGGACTCACCCGCATGGCCCGGGAGAAGCCCGGCGCGTTGTGCGTCGCCGAGATCCACGACGGGGAGACGACGTCGTCGGTGACCTTCGGCGAGCTCGAGGAGGCCGTCGAGCACGTCGCGCTCGGCCTCCGCGACGCCGGGGTGCGCCCCGGTGACCGGGTCGGCCTTCTCGTCGAGCCCGGGATCGACCTGTCCACCGCCGTCTACGCCTGCTGGCGTGCGGGCGCGGTCATCGTCGTCGCCGACGCCGGACTCGGGATCGGCGGCATGGGGCGCGCCCTGCGCGGCGCCGGCACCGACCACGTCGTCGCGATGCCCAAGGCACTGCCTGCCCTGCCGCTCATGCGCGTCCCCGGTCGCCGGATCGTCGCCGGTGACGTCTCGACCGGCGTCCGATGCGCCCTGTCCGTCGACTCCTCGATGGGCGAACTCCGCGAGCGCGGGCGTGCCCTGCAGGCCGCCGGGGCCGTCATGCCCGAGGTGCTCACGGGGGACTCCGACGCCGCCGTGCTCTACACCTCCGGCGCGACCGGCCCGAGCAAGGGCGTCGTCTACACCGTCGACCAGATCCGGGCCCAGGTGGGGGGCTTCGGGCACATCTACGGGCTGCGCCCCGGGGGCCGCCTCGTCGCGGCGTTCGCGCCGTTCGCCCTCTACGGCCCGGCGCTCGGCGTCGCCGGCATCGCGCCCGACATGAAGGTGACGGCGCCGGCGACCCTCACCGCCGCCGCCCTCGCCGACGCGGTCCGCATCGCCGAGGCCACGACGGTGTTCGCCTCACCCGCCGCGCTGCGCAACGTGCTCCGCAACGGTGGCGACGTCACCTCGGCCCAGCGCGAGGCGCTCGGACGCATCGAGGTCCTCATGTCCGCCGGCGCCCCGGTGCCGGCCTCCCTCCTGCGGGCGCTCCGCGACGACCTCATGCCCCGCGCGGAGATGCACACGCCGTACGGCATGAGCGAGTGCCTCCCGGTCTCCGACATCACCCTCGAGGAGATCGAGTCGCTCACGGGCCCCGACGAGGGCGTGTGCGTGGGCCGCCCGATCGTCGGGGTCTCCCTCGCCGTCGCGCCGCTCCCGGCCGACCACGACGGCGAGGATGGACCGCTGACGAGCGACGCGGGGGTCGTCGGAGAGATCTGCGTGCGTGCCCCGCACATGCTCGACCGCTACGACCAGCTGTGGGCGACGACCCACGCCGCCGAGCGTCACCCGCTCGGGTGGCACCGCACGGGCGACGTCGGGCACCTCGACGCCGACGGACGCCTGTGGGTGGAGGGGCGCCGCGTCCACGTCGTCCACACCCCGCAGGGTCCGGTCACCCCGGTCGGGCTCGAACAGCGCGTCGAGGCGCTGCCGCAGGTGGCCTCGGCCGCCGTCGTCGGTGTCGGTCCCGTGGGCGTCCAGCAGATCGTCGTCGTCGTCACGCTCGAGGGTGAGGCGACCGGCGGCGAGGAGTCCGCGGACGGGGTGACCGCCGGCGCAACCGCCGGGGCGACGGGTCCCGGCGGCGTCCTCCGGCTCGGTGCGTTGCGATCCCTCGCGAGCCACGTCGCCGCGGCCCGCAGCGCACCCCGGGTCCTCGCCGACGACGACCTCGCCTCGGCCGTGCGCGAGTCGACGGACCTCCCGGTCGCGGCCGTGCTCGTGCGGACCTCGATGCCCGTCGACATCCGCCACCAGAGCAAGATCGACCGCGCCGAGCTCGCCGACTGGGCCGCCGAGATCCTCAGCGGAAGGATCGAGCGATGAAGGTCCTCGTCACCGGCGCCTCGGGCATGCTCGGCGGCGGCGTGGCCCGCGCGCTCGCCGCTCGCGGCGACGACGTCACGGTGTTGCAGCGCCGCCCGAGCGGCCTCACCGACCTCGGCCTCCGGGAGGTCCTCGGAGACCTCGTCGACCCCGAGGTGCTCTCCCGCGCCACGGCCGGCCAGGACGCCGTCGTCCACCTCGCCGCCAAGGTCAACGTCCTCGGCCGCTGGGAGGACTACGTCCGCGTCAACGTCGTCGGCACCCGCACGATCCTCGACGCGGCGCGGCGCCACGACGTGCCGCGCTTCGTCCACACCTCCAGCCCGTCGGTCGCGCACGCGGGTGACTCGATCGTCGGCGAGGGCGCCGGCCCCGCCGACCCCGAGCGGGCCCGCGGCGACTACGCCCGCAGCAAGGCCCTCTCCGAACGCATCGCCCTCGCCGCCGACGCCCGCAACGCCCGTGACGGGGTGGGCCCGGCGGTCTGCGCCGTGCGTCCGCACCTCGTGTGGGGGCCCGGGGACACCCAGCTCGTCGCCCGCGTCATCCGGCGGGCGCAGGAGGGGCGGTTGCCGGTCATCGGCTCGGGCGCCGCTCTCGTCGACACCACCTACGTCGACAACGCCGTGGACGCGTTCGTCGCCGCTGTCGATCGGTGCACGGACGTGCGGGGGGAGTCCTTCGTCGTGACGAACGGCGAGCCCCGGCCGGTGTCGGAGGTCTTCGCCGCCTGGGCCCGCGCCGGCGGCGCCGACCCCGCACCCACGCGCATCCCGACGCGCCTCGCCTACGTCGCCGGTAGCGCCGTCGACGCGGTGACCGCGGTGCGGGAGCGGATCGGCACCGTCGACGGGGCCGACCCACCCCTCACGCGCTTCCTCGTCGAGCAACTCACGACCGCGCACTGGTTCGACCAGCGCCGCACCCGCGAGGCCCTCGGCTGGACCCCCCGCGTGAGCCTGGACGAGGGCTTCCGCCGCCTCGCCGCCGCCCACGCCTGAACCGGGGATCCTGACCCGGGGACCCCGTCATCCGCACCCGCCTCCCCCACCCCCCGACCGGCGGACCCGAGACCGGATGACGTCATCGGGGTTTCCTGCCGGACCGGAGGGCGGGGTGGTGGGGGTGGTCGGTCGGGTCAGGTGCCGACGATGCCGCCGTCCTTGCGCCGGATGACGACCGTGGCCGAACGGGGACGACCGGCCGGGTCGTGGTCGGGCCAGGAGGACACGGCCTGCGGCGCGGCCGGGGTGGGCTCACCGATCGCCTTGGTCGCCTCGCCGGGGTGCTGGATGTTGACGAACAGGTTGCGGCGGTCGGCGGTGCCGGTGATGCCGGTGATCTCGGCGCCCTTGGGGCCGGTGAGGAACCGGCGGATCTCGCGGGTGCGGGGGTCGGCGCAGAGCATCGCGTTGTTGCCGAGGTTCTCGTACTCCTTGAGCAGCTGCTTGCTGTTGGAGACGTCCGTGGCGATCCACAGCCGGCCCTCGGGGTCGAAGTAGAGACCGTCGGGGGAGCCGAACGCGTCGCCGTTGATGTCGACGGCGGGGTCCTTCGTCGGGTCGCCCGCGAGAACGAAGATGTCCCAGTCGAACTCCGTGCCGGTCTTGTCATCGTGCCGTTCGGTCCACCGGAGGATGTGGCCGTAGACGTTCTTCTCGCGCGGGTTGGCCGGGGTGGGGCCGGAGGTGCCGTTCGTCAGGGTGACGTACAGCTGACCGGTGAGGGGGTTCTCCTTGATCCACTCGGGGCGGTCCATGGGGGTGGCCCCGACGGCGTCGGCGGCGCGGCGGGTGCGGACGAGGACGTCACCCTGGTCCTTCCAGCCGTTCTTCTCGGTGAGCGGACCCTGGCCGAACACGAGGGGCAGCCACGTGCCGGTGCCGTCCTCGTGGAACTTCGCGACGTAGAGCGTGCCCTCGTCGAGGGGCGAGCGGCCCATGCCGCGGGCGACGCGCCACGGCCGACGGCTCACGAACTTGTAGATGTACTCGCCGTTCTGGTCGTCGCCGGTGTAGGCGACGACACGGCCACGGCTCGTGGAGAAGTGGGCGTTCTCGTGCTTGACGCGACCGAGCGCGGTGCGCTTGACGGGGGTGTGGTCGGGGTCGAACGGGTCGATCTCGACGCACCATCCCCAGCGGTACTGCTCGTTGGGGTCCTTGTCGGTGTCGAAGCGGGCGTCGGCCTTCTCCCACGAGTAGAACGAGGCACCGGGCTCGATGCCGTACCGCTTCTTCTCCTCGGTGGGCGTGTGGGCGGTGTCGGCGGAGCCGAAGTAGTCGGCCCAGTTCTCCTCGCACGTGACGTACGTGCCCCACGGGGTGTCGCCCATCGCGCAGTTGGCCATCGTCCCTCGAGAGGGCGTCTTCGCCTGGAGGCGGGGGTCGCGTGCCGCCGGACCGGAGAACACCACGGGGGTGTTGGCGTGCACGCGGCGGTTGAAGGCGGAGTCGGTGTGCGTCCAGCCGCCGTCCTTCTTCTGCTCGATGGCGATGACCGTGACGCCGACGGCGTGCTGGTGCTTGCGCACCTTCTCGAGGGTGACCTTCTCCATGCCGTCGGTCGTGAGGAGCGAGGGGTCGGTGTACTCGTTGTTGAGGACGAGCAGGCCGGCGCCGTGGTCGTCGTGACGACCTCCCCGGCTCTTCATGCGGCCGCGGGTGTCGAAGGGGAAGAAGTGCTGGCCGTCGTGGTTGTAGCCGACCTGAACGGCCTGCTCACGGCTGGAGTTCGACGCGTTCTTCTTCCAGCGCGGGCCGTCGGAGTGCACCGGTGTCCCCCACGGGATGAGGACGTCGGCGGTGTAGCCCTCGGGGACATGGACGTCGTCGTCGGTGCTGACGGGGATCGCGGCGAACCCCATGAGGGGACGACGACGGCCACCCTTGCCGGCGACCACGTCGGTCGTGGTGGCCGCGGGAGGCGACGCCTGGGCGGCGGGTGCGCCGGCGAGGAATGCGACGGCGGCGACTCCCAGCGATCCCCCCAGGACGTGGCGACGGGACACGTCGGCGGCGACGACGTCGCGCAGGTGCCGGTTGCCGCTCGGGTTGGTGACGATGTCGTCGCGGTCGAGTTGCTCGCTCATGAGGACCTCACGGTGTCGGGGGTGCGGCGAAAACGAGCGCGGGTAGCCCCGATTCACCCGTTCGCGGTCGGACGTTACGGATCGGGGGTGACACCGGACGACCGTTCGGACGAACGGACGGTGGCGCCGAGGTGACGCGCCGGTGGCCCGGCGACCGTCCCTCTCGGCCCGGGTGGCCGCCGACGTCAGCGCGAGGCGGGTGCCTCACCGAGCGTGCCCTCGACGGACGGCTCGGCGACCGCCGCGTCCAGGGCCGCACGCGCCTGCGCGTGTGCACGGGCGGCGTCCTCACGCTCACCCGTGGCCTCGGTCGCGGCACGGGCGGCGGCGTCGGCCTCCTGTTCGGCCGTCTGCAGCAGGAGGGCCAGTTCGTCGCGCCGTCGGGACGCCTTCTCCGCGCACCGCCGTGCCTCGGCCTCGACGAGCGAGGCCCGGGCGAGCTCCTGGTCGGTGCGGTCGAGCTCCTCCCGGCATCGCGCGAGGTGTCGGCGCCGACTCGCCTCGGCCTGCACGACCTTCCGGTCCGACGTCTGCCGGCCCGACGCCCCCGGCCGCGATGTCGCCCGGCTCGACGGTCCTCGGCTCGAGGGTGCCGAAGACGACGACGGGACCGCCGAGGATGTCGCTGCGCCCTCGGCCTCCGCGTTGCGCGCCTCCCCGGCCTCCGTGTCTGCGGCCTCCGCCCCGCGCGCGGCGTCGGTGGGGTCGTCGGCGCGGTCGGTGTCGTCGTGGGTCCGTGGCTCGACCTCCCCCCGGGGAGAGGCCGGGCGCGAGGCCTGCACGACCCGCTCGGCGACGGCGTCGGAGACGTCGACCTCGCCGAACCCGGCGTAGTCGAGGGTGCGGACGAGCATGCCACCGGCGACGGCGTCGGCGGCGGCCTCGTCGGCGAGGGCGGCGACGGCCGTCGACCGCACGCCGGCCGCCGCGTCGACGCTCAGGGGGTGGCCGTGGGAGTCGGCGACGAACCGGGCGGCGCGGGTGAAGGACTCGAGGACGCGCTCGCGATCGGCCCTCAGCTCCTTGAGCCGGGACATGTCGAGTCGGGATTGCGCCTCGCGCATCCGCCTCCCGACGTCGAGGAGCGCCTCGACCTCGACGGGCCGGTCGCGAACGAGCCGGTTGACCGCCCACGCGGCGACCCCGGGCTTGCGCAGGGACCCGATCCGCGCCGCGCTCTCCCGATCACCGGCCTCGCGGGCCTCCTTGGCGAGTCGACTTCGGGTGGCGACGAAGTCCGGGGGGTCGGCCGCGTAGAGCTCGTCCAGGACGTCGGCGCCGATCATGACCCCCATCGTCACATCCGACCGCGTCGTCGGCGGTCGGCGAGGTCTCGGCGCGTCATGCCGGTCGACGCGGCGCCGGGCGCCGTGTCGAGGACGAGGTCGGTGAGCACCGGGCCCGGTTCGAGGGTGATGCTGTCGGACCCGAGGGCGATGTCGTGCTCGTGCAGGGCGGTGAGGACGGCCCGGATGACGGCGTGTCGGGCCTCCCGAGTCTCGAGCTGCCGCGCGCCGGACCAGAAGCGCAACTCGAGGCGCACCGAGCCGGCCTCGACGCCGTCGAGGAGGGCCTGCGGGGCGGGGTCCTCCATCACCTCACCGAGCCCGGTCATCGCCTCGACGGCGACGCGGCAGGCCTCGGTGGGGTCCCCCTCGATGTCGAGGCTGAGGGGGACCGAGGATCGCACTGCCTCGAACCCGGTCTGCACCGTGACGATCTCGGAGTGCAGCACCGAGTTGGGAACGACGAGCAACCGACCGTCGAACGTACGGATCGTCGTGGAGGACAGGCGCATCGACATGATCTGCCCCCGGTGGTCCTCGACCTGGATCTGGTCGCCCACGCGGAACCGGTCGTGGGCCAGGATGACGATGCCCGCGAACATGTTGCCGAGGACGGTCTGGAAGGCGATACCGGCCGCGATCGAGACCACGCCGACGCCGCCGAGGATGTCGACGGGTCGGACGCTGGGGAACAGGACGGTCAGCGCGGCGCCGATGCCGACGAACACGAGCGCCCACGAGGAGAGCCGGGCGAACACCTCCGCCGAACTCGGGCCGCGGCCCCTCCACCGCAGCACCGCCTTGACGAGGTGCCGCACGACCACGGCGAGCACGAGGGCGATCGTGAGCGCGATGAGGGCGTAGACGACGTTCTCGGCGGTGACCTGCGGCATCCCCAAGGGGTTGGGGTTGGGGGTGTTCACGGCGTGCCCTCCTTGAGCGGATCGGGCGGCAACGCCTCGAGAAGGCGGTCGATGACGGCGTGATAGCGGGGGAGGGCGACCTCCCGGAGGTCGGTGAGGACGCTCTCGAGTGCCGAGGGGATCCGCGCGGTCTGCGCGCCGTGGAAGGCGACCTCGGGGATGACGAACTGGAGGAAGTCCTCGACCGTGCGGGGGCGGTGGACGACCCTCACCACGCCGTCGTGGGTGATGAACGCGCTGGGGGTGAGGCGCTGGACGAGGAGGCGCAGGACGCGGTGCATCTCGTTGATCGCCTGGATGGCGGTCGTCGGGTCGTTGATGCCCGGCGAGAGGGCCCGCTCGGCGATGTCCATGAGTTGGCGGAGCCCGAAGCCGACGTCGTCGAGGTCCGACTCGGTGCCGAGCGACACGGCCCTCGCGACCTTCTCGCCGACCTCGGCGGCGGTGTCGTCGCCCTCGTCGTCGGAGCCGTCGTCGACCCCGTCGTCGCGTCCGTCCCTCCCGTCGGGATCGTCGTCGGTGCGGGCGGCGTCCTCGTGCGGGCCGGTGTTCTCGGTGTCCGCGATGTAGGGGGAGCCCTCGCTGCCCGTGCCGTCCTCGAGGTGCCCCTCGTGTCCGTCGCCCTCGGCGTCGGCGTCGCCCCCACGGGGAAGCGGACCCCACACGTGACCGATGACGGCCCCGTCGGGGACGAAGTCACCGATGAGGACGTCGAGCACGACGACGACATCGCTCTCGGCCGCGAGCTCGGCCAGGCCGACATGGTCGACGTGGGTGACGCGGCCGTGCCGATCGCCGACGGAGATCGCGCGCCGCGGCGTGCCGGGCGCGGGGGACCACGTGGGTCCACCGCCCTGGACGTCGGTCTCGGCGTAGGTGTCGCCGACGACCCGCATGGTCCGATCACCGACCCTCGAGATCATCGTCCCGACGTGGATCGAACTCGTCACGTGGTGGATGAACGCGAGGAAGGCGCCCATGCTCGCGAGGACGAGGAGCAGCGCGAGGGTGACGGACACCCGGGGGACGAAGACATCGGTCGCGGCGTCCTCGGTGCGGACCGACCGCAGCACGGTGAGCGCGTAGACGAACGAACTCATGAAGACCGCGAGCGTGCCCTGGACGATGCGGCTGGCGAGGAACACCCCGACGAGACGGGGCGTGAACTGACTCGAGGCGAGCTGGAGCACGACGAGGGTGATGGAGAAGACGAGACCCGTCACCGAGATCATCGCCGACGCGATCGTCGAGAGGATGTCGCTCGCGCTGTCCGCGCTGCCACCGAACAGCCACCACGCCACGTCGCCGACCCGCTCGAGGATGAGGCGCTCGACGTGGGGAGCGACGACCCCGGCGATCGCCGCGAAGAGCACCGCGGCGACGGGGACGGCCCAGAACGGCCGCCACATCCGCGTCCACAGGCTGGGCCGGCGAGCGGCTCTCACATCCCCCCGACGCCGTTCGATCGACGGACGGTCGTCGTCGCCGCCACCGCGGCCGGAGCCGTCGTCGTCCTCGCGGCGGGCGTCGACGCGGTGGTCGCCGTTCCTTCGGTCCGGGTGTGAGGTGCGCGTCATCTGGTCCTCTTCTCGTCGGTGTCCCCATGGTGGGTCATCCCCGCAGGTCGCGCCCGTGCTCGAGGGTGGCCGGGACACCGGGACGTGCGCGGCTCGTGCGCCCGGGGCGGGACCGGCGAGCTCGGGTTCGTGCCCGGGGCTCCGGCGGGCGGTCGCTCCTGCGATGCTTGCCTCCATGGATCGAACATCCCGCCCCGGTTGGACCGATCACGCGATCTGGTGGCACGTCTATCCGCTCGGGTTCACCGGCGCACCCATCCGAGACGTCACCTCCCGGGAGGTCGATCACCGGCTGCCCCACCTCACCTCGTGGGTGCCGCACGCGGTCGAGCTGGGGTGCTCGGGGTTGCTCCTCGGGCCGATGTTCGATTCCACGAGTCATGGCTACGACACCGTGGACTACCTCCGCCTCGACCCGCGCCTCGGGGACGACGCCGACGTCGACGCGCTCGTCGCCGCCGCGAAGGAGGCCGGGCTCCGGCTCGTCCTCGACGGCGTCTTCAACCACGTGGGCCGGGAGCACCCCGCGTTCCGGCGGGTCCTCGGCGAGGGTCCGTCGGCGCCGGAGGCGGACTGGTTCCGGCTCACCTGGCCCGGCGGGCCGGAGGCCTGGGCCCCCGGTGTCGAGCCCGAGTACGACACGTTCGAGGGCCACGGTGGTCTCGTCTCCCTCGACCATTCCTCCCCTGCCGTCGAGCAGCTCGTCGTCGACGTCATGCTCCACTGGCTGGGTCGCGGAGTCGACGGATGGCGCCTCGACGCGGCCTACGCCGTGCCTCCGGAGTTCTGGGCCCGCGTCCTGCCCCGGGTGCGCGAGTCCTTCCCGCAGGCCTGGTTCCTCGGGGAGGTCATCCACGGCGACTACGTCGATATCGTGCGGCGCAGCACCATCGACTCCCTCACCCAGTACGAGCTGTGGAAGGCGATCTGGAGCAGCCTGCTCGACGTGAACTTCCACGAACTCGCCTGGTCCCTGACCCGCCACGAGGAGTTCACGCAGACCTTCGTGCCGCAGACCTTCGTCGGCAATCACGACACGACCCGCATCGCGACCAAGGTCGGTGACGAGCGCCTCGCCGTGCTCGCCGCGAGCATCCTGTTCACCGTGGCGGGCATCCCCTCGGTCTACTACGGCGACGAGTACGCCTTCGCCGGGGAGAAGACCGAGGGGTGGAGCGGCGACGACCAGGTGCGTCCGGTGTTCCCGGAGTCGCCGGCTCAGTTGCGTCTCGGTGGGTGGATGTACGAGCTCCACCAGCGCCTCGTGGGCCTGCGCCGTCGTCACCCCTGGCTCGTCGACGCCGTCACGACGACGCGGGAGGTCACCAACGACCGGCTGGTGTACGCCTCCCGCGCCCGCCATGGCTCGCCGGGGGAGGAGATCGTCGTCGAGCTCCGCCTCACCCCGCCGGCGGTGCTCGTGCGCGGCGCCCGCGGCGAGGAGTTGTTCTCCTACCGGGGCTGAGGCTCCGGCGGGATCGGGTGTCCGTCGGCGTCGACCGGTTCGGGGACGGCACCCGCGGGGCCGGAGGTCGGCGCCGGCCCCGCCCACTGGCTCACGAGGATGCCCGCGAGCATGAGTCCGAAGCCGGTGGCCTCCCGCCAGGTGAGCGGCTCGGCGAGGATGAGGATCCCGCCGATCGCCGCGAACACGGCCTCGAGGGAGAGGATGATCGCGGCCGCCGCCGGGCGGGCGTCCCGTTGCCCGAAGACCTGCAGGGTGTAGGCGACCCCGACCGACAACGCGCCGCCGTAGAACACCGGCGCGAGCGCGTCGGGCAGTCCCGCGAAGAGCTCGGGCCGCTCGAAGATCAGCGCCCCGCCGAGGCTGAGCAGTGCGGTCGTGGCGAACTGGAGGGCCGAGAAGCGCAGCGGGTCCAGGCTCGTGTACCGGTCGACGAGGAGGATGTGCGTCGCCCAGAACACCGCGCTCACGAGGACGAACCCGTCGCCGGGGGCGAGGGTGAACCCCTCCCGCACGGAGAGCACGTAGAGACCGCCGGCGGCGAGGAACGCCCCGAGCCAGGTCGTCACCGTCGTCGAGTGCCGCAGGAACATGCCGAGGATGGGCACGAGCACGATGTAGAGGCCGGTGATGAAGCCCGCCTTGCCCGCCGTCGTCCAGTTGAGCGAGTACTGCTGCAACGAGGACGCGACGAACAGGACGCTGCCGGCGATCATCGCGGGACGCAGGGCCGCGACCGTGCGCTCGCGGGACGTTCCTCCGGGCGCGGCGGCGAGCGTGCCCCTGGCACGGAGCCGGTTGACGACGACGATGACCGGCAACAGCGACACCGACCCGAGGGCGAACCGGGAGGCGTTGAACGCGTAGGCGCCCATGTGGTCGGCGCCCATGCGCTGCGCGACGAACGCGAATCCCCAGATCGCGGCGGTGAGAAGCAGGAGCAGGTTGCCGCGGAACCGAGGGGTCATGGTCGCATCGTAGGAGTCGCCGACTGGCGAGGAGGCGCCGGATCTGACTGACTTGAGCGACCGGACCACCGCCGGCCCCGCGCCGGCCCCCAGGAGGAGACCCATGGACATCTGCGACGTCATCCAGCGTCAGCACGACGAGCAGCGCACCGAGTTCGCGATCCTCGAGCAGTGGCCGCGGGACGACCACGAGGGGCTCGCGGCGATCTGGCGGCGACTCGCGATCCTCCTCGAGACCCATGCCCTCGCCGAGGAGAAGCACTTCTACCCCCAGCTGCTCGCCCTCGGCACGGGCGGCGCCGACGCCGGCGGTGTCGACGACGAGGTCGAGGACGCCATCGGCGACCACAACAGCATCCGCGACGCCGTGAGCAGGGCCGAGAAGGCGAGCGTCGGGTCGAAGGAGTGGTGGACGGCGGTCGTCGACGCGAACGTCGCGAACAGCAGGCACATGGGGGAGGAGGAGCGGCAGGACCTCGCCGACTTCCGTCAGCAGGCGAGCCTGGAGCTGCGGCACGAACTCGCGATCAAGATGCTCCGCGACATGGCGTTGTCGGCGGCCGAGGGGATCGAGCCGACGAACCGCGACCCCGAGACCTACGTCGAGACGGAGAAGGACGGTTCGCTCGGGGCCGACGACGCGAACGCCGAACTGCCCGACACCTCCCTGCGGGCGAGCGAGACCGAATGACGTGGCGTCCGGCCGCGCCTCGTGGCCGGGCGCACCGTTCCCCGGCCCGCCGGGATCGGCGTGGTGAGGGTCAGGCCACGTCCTCGGCGCGGTCGTAGGCGGCATCCCGCGTCGTCCCCGCCCGCCGCCCGGCGGGCACGGCCGAGGTCGAGCGCACGCGTGAGTCCCCGAAGGTCCACAACCGGTTGAACAGGAACGACAGCGGGGTCACGCAGACGATCATGATGAGCTGCGCCCAGTAGCTCTGCGTGCGCAGACCGGAGGACCCGTCGAAGAACGCGGGGTCGAGCACGAGGGGCGAGTAGGGGTTCGTCAGCAGGGTGAGGATCACCGAACCGATGAGCTGGGCGAGCAACCCGACGAGGAAGAAGCGCGTGAACCGGGTGCGGCTCGTCCGCTCGCCCGCGCGGAACGTCCAGACGCGGTTGAGTTCGAAGTTCCACAGGTTGGCGACGACGAACGAGAAGAACGAGAACGCGTGGATCCACCGGATGTTGAAGTCCGTGGGCCACAGCGGCACGAGGACGTCCTGCGGGTCGGCGGGGAGCAGCTTGTGGATCACGACGAAGGCGATGAGGTTGACGAAGAACCCCGACCCGCCGACGAGCGCGAACCGCACCATCTCGCCGAGGTGACCGACGGTCAGGCGGTGTGCGGGCATCGGAGCTCCTCGGGGTGGGCGGCGGTCGAGGGCGACGGTCCGTGGGTGCGCCGCCCCGGCCGTCCTCCGGCGACCGGGGATCGACGTGCAGGCTACCGGCCCCGGCTCCATGTGGGCTGGACGGGGTCGGGTGCACCTTGCACGATGCGCGGCATGTGTGCGTAAGGTAAGGCGGCCCTTGGTTAGGGCGACCTAAGCGGATGGGCGGGCTGTGGTTCGGCCGTCCGCCCTCCCTCCCACCCCGTCGAATCGAGTGCCCGTGTTCGCCAACTACCTCATCGGCCTGCGTGAGGGCCTCGAGGCGTCGCTCGTCGTCGTCATCCTCGTCGCCTACCTGGTCAAGACCGATCGACGTCGGCTGTTGCCGGCCATCTGGACGGGGGTCGCGGCGGCGATCGCGATCTCCCTCGGCTTCGGCGCCGTGTTGACCTTCGGCCCGAGGGGGCTGACGTTCGAGGCGCAGGAGGCGATCGGGGGCGCGCTCTCGATCGTCGCCGTCGGGTTCGTCACCTGGATGATCTTCTGGATGGCCCGTTCCGCCCGCACCCTGTCGGGGGAGTTGCGGGGGTCGGTCGACCGGGCCGCGCAGGGAGGTCGCGGCGCGCTCGTCGTGATGGCGATGCTCGCGGTCGGACGTGAGGGCCTCGAGACCGCGTTGTTCCTGTGGGCCGCGACCCAGGCCGCCGCCCGCGACGACGCCTCGACGACCGCGCCGCTGCTCGGTGGGCTCCTCGGGATCCTCACCGCCGTCGCCATTGCGACCCTCGTCCACCGCGGTGTCCTCAGGCTCGACCTCGGCCGGTTCTTCGCCTGGACGGGAGGACTGCTCATCCTCATCGCGGCGGGCGTCCTCTCCTACGGCGTCCACGACCTGCAGGAGGCGCGAATCCTCCCCGGGTTGCACGACGTCGCCTTCGACGTGAGTCACGTCCTCGATCCCAACGGGTGGGTCGCCGCACTGCTCAAGGGCACGCTCAACCTCGCACCCGTGATGACGAGGCTCGAGGTCGGTGTGTGGATCGCCTACGTCGTGCCCGTCTTCGCCCTCTTCCTCCGGCAGATCCGCCGCCCCGCCCCACCGCGGCCCGCGACGGCGCCCGCTGTCGCGCCCACCCCGATCACGACCACCGACACCGCGGTCGCGCCCTCGGCGCACACGCCATCCACGGCGCACGCCGCGCCCAGGGCCTCCACCACGCCCACGGCATCCACCACCACCATCGCCTCCGAAGGAGCTCGTTCGTGAACCGCAGCACCCACCGCCTCGTCGCCGGCCTCGGCGTCGTCGGTCTCACCTCCGCCGTCCTCGCGGGGTGCACCGACAACTCCCCGACCGCGTCGTCGTCGGCGACGAACGGGGGCCCGCTGCAGGTCGTCGCCACCGACAGCGAGTGCGGCGTCTCGGCGAACGAGGCGCCCTCGGGCAACCTCGTGTTCTCGGTGACGAACAACGGCTCGAAGGTCAACGAGTTCTACCTGCTCGCCGAGGACGGCCTGCGCATCGTCGGCGAGGTCGAGAACATCGGCCCCGGCCTCACCCGTGACCTCGTCGTGCGTGCGGTCCCGGGCTCCTACGTCACCGCGTGCAAGCCGGGGATGGTCGGGGAGGGGATCCGCTCGCCGTTCACCGTCACCGACTCCGGTCAGGACATGAGCGCCACGGGCGCCGACGCCGAACTCGTCACCACCGCGAACACCCAGTACGCCGCGTACGTCAAGGATCAGACCGAGCAGCTCAAGGAGAAGACCGAGCAGTTCGTCGCGCTCTACAAGGCGGGCAAGGACGAGGAGGCGCGGGCGCTCTACGCACCGGCCCGCGTCCACTGGGAGCGGATCGAGCCGGTCGCCGAGAGCTTCGGTGACCTCGACCCCAAGATGGACCTGCGCGAGGCCGACCTCGAACCGGGGCAGACGTGGACCGGCTGGCACGTCATTGAGAAGGACCTGTGGCCGCCGAAGACGGGCCACACGCCGCTGACGAAGGCCCAGCGGGCGGCGATGGGCGACCAGCTCGTCGAGGACACCGACGAGCTGTACTCCCGCACCCGCACGATGACGTTCACGACCGACCAGATCGGCAACGGCGCGAAGTCCCTGCTCGACGAGGTCGCGACCGGCAAGGTCACCGGTGAGGAGGAGGTCTGGAGCCACACCGACCTGTGGGACTTCCAGGCCAACGTCGACGGTGCCCGGGTCGCCTGGGAGGGGCTGCGCCCGATCCTGAAGAAGAAGGACCCCGCGCTCGACTCCCAGATCCAGCTGCGGATGTCCTCGCTGCAGAAGCTGCTCGACCGGCATCGCGAGGGCGACGGGTTCGTCGCCTACGACGAGCTGACCAAGGCGCAGGTCAAGGAGCTGTCCGACGCCGTCAACGCGCTGAGCGAGCCGTTGAGCAAGCTCACCGCCGCGGTGGTGTGATGACGAGGGACGCAGGCGAGGGGAGTCGTCGCCGGGACGCGAGCACTCGCGACGGGGTGAGTCGGCGGGGACTCCTCGCGGGCCTGGCCGGCGCCGGGCTCGCGGCGGGGACCGCCGGATTCGTCGCCGCCGCACCGGAGGCGGGCCCCCCGGGGCCCACGCCGGACTCCCCGCCCGAGGCGTACCCGTTCCACGGTGCGCACCAGGCGGGCATCGTCACCCCGGCGCAGGACCGACTCCATTTCGCCGCCTTCGACCTGACGACGACCTCGCGGGACGACGTCGTCGCGCTGCTCACCGCGTGGACGGCCGCCGCGGCGGCGATGACCGCGGGGCGTCCGGTCGGCGGGGATCCGACGTCGTACGACTCGCCGCCGAACGACACCGGCGAGGCCGAGGGGCTGCCGCCCTCCCGGCTGACGATCACCGTCGGCTTCGGGCCCACCCTCTTCGAGGACGCCTCGGGCGCAGACCGATTCGGTCTGGCCGCCCGTCGTCCGGCGCTGCTGCGGCGCCTGCCGCACTTCCCGGCCGACAACCTCGACGCGGCCCGCAGCGACGGGGATCTCTGCGTGCAGGCGTGCGCCGACGATCCTCAGGTCGCGGTCCACGCCGTGCGCAACCTCGCGAGGATCGCGTTCGGGACGGCGGCCCTGCGCTGGAGCCAACTCGGGTACGGGCGGACGTCGTCGACCTCGACCAGCCAGGCCACGCCCCGCAACCTCTTCGGGTTCAAGGACGGCACGGCCAACCTCAAGGCCGAGGAGCCCGCCGAGCTCGACCGTCACCTGTGGGTCGCGCCCGGGGACGACCCCCGCGCCGACTGGCTCTCGGGCGGCTCCTATCTCGTCGCCCGCCGCATCGCGATGAACCTCGAGACGTGGGACCGGTCCTCGATGCGCGAGCAGGAGCGGATCACCGGTCGCGATCGCCCGGCCGGGGCGCCCCTGTCGGGCGGGGCGGAGTTCACCGCGCCGGACTTCACCCTCACCGGCCGGGGCGGCGAGCCGCTCATCCACCCCGACTCCCACGTGGCGCTCGCCCACCCGAGCCGCAACGGCGGGGTGCGGATCCTGCGCCGCGGCTACAACTACACCGACGGCAACGACGATCTCGGGCGGATGGACGCCGGGCTCTTCTTCATCGCGTTCGTGCGCGACCCCGCGCGGCAGTACATCCCGATGCAGACCCGGATGGCGAAGAGCGACCTCATGATGGAGTACCTCCAACACCGCGGCTCCGGCCTGTTCGCCGTGCCGCCCGGCGCAGCCCCGGGGGAGTTCGTCGGGCAGGGGCTCTTCGCCTGACGCGCGAGCAGGCAAGGGATGAAGGCAAGGATGTGAGCCGAGGGTCGCGATGGCGGCCACCTCACCGCATCCTCGCCTGCGTCCTTCGCGGCGATCCTGCGCCGACGGTGGAGAGTCAGCTCCCCGGCACGTAGCCCGAGGTCTTGTCGACCGGGTTCGCCAGGGGCTCGCCGGCGAGGTGGCGGCGGAGATTGTCGGCGAACTGCCCGGCGAGGGCGTCGCGCCAGCCGACGACGTCGCCGGACATGTGGGCCGAGACGTGGACGGTCGGCATCGACCAGAACGGGTGGTCGGCGGGGAGGGGTTCGACGGCGAAGACGTCGAGGCTCGCCGCGGCGAGTGCACCCGCGCGCAGGGCGTCGACGAGCGCCGGTTCGTCGACGAGCGCCCCGCGCCCGACGTTGACGAGATGGGCGTGGGAGGGCAGGGCCGCGAGGACCTCACGTCCGACGAGGCCCCGCGTCCGGTCGGTGAGCGGGGCGGCGAGGATGAGGTGGTCGACGTCGCCGACGTGCGCGACCAGGTCGTCGGAGACGACCACGGTGCCGAAATCCGCGTCGTCCTCCCGCGCGACGCGTCCCGCGCCACGGACCTCCATGCCGAGCGCGCGCAGCAGTCGCGCGCAGGCCCGACCGATGCCACCGGTCCCGACGACGAGCGCCCGCGACCCGGCGGTGCGACGCGGCTCCCGGTGCTGCCAGGCGCCCGCGCGCTGCTGTGCCTTGCTCTCGTGGAGGAGCTTGTCGTGGGCGAGGACGGAGGCGGCGACGAACTCGGCGATCGGCGCGTCGAACACGCCGCGGGCGTTGGTGACGACGACGTCGGAGGTCCTCAGCTCATCGAAGAGGATCGCGTCGACGCCCGCGGCCGCGACGTGGACCCAGCGCAGGGAGTCGGCCGCCGGCCACGCGTCGGCGAGGGCTCCCGAGAAGAAGTCCCAGATGAAGAGCACCTCGGCGCCGGGCAGGGCGTCGGCGAGGCCGGCGGCCTCCGTCTCCGTGACCTCGGCCAGCTCGCGCAGGGTGGCAAGGTTCGTCGGCGCCGGTGTGCCCTCGGCGGTGAGGATGACGACGCGGCGCCGATCGTCGGCGCTCGCGGTCGCCGTGGGGGCGGTCTCGGGCGTGGGGGTCCGATCTGCACTGCTCACCCTCGCACTGTAGGCATACCCGCAGATTGTTGACAATCTGCAGAAGCGGTCGCGAGGATCGGGACATGACCTCCCTCAGCCCGTTGTTGAAGCAAGCGACCCCCGTCGTCGTCGACCACGCGAGCGGCAGCTGGATCCACGGCACCGACGGCGAGGAGTACCTCGACTTCACGACCGGCATCGGCGTGACGAGTACCGGCCACTGCCATCCGCGCGTCGTCGAGGCCGCCCGCGCGCAGGTCGGCAGGGTCATCCATGCCCAGTACACGACCGTGCTGCACCCGCCCCTGCTGGAGCTCACCGAGAAACTCGGCGAGGTGCTGCCCGCCGGGCTGGACTCGGTGTTCTACGCGAACTCCGGCTCCGAGGCCGTCGAGGCGTCCTTGCGGTTGTCACGCATGGCGACGGGACGACCCAACGTCGTCGTCTTCCAGGGTGGATTCCACGGCCGCACCGTCGCCGCCGCGACGATGACGACGGCGGGCACGAAGTTCTCCGCCGGGTTCTCCCCGCTCATGGCGGGGGTCCACATGGCACCGTTCCCCTACGCCTACCGCTACGGCTGCGACGTCGAGACGGCCGTCGAGTTCTGCCTCCGGGAGCTCGACTACCTGCTCGCCACCCGCACGAGTCCCGCCGACACGGCGGCCTTCCTCATCGAACCGGCGCTCGGGGACGGCGGGTACATCCCGACGCCGCCGGCGTTCCTCGAGGGGCTGCGCGAGCGCGCGGACCGCCACGGGATCGTCCTCGTCGTCGACGAGGTCCAGGCCGGTTGCGGGCGCACGGGCCGGTTCTGGGGGCACGAGCATTCGAGCATCACCCCCGACGTGCTCCTCACCGCCAAGGGCCTCGCCTCGGGGTTCCCGATCAGCGCGATGGCCGCCTCCACCGAGCTCATGAGCAAGGGTTGGCCCGGCTCGCAAGGAGGCACGTACGGCGGCAACGCCGTCGCCGCGGCGGCCGGGTGCGCGACCCTCGACGTCATCCGCGAGGAGAACCTCGTCGAGAACGCCCGGCAGCGCGGCGAGCAGTTGCTCGCGGGCATCCGTGAGGTGCAGGCCGCCCACCCCGTCATCGGCGACGTGCGCGGTCACGGCCTCATGATGGGCATCGAGTTCACCGCCCCCGACGGCAGCGCCGACGCCAGCACCGCCGCCGCCGTCCAGCAGGCGACGACGGGTCACGGGCTGCTCACCCTCACGTGCGGCCCCCTCGGCAACGTCGTCCGGCTCATCCCCGCGCTCGTCGTCACCCACGACGAGATCGACACGGGCGTGCAGCGGTTCGCCGCCGCCGTCGCCGAGGTCGTCGCCGCCGCCTGAGCGACGGCCCCCCACTCCTGCCCCACCGATCCACCACGCCCGGCGCCCGACGTCACGAAGGGACACGCGATGACGACCCCCACCAGCCCGACGATTCCCGCGGCCGTCGCCGCCGTCCCCACCGGCCTGTTCATCGACGGCGCGTGGGGGCCCGCGGCCTCCGGGGCGACGACCGACGTCGTCAACCCTGCCACCGGGCAGGTGATCGCCGCGATCGCCGACGGCGGCGCAGCCGACGCCCGCCGTGCGATCGAGGTCGCCGCCCGCGCGCAGGAGAGCTGGGGTCGCACGCCACCCCGGGAGCGCAGCGAGATCCTCCGCCGCGCCTACGAGCTCGTCATGGCCCGTCAGGACGACCTCGCGACGATCATGACGACCGAGATGGGCAAGCCGTTCGCCGAGGCCAAGGGCGAGGTCGCCTACGCGGCCGAGTTCCTCCGGTGGTTCTCCGAGGAGGCCGTGCGCATCGGCGGCGACGCGACGACGAGCGGCGACGGGAGGACCCGGATCATCGTGACGAAGGAACCGGTCGGGCCGTGCGTGCTCGTCACGCCGTGGAACTTCCCCCTCGCGATGGGCACCCGCAAGATCGGCCCGGCGATCGCCGCGGGCTGCACGATGGTCTTCAAGCCCGCGCACCTCACGCCGCTCAGCTCGTTCGCCCTCGTCGAGATCCTCGCCGAGGCCGGGCTGCCCGCCGGTGTCCTCAACGTCGTCTGTACGAGCGACGCGGGCTCGGTCGTCGAACCGTGGATGGACAGTGGTCTCGCGCGCAAGGTCTCCTTCACCGGGTCGACCGCGGTCGGCGTGCGGCTCCTGGAGCAGGCGGCCCGGCACGTCATGCGGTCCTCGATGGAACTCGGGGGCAACGCGCCGTTCCTCGTCTTCGACGACGCCGACCTCGACACGGCCGTCGAGGGGGCGATGGTCGCGAAGATGCGCAACATGGGGGAGGCGTGCACCGCCGCCAACCGCCTGTTCGTGCAGCGTGGCGTGGCCGAGGAGTTCTCCCGCCGCCTCGCCGAGCGGATGTCGGCCCTGGTCGTCGGCGACGGCATGGCCGAGGGCACCCAGGTCGGGCCGCTCGTGGAGGAGAAGGCCCGCACCAAGGTCACCGACCTCGTCACCGACGCTCTCGACCGGGGCGCGCGGGTGCTCTGCGGCGGCGAGGTGCCCGCGGGGCCCGGGTACTTCTACCCGCCGACCGTGCTCGCCGACGTCTCGCCCGATTCCGACCTCATGGGTGAGGAGATCTTCGGGCCGGTCGCCCCGGTCATCCCGTTCGACACCGAGGAGGAGGCCCTCCGGCTCGCGAACGACACCCCGTGGGGACTCGTCGGGTACGTCTTCACCCAGGACGTCGACCGCGGCTTCCGCCTCTCCGACCGCCTCGAGGTCGGCATGCTGGGCCTCAACACCGGCCTCGTCTCCAACCCGGCCGCGCCGTTCGGCGGCGTGAAGGAGTCCGGCCTCGGGCGCGAGGGCGGCCGCGTCGGCATCGAGGAGTTCCTCGAGACGAAGTACCTCGCGATGCCCCGTGGGTGAGGCCCGCCTGGCCGAGGCACAGGGCGGCGAGTCGCGCGGCGGAGAGACATCCGACGGACCCGATGAGGAGGGACGCATGACGCTCGACATCACCCGTGAGGAGTACGACACCCGGCTCGCGCGCGTGCGGGCCCGCATGGAGTTGCAGGGGATGGCGGCGCTCATCGTCACCGACCCGGCGAACATCTACTACCTGTGCGGCTACAACGCCTGGTCGTTCTACACCCCGCAGATGCTCTTCGTCCCGATCGAGGGTGACCTGCTGCTCTTCGCGCGAGAGATGGACGCCAACGGCGCCCACCGCACCTCGTGGCTTCCGCCGGAGCAGATCATCGGCTACCCCGAGCGGTACGTCCACCGCCCCCACCTGCACCCCTTCGACTGGGTCGCGTTCGCGTTGCGCCGCCGCTGGCAGGTCGTGCCCGCCTCCAGGGGCGTCGTCGGCATGGAGATGGACTCGCACTTCACCTCGCCCAAGGGTTACCGCGCCCTCGAACACGGGGTGCCGGAGTGGAAGATCGTCGACAGCTTCGAACTCGTCAACTGGGTGCGGCTCGTGAAGTCCGAGGCCGAGGTGCAGCTCATGCGCGCCGCGGCGCGGGTGACGACCGCGGCGATGGACGCCGCGATCGAGGCCATCGAGGTCGGCGTCGCCCAGAACGTCGTCGCCGCCCGCATCGCCGCCGCGCAGGCCCTCGGCGACGGTCCCGCCTGGGGCGACTACCCGGCGATCGTGCCGCTGCTGCCGACCGCCGAATCCGCCGATACCCCCCATCTGACCTGGACCGACCGCACGTTCGCGCCGGGCGACGCGGTCGTCGTCGAGCTCGCCGGGGCCCACCGGCGCTACCACGTTCCCCTCGCCCGCACCGTCACCCTCGGGCAGCCGAGCGACGATCTCCTCCGACTCGAGGAGGCGGTCGCCGCCGGGCTCGACGCCGTGCTCTCGGCCGCGGCCCCGGGCGTCGCCGTCTCCGCCCTCGCCCACGCGTGGAACTGGAAGCTCGCCGAGTACGGGCTCGAGAAGCCCAGCCGGCTCGGGTACTCCATCGGGATCGGTTACCCGCCCGACTGGGGCGAACGCACCGTGAGCATCCGCAGCGAGGACGAGAACGACCTCGAGGAGAACCAGACCTTCCACCTCATCTGCGGCATGTGGATGGACGGGTTCGGTTACGAGGTCTCCGAGTCGGTGCGCATCACCGCGACCGGTGTCGAGACCTTCACCTCCTTCCCCCGCGGCCTCATCCGCCGCTGACCGCCCACGACGCTCAGGAGGATCCCGTGCTCACGACCATCTCCGGCCTCGCCCACCCGCCGACCGAGGGCGTCGCCGGCGACCCGGCGCAGGGCCGCCTCCCGCTCGCGTCGCGCGCCGACGGGCTCGTCGGCTCGGTAATCGACTCCTCGACCTCGCTGCTCGCCGCGCAGCGCCACGACATCGTGCGTTTCGCCATGGGCGCCCCGGCCGCGGAGGCCACGCCGTGGGAGGAGTTCCGCGACATCGCGGGAGAGGTGTACGACGCCTCGTCGTTCACCTACGGCGCCACCGAGGGCGAACCGGGGTTGCTCGACGCGCTCGTCGAGTATGCGAGGCACACGCGCGAGCCCGTCGACGGCGACCGCACGGTCATCACGAGCGGCGGCATGCAGGGCCTCGACCTCGCGTTCAAGCTGTTCGTCGACCCCGGCGACCTCGTCGTCGTCGAATCGCCGACGTACACGAACGGATCGGGCACGGCGCTCAGCTACGGCGCCGACCTGCTCGAGGTGCCCGTCGACACCGACGGCCTCGACGTCGATCAGCTCGAAGCTCTCGTGGCCCGGGCGGGTCGCACACCCAAGGCCCTCTACACGATCCCCAACTTCCAGAACCCCTCCGGCACGACGCTCGCGGAGGAGCGCCGCCGCCGCCTCGTCGAGCTCGCCCGCCGCTGGGGCAGCGTCATCGTCGACGACGACCCCTACGGCCTGTTGCGCTTCGCCGGGGAGGACGTGCCCGGCTTCCCCGCCCTCATGGGGGATGATCCGCTGCTCTTCTCGGTGCGGACCTTCAGCAAGATCCTCGCCCCCGGCCTGCGGGTCGGGTGGGTGCAGGCCGACGCCCGCCTGCGCCCCCTGCTCATCAACGCGAAACAGGCGATGGACACCTGCACCAACGTGCCCAACCAGCACGTCGTCGCCGAGTTCCTCCGCCGCGGCGGGCTCGACGCCCACCTCGCGGGCCTACGGGCGCAGTACCGTCGCCACAAGGAGGCGATGCGGGACTCGATCGCGCGCCACCTCGGCGACCGGGTGGGCACCACCGACCCCGAGGGCGGCTTCTTCCTCTGGGTCACGCTCCAGGGCGAGGACGCCGCGATCGACACCCGCCGCCTCTTCGAGATCGCGCTCGCCGAGGGGGTCGCCTTCATCCCCGGCACGGCGCTCTCCCCCTCGCAGCGGTTCGCCGACGCGTTCCGCCTCTGCTTCGCCTCGACCACCCCCGAACGCACCGAGGAGGGCATCGTCCGCCTCGCCCGGGCGCTCGACCTGGCCCGGGCGGAGGTGTCGCGGTGACGGAGCCGCGGGTGACGGAGGCGTCGCCGGTGAGGCCCGGTGGCGGGACGACCGACCTCGACGCGGCGGGACTCGACGTCGCCGCGCTCGTGCGCGAGGAGGATGTCGTCGCCCTCGCCCGCGCCCTCGTCCGGGCGGCGGGGGAGAACCCGGGAGGCACCGAGGAGGCCACCGTCGCCGTCCTCGAACAGGCCTGCCGTGAGCGGGGTCTCGAGGTGCGCACGACCCCGGTGGCCGAGGGCAGGTCCAACCTCGTCGCGACGCTGCGCCCGCCGTTGTCGGACACCTCGGGCACCTCGGGCACGTCGCTGCCGTCGGCGAAGACGGCCGCACCCGGGCTGTTGTTCCTCGGCCACTCCGACGTCGTGCCCGCCGGGCCGGGCTGGCGCCGTGAGCCGTTCGGCGGTGAGCTCGCCGACGGGCGCATCCACGGACGGGGCGCGACCGACATGAAGGGCGGACTCGCCGCGGTCGTCGCCGCGATGAGTGCGGTGCGTGAGGCGGGTGCGGCGGCGAGGGCGGGGACACTCGCCGGGCCGGTCACCCTCGCCTGCACCGTCGACGAGGAGGACCTCGGCCTCGGGATCCGGCACCTCGTCGCCGACACGACGGGCGCCGGTCTGGCCGGGGCCTACCTCGGCTGCGTCGTCGCCGAACCCACCGACCTCGGCCTCGTCGTCGGCTGCCGCGGTGACAGTTACCTCGAGATCGAGGTCACCGGCGTCCCCGCCCATTCCGGTCGCCCCGCCGACGGCCGCAACGCCATCGACGCGGCGAGCCGTCTCCTCGCGCTCGTCCGGGACGACCACGACCGCCTCGCCGCGCACGCCGACCCGCTGCTCGGCCCGGCGACGTGGAACGTCGGTCGGATCGCCGGGGGCCGCGGCACCTCGACCGTCGCCGCCGACGCGCACCTGTGGATCGACCGCCGCCTCCTGCCGGAGGAGGACCCGCACGCGATCGCCGAGGACCTCCGTCGACGCATCGACGCGGCCGGGATCACCGGGGACGGCATCGGCGTCGAGGTCACGGTGACGATGGAGATGCCGGGCTTCCGCACGCCCGAGGACCACGAGTTCGTCCGGGCCGTGCGCGCGGCCGCGTCGGCGGTCGGGATGGACGCGCCCGTCGGTGGGTGGACCGCGGCCTGCGACGGCGGCTTCGTCGCCCGCGATCTCGGCATCCCGACGGTCGTCGCGGGGCCGGGCGGGCTCAACGATCAGGCGCACCAGGTCGACGAATCCGTCGGGGTGGCCGAGCTGGTCGCCGCAGCCCGCTGGTACGCCGCGCTCGCCTGGCGGCTCGTCGGCCCGGCGACCTCCACGCCGGCGGGCACGGCGGGCACGGCGGCCACCTAGACTCACGAGGTCGACCCAGGAGGTGATGACGATCGCGCCGAAGAGCACCCGGGCGACGATGCCCGCCCTGTCGCCGATCGTGCGGGATTCCACCCCCGCCCTCATCGCGCAGGAGTTGCGTGAGGCGGTGGCCGAGGGACGCTTCGCGCCCGGCCAGCAGCTGCTGGAGACCTCACTCGCGGCGAGCCTCGGGGTGAGCCGCGGGCCCCTGCGGGAGGCGATGCAGCGACTCACGCAGGAGGGGCTGCTCATCGCCCACCGCAACCGCGGCCTGTTCGTCATGGATCTCGACGAGCCGGCCGTCCGTGACATGTACCTCGCCCGCGGTGCCGTCGAGCGTGCGGCCGTCGAGCACCTCATCGCGACCGGTCGGAACGCCCGCGCGACCGAGCTCATGACGATCGTCGAGGTCATGCGGGCCCATGCCGGTTCCCCCGACGGGCCCGAGGTCTCCGCGCTCGACATGCAGTTCCATCGCACGCTCGTCGATCTCAGCGAGAGCCCCCGGCTCATCTCCATGCACCGGACCCTGCTCACGCAGGTGCGCATGTGCCTGACCCGCATGCAGGCGACCTACGACGACATCGAGACCCGTGTCGCCGAGCACGCCGGTATCGCGACGGCCCTCCTCGACGGCGACGTCGGCGAGGCCACCCGGCTGCTCGCCGAGCACATGGAGGACGGGCTGCGTCGGGTCCTCGCCGTCGTGCCCGCCGAGGCCTGAGCGGGCCGAGCGGGCCGAGTCGGGGGTCTCGACGCGCCTGGCCGCCGCCACCTGATCCGTCCTCCTCGACGAGGCGGTGCGGGGGACGATGGCGGGGCGAGCGAATTACCCGCCCCGACCCCCTGTTCACCGGCAACCGAGGGGACTAGCCTCCGATTGTCAACAATCGACAACGGAGTGCCACCCCGGAGGTGTCCATGACCAGCGCCCCGCCTCACGCGATCCCGCCCGCGGCGGACGTCCCCCCGTCGCTCCTTCGGCGCGCGATCGCGGCCTCGGCCGTCGGCAACGCCGTCGAATGGTTCGACTACGGCATCTACGCCTACGGAACCACGTACATCGCGGCGGCGCTCTTTCCCGAGCACGCCACCCAGGCGATGATCTTCACTCTGCTCGGCTTCGCGGTGTCGTTCCTCATGCGCCCCATCGGCGGACTGTTCTGGGGTCCGCTCGGCGACCGGATCGGCCGCAAGAGGGTGCTGGCGACGACGATCATCATCATGGCGTCGGCGACCTTCTGCATCGGCCTGCTGCCCAGCTACACGATGATCGGCATCTGGGCGCCGGTGCTGCTCTACACCCTCCGGATCATCCAGGGCTTCTCCACCGGCGGCGAGTACGGCGGGGCGGCGACGTTTATGGCCGAGTACGCCCCCGACCGGCGCCGCGGCTTCTTCGGCAGCTTCCTCGAGGTGGGCACCCTCGCCGGGTTCAACGCCGGAGCGCTGCTCATGCTGCTGATGATCGCGCTCACCAACGATCAGCAGATGCACGACTGGGGCTGGCGGGTGCCGTTCCTCGTCGCCGGACCGCTGGGCCTCATCGGGCTCTACCTGCGCTCCAAGATGGAGGACACCCCCATCTTCCAGGAGTTGGCCGAGACCGAGAACACCGCGAGCGGTCGGGAGACCCTCAAGGAACTCGTCGTCCACCACTGGCGGCCGCTGCTCGTCCTCGGTGGTCTCGTCATCGCGGTCAACGTCGTCAACTACACGTTGCTGTCGTACACCCCGACCTACCTGCAGAGTGTCATCGACCTCTCCGCCGAGCACGCCCTCATCGTCCCGATCGTCGGCCAGCTCATCATGATGATGCTGCTGCCGATCGTCGGTGGATTCTCCGATCGTGTGGGTCGTAAGCCCGTGTGGCTGGCGTCCCTCGTCGGCACGATCCTGCTCGCCTACCCGATGTACCAGCTCATGGGCACGTCCTTCGCCGGGGCGGTCATCGCCTTCACCGTGCTCGGGCTGCTCTACACCCCGCAGCTCGCGACGATCTCGGCGACGTTCCCGGCGATGTTCCCCACCCACGTGCGCTACGCCGGCCTGGCCCTCGGCTACAACATCTCCACCTCGCTCTTCGGCGGCACGGCGGGCCTCGTCAACGAGGCGCTGATCACGCGGACCGGTGACCCGCTGTGGCCCGCGTACTACACGATCGGGGCCTGCGTCATCGGTCTGATCTGCTGGTTCTTCATGATCGAGACCAAGGGCATGTCGCTCCGCGGCACCCAGGTGCCCGGCACGGCCGAGGCCTTCGCCGAACAGGAGCGGCTCTCCGCCGTGCGGTGAGGCCGCGCTGGGGCCGTCCGCCTGCGGGCGGGCCGCCGCCGTCGGTGCCGTGATCCCGTGCGGGCCGCGTCGGGCGACCGCCCTCTCGAGCGTGGCTCAGCCGACCACGACCGTGACGTCGGCGGCGCGCTCGCGTCCGTAGACCCAGCACATGAGTTCGCCGGGTTCGCCCGTGACCACGGGGCCCGGGCGCCATGCCGGGCGGCCCACCCGCACGGACGCCCCGTCCGGACGCCGCAGGATCAGGCCGGGGGTCGAGCGCCACCGCAGCATGGGGGCGGCCACCTGGACCCGCTTCCACAGGGCGTCCTGCAGGTCGGCGTCGGGGGTGGCCTCGGGGAGGTCGTTGGCGCGGGTGACGTCGAGGGTGTGGACGAAATACTCCCCGAGCGCGTGCCGGTGGCCCTCGAGGGAGTCGCCCGGCATGCAGGCGATCGAGCCCGCGTCCGCGCGCAGGCGCCGCACGAACTCGTCGTAGCGCCAGCGGGCCCGGATGTCACGGGCGCGTCGCGTCGCGACGGCCGCGAGGGGAGGCAGGAAGGCGCCCGGCCAGGACACCGCGTCATGTTTGAGAACCCACAGATGCACGGCGAGGTCGTGGGCGTCCCACCCCTCGCACAGGGTGGGGGCCGTGGGCTCGACCGACTCCAGGGCGTCGCACAGCCGGTCCTTCTGACGGTCACGCCGGTCGACGTCGACGGTCCCGGCCTTGATGACGTTCCCGGCCCTGATGACGTTGCCGGCCTTGACGACGTTCCTGGCCTTGATGACGTTGCCGGCCTTCATGACGTTCACGACGTCCTCCCGGGTCGGTGTCGAGTGAGGAGCGATGAGACCAGTCTGCCCCGACGACGGGCCGTGGGGGCGCGTCCGGGCTCGCGATCGGGGTGGGCGGGGTGGGTGGAGCCCGAGGGTGGGCGGGCGGCGACGGACGTGCTCGGCGACGCGAGTCGCACGACGCCTCGCAACCGTTCGGAGGGATCGCGGCGGAGTGGGGTGGTCGCCCGGCCCGAAGCGGAGCAGGATAGGGGGGACCAGCCCCTCAACCCGCCGGAAGGAACGAGTGATGACCGACACGACCTCGTCTCAGGTGCCCTCGACGGAACCGACCCCACCCGCCACGGACGGTGCCGACACCTCCGGGTCGATGCTGCTCAACGGCGCCCCCACGCCCAGCGACCGGCACAGCCTCACGTTGGGTCCCGACGGGCCGATCCTCCTGCACGACCACCACCTCGTGAACACGCTCGCGCACTTCAACCGCGAGAACATCCCCGACCGCAAGCCGCACGCCAAGGGCTCCGGCGCGTTCGGTGTCCTGGAGATCACCGAGGACATCAGCCGGTACACCAAGGCCGCGGTGTTCCAGCCCGGCACGAAGACGCGGATGCTCGCGCGCTTCTCGACCGTCGCCGGTGAGGCGGGCTCGCCCGACACGTGGCGTGACGTTCGCGGATTCTCGCTGAAGTTCTACACGACCGAGGGCAACTGGGACCTCGTCGGCAACAACACGCCGGTCTTCTTCGTGCGCGACCCCATGAAGTTCCCGCACTTCATCCGCAGCCAGAAGCGTCTGCCCGACCGCGGCCTGCGCGACCAGAACATGCAGTGGGACTTCTGGACCATGAACCCCGAGACGGCCCACCAGGTCACCTACCTCATGGGCGACCGTGGACTGCCGCGCAGCTGGCGGTTCATGAACGGCTACGGCAGCCACACGTACTCGTTCGTCAACGCCTCCGGTGAGCAGTTCTGGGTCAAGTTCCACTTCCACAGCGAGCAGGGCGTGGAGAACTGGTCCGGCCCCGACGCCGAGGCCATCGCCGGTGAGGACGCCGACTTCCACCGCCGCGACCTCTTCGAGGCCATCGATCGCGGGGAGTACCCGAGCTGGAAGCTGTCGATCCAGGTCATGCCGTACGAGGACGCGAAGACCTACCGGTACAACCCCTTCGACCTCACGAAGATCTGGCCGCACGAGGACTACCCCCTCATCCCGGTCGGGCGGATGACGCTCAACGAGAACCCGGAGAACTTCTTCGCGCAGATCGACCAGGCGGGCTTCGCCCCGAGCAACATCGTTCCCGGCATCGGCTTCAGCCCCGACCGCATGCTCCTCTCGCGCGTCTTCGCCTACGCCGACGCCCACCGCGCCCGCCTGGGCGTCAACCACGACCAGATCCCGGTCAATCAGCCGCTGCCCGAGCTCATGGAGAAGCTCAACGTCTACACGTTCGACGGGCCCATGCGGTACCACCACAGCGGCGCCCAGGCGACGTACGCCGCGAACTCGACGGGGCGTCCGTACTCCGACGAGGACGCCCGCGACGAGACCGGCTGGGAGGCCGACGGCGAGATGGTCCGCTGCTCCCAGATCCTCCGGGCCGACGACGACGACTTCGGCCAGGCCGGAGCCCTCGTCCGTGACGTCATGGACGATTCCGCCCGTGACCGGTTCGTCGTCACCGTCGCCGGTGCCCTCCTGCAGGACGTCACCGACCCCGTGCTCGAGCGCGCGTTCTGGTACTGGAAGAACGTCGATGCCGAGATCGGTGAGCGCATCGAGGCCGAGGTCCGCAGGGGTCAGGCCGACGGTGGTCCGGGCAACGACCCCGACAAGGCCAAGGCCAAGGAGCGCAAGGCCATCCGCGAGGACGACACGCACGCCGGCTGAGGCCGCCGCGTCGGCTGAGCCGGTCGCCGCTCGAGAGCCCCGACGTCGCAGGGCCCCGTCGGTCCCCGTGTGGGTCGGCGGGGCCTTCACGTTCGCCCCGCGCCGACCGCTGGTCCAGCCGCGCACCCTGCGTCCTTATTCCCCGGTGCGCAAGACGTGACGATATGTTGCGCACGACAGGTTTCCGGGAGGAAGGTGGTCCCCGGTCCGTTCCGTCCCTCCCTGAAAGGAACAACCATGCAGGTCAAGGCCATTGCCGCCGTCGCCCCCGACAGGCCCCTCGAGCGCACCACCATCGAGCGTCGCGACGTGGGTCCCGACGAGGTCCGCATCGCCATCAAGTTCGCGGGCATCTGCCACTCCGACATCCACACCGTCCGCTCCGAGTGGGGCACGGTCTCGTACCCGATCGTGGTCGGGCACGAGATCGCCGGTGTCATCGAGGAGGTCGGCGAGAACGTCACGAGCTTCGCGGTCGGCGATCACGCCGGCATCGGGTGTTTCGTCGACTCCTGCCGTGAGTGCGAGAACTGCAAGGCCGGGCTCGACAACTACTGCCTCAACGGCTCGATCGGCACGTACAACGCCGTGGGACGCGACGGTGAGCCCACCGCGGGTGGCTACAGCGAGCAGATCGTCGCCGACGCCCGCTACGTCCTCCACATCCCCGAGAACCTGCCTCTCGACGAGGCCGCGCCGCTGCTGTGCGCGGGGGTCACGACCTACTCGCCGCTGCGTCACTGGAACGCCGGCCCGGGCAAGCGCGTCGGCGTCATCGGCCTCGGCGGTCTCGGGCACATGGCCGTCCAGATCGCCCACGCGATGGGCGCCGAGGTCAGCGTCCTCTCGCAGTCGCTCAAGAAGAAGGAGGACGGCGAGGCCCTCGGCGCCGACCACTACTACGCGACCTCGGACGAGTCGACGTTCGAGGACCTGCGCGGCCACTTCGACCTCATCGTCAACACGGTGTCGGCGGATCTCGACGTCGTCCGGTACCTCTCGCTCCTGCGCACCGACGGCGCCCTCGTGCAGGTCGGCGCCCCGAGCAAGCCGATGCAGGTCCCGGCCTTCGCCCTCATCGGCGGCCGCAAGACCCTCGCGGGCTCGGCCATCGGCTCCATCGCCGAGACCCAGGAGATGCTCGACTTCTGCGGCGAGCACGGGATCGGCGCCAAGGTCGAGGTCATCTCGGCCGACCAGGTGAACGAGGCCTACGAGCGCGTCGTCGCCTCCGACGTGCGCTACCGCTTCGTCATCGACACCGCGACCCTCTGACGGACGGCTGTCGAGGCCCTCTCCGGCGGGGGCCCGGACTCCCTCGGGAGTCCTGTCTCTCCGCGGTCTGCGGACCCCGGCGGGACTGTCCACGCGGGCGCCCACCGGGTGTCGCGACGGGTGTCGTGAACGGCCTGACTCCTGCGAGGGAGTCAGGCCGTTCGGCGTGAGAACCGGCCGATGTCCCCGGGTGCGAGGCCGGTGTGAGGTCCCCCGGTGTCTCGACGAGTCCGGCCTCCGCCGGCGGCGGCGACGTCGCTGCCGGCGGCGCGGCGACGTCCGGCGGGTCGGTGACCTCGTGCGGCGGGACGACGATTCCCGACCCTCCCGCGGGTCACCCGCGCCACCGCGATCGTGGGCACCCGCCCTCTGGGAGCCGCGATCGCGCCGCACGTCCTCACCTCTGTCGAATCGGCTACATCGAGCGCGGTTCGTGCCTACGGTTGAGGAAGGTGGGCGCCCCCCGCCCGCCATGACGTTCGCGGGAGCTGAGGGAGGCTGTCATGAGTGACGTTCGTTGGGAATCCGATCTGCTGGGCCGCAAGGCGGTGCCCGCCGACGCGTACTACGGGGTCCACACGGTGCGGGCGATCGAGAACTTCGCGATCTCGGGTCGCACCGTCAACGACGTCCCGGCGATGGTGCGGGGGATGGTCATGGTCAAGAAGGCCGCGGCCCTGACGAACAAGTCGCTCGGCGTCCTCGACGCACCCATCGCCGACGCCATCGTGTGGGCCTGTGACCAGGTGTTGACCGAGGGCCGGTGCATGGACCAGTTCCCCATCGACGTCTTCCAGGGCGGCGCGGGCACGTCGCTCAACATGAACACGAACGAGGTCGTCGCCAACCTGGCCCTCGAACACCTCGGGGAGCCGCTCGGGTCCTACGACACGGTCAACCCCAACGACCACGTCAACCGAAGCCAGTCCACCAACGACGCCTACCCCTCGGGATTCCGCCTCGCCGTCGATGCGATGCTCGACGAGTTGGCCGTCGCGCTCACCCGGCTGCAGGCCGCGTTCCAGCGCAAGGGCGACGAGTTCGCCACGGTCCTCAAGATGGGCCGTACCCAGTTGCAGGACGCCGTGCCGATGACCCTCGGGCAGGAGTTCACGGCCTTCGGGGTGACGTTGGGGGAGGAGCTGCGCCACCTCGAGACCGCGCGCAGCCTGCTCCTCGAGGTGAACCTCGGGGCCACGGCGATCGGGACCGGGCTCAACACGCCCGCGGGTTACGCGCCGCTCGCCGTCGCCAACCTCGCCCGGGTGAGTGGTCGGCCGTGCATCCCCGCGCCCAACCTCATCGAGGCGACGAGCGACTGCGGTGCCTACGTGATGACCCACGCCGCTCTCAAGCGCATCTCGGTGAAGCTGTCGAAGATCTGCAACGACCTGCGGCTGCTGTCCTCCGGCCCGCGCGCCGGACTCGGCGAGATCAACCTCCCCGAGATGCAGGCCGGCTCCTCGATCATGCCCGCCAAGGTCAACCCGGTGATCCCCGAGGTCGTCAACCAGGTCTGCTTCAAGGTCATGGGGAACGACGTCACCCTCGGGATCGCGGCCGAGGCAGGGCAACTGCAGCTCAACGTCATGGAACCGGTCATCGCCCAGGCACTGTTCGAGTCGATCACCCTGCTCACCAACGCATGCCTGACCCTGCAGGGCAAGTGCGTCGAGGGCGTCACCGCCAACCCCGCGGTCTGCCTGGCCTACGTGACGAACTCGATCGGCATCGTCACCTACCTCAACGACTACATCGGGCACGAGGCGGGCGACTCCGTGGGCAAGGAGGCGGCGGCCACGGGCCGGGGCGTGCGCGACATCGTCCTCGAACGCGGCCTCATGGACGCCGAGTTGCTCGACCGGGTGCTCGCGGTGGAGAACCTCATGAACCCCGCCACGCTCACGACGGCCGCTGACGAGGTCCCGCCCGACCCGAAGGCCGCACGATGATCTGGGTCCACCTGCTCGTCGTCCTCGCGGCGATCTTCCTCGGCGCGCGCCTGGGCGGTATCGCGATCGGTTTCGCCGGCGGCCTCGGCGTCCTGGTGCTGGCCGTGCTGGGCGTCAGTCCGGGAGACATGCCACTCGACGTCATCTCCATCATCATGGCCGTGATCTGTTCGATCGCGGCGATGCAGGTGGCCGGCGGCATGGACTACCTCGTCGATCTGGCCGAACGGGTGCTGCGTCGCAACCCCAAGCACCTGACGTTCCTCGCGCCCGCGATCACCTATCTCATGACCCTCATGGCGGGCACCGGGCACACGGCGTTCTCGACGATGCCGGTCATCACCGAGGTCGCGAAGGAGAACGACATGCGGCCCTCGAGGCCGTTGTCGGTGGCGGTGGTGGCCTCGCAGATCGCGATCACCGCCTCGCCGATCTCGGCGGCCGTCGTGTTCTTCTCCTCGCAGCTCGAACCCCTCGGCGTGGGATACCTGCAGCTCCTCGGGGTCGCGATCCCGTCGACGTTCATCGCCTGCATGCTCACCGCCGGCGTGATGACCCTCGTCGACCGGGCCAACCCCCACAGTGCGCTCTCGGCCGACCCGGTCTATCAGGACCGCCTCGCGCGCGGCGTCGTCACGCTGCGGGGTCGGCAGGAACGTGAGCTGGCGCCGCACGCGCGGGCGTCGGTGCTCGTCTTCCTCGTGGGCCTGCTCGCCGTCATGGCGTACGCGACGGCGATCTCCGACCGCGTCGGCCTCATCGACGAGCCGGTGATGGGCCGTGACCAGGCGATCATCGCGTTCATGCTGACGATCGCCACGGTGATCGTGATGTGGGCGCGGGTCGCTCCCAGCGAGATCCTGTCGGCGTCGACGTTCAAGTCGGGGATGAGCGCCTCGATCTGCGTGCTCGGTGTCGCCTGGCTGGGCACGACGTTCGTCCAGGCGCACACCGACGCGATCAAGGGCGCCGCGGGCGACCTGCTCACCGGGTACCCGTGGCTGCTCGCCGTCGTGCTGTTCTTCGCCGCGGCGTTGCTGTACTCGCAGGCGGCGACGACCCGGGCGCTCATGCCGACGGCCCTCGCCCTCGGGGTGGCACCCGCCGCCGCCGTGGCGGCGTTCCCCGCCGTGTCGGCCCTGTTCGTCCTTCCGACCTACCCGACCCTGCTCGCCGCGGTCGAGATGGACGACACCGGCAGTACGCGCATCGGCAAGGCGGTCTTCAACCATCCCTTCCTGGTGCCGGGTGTGCTCGCCGTCGCCTTCGCCGTCGCGCTGGGGTTCCTCTTCGGGGCGGTGATCATCTAGCGGCCGTCGCACTCTCCGCGGAGGAGACGCGGGGAGAGTGACATCGAAGCGCGAGGAGTGCCGATCAGGACGGCTCCGCGCGAGAATCACCATCGGTGGAGTCGGGCTCGGCGGCGATCCGGGCGATGATGGAACTCCGACCCCTGTGGAGGACACCGTGATCGCCGACCGACCGACCACCGCCGACCGCATCCGCCAGGTGGGGGTGACGGTCTCCGAGGTGGCGTGCGTGTTCGGCACGCTCGTCGGCACGGGCGTCATCGGGACCCGGGTGGCCGAGTCCTCCGGTGGGTCGCTCTCGGCCGAGGCGACGCACCTCGCCCCCGCCGGCCCGGCGTTCTCGATCTGGTCGGTGATCTACCTCGGCCTGCTCGCGTACACGGTGTGGCAATGGCTGCCGAGTCAGGCGACCTCACCCCGGCACCGCGCCATCGGGTGGCTCGTCGCGGCCTCGATGCTCCTCAACGCGGCGTGGCTGCTCGTCACCCAGGTGAACCTCATCGCCGTGAGCGTCGGGGTGATCATCGCCCTCCTCGCCGTGCTCGTCGCCACGAACGGGCGCCTCCTGCGACACGCCCCCTCGGGCACCCCCGACGCGGTGATCACCGACGGCACGCTCGGCCTCTACCTCGGGTGGGTGACGGTGGCGACCTGCGCGAACGTCGCCGCGGCACTCGGCGCCCACGGATGGCGCCCGACCGGACTCCTCGCCGACGTCCTCGCGGTCGCCGTCCTCGCCGTGGCCGCTCTCGTGGGCGTCGGCCTCGCGAGATGGGCGCGCGGGGGTGCCGGGCCGGGCCGATGGGGGATCGCCCTCGCCCTCGCCTGGGGGCTCGCGTGGATCGCGGTGGGACGAACCGCCTCCGACCCGCACTCCCTCCCGGCCGCGATCGCCGCCGGCCTGGGCGCGCTCGTCGTCCTCGGGTCGACGTGGGCCGCGGGGCGCGGCATCGATCGCCACCCGGACGGGCTCCGCCCCGACGGCAGAAAGGGTGCGCCGGTCACCTCCCGACCCTGAGCCCCAGCCCGGTCCGCCGACAACCGAGAAGGCAGATGGGATGGCCGCTCAGCTACTGCCCCGGCGGTACCTGAGCGGCCATCCCATCTGCCTTCTCGGGGGTGGGGAGGCCGGGGGCGTCGTCGCGCTCGGCCCACTCCACCAGCGGCCGCAGGTCGTAGGGCGTGTCGTCGATCGCGGCGTGGAGGTCGCCGAGCTCGGCGAAGCGCGCGGGCATCGTGAGGACGGTGAAGTCGTCCGGCTCGCACTCGTCGATCTCGTCCCAGGTGAGGGGCGCCGACACCGTGGCCCGGGGGTTGCCGCGGATCGAGTAGGCCGCGGCGATCGTATGGTCGCGGGCGTTCTGGTTGTAGTCGACGAACACGGCGGCCGGGTCACGGTCCTTGCGCCACCACGTCGTCGTCACGTCCTGCGGCGCGCGCCGCTCGACCTCCCGCGCGAAGGCGAGGGCGGCGCGGCGGACGTCGGTGAAGCCGTGCTCGGGCCGAAGGCGCACGTAGACGTGCAGGCCGCGACCGCCCGAGGTCTTCGGGTACCCGATCGCGCCGAGCTCGTCGAGGACCTCGCGGCTCACGTGCGCGACCCGCTGCACCCGTGTCCAGTCGCAGTCGTCGCCGGGGTCGAGGTCGATGCGCCACTCGTCGGGCGTCTCGACGTCGGCCCGGCGGCTGTTCCACGGATGGAACTCGATCGTCGACATCTGCACCGCCCACGCGACGTGCGCGAGCTCGGTGACGCAGAGTTCGTCGGCCGTCCGCCCGAAGCGGGGGAAGTGGACGCGGACGGTCTCGACCCAGTCGGGTGCCCCGGAGGGCAGCCGCTTCTGATGGACCTTGTCGCCCTCGATGCCCTTCGGGTAGCGATGCAGCATGCACGGACGCTCGCGCAGCGCGCGGACGATCCCCTCGCCGACGGCGAGGTAGTAGCCCAGGACGTCGCGCTTGGTGAGCCCGAGGTCGGGGAAGTACGTGCGGTCGGGGCTGCTCAACCGCACCGTGCGCCCGCCGACCTCGATCTGTTCGGCCGTCCCTGCCTTGGACCGACGGTAGCGGCGACACGCCCGCGGTGCGCGAGGAAACGCGAGGCCTGCTCCCGGCGCCTCACCGGTACTCGGTGGGGCCACGGGCGTGCGGGACCCATGACGTCCCCGCCCGCGACATGTCGGTCGGTCCACGACAGCCCCACCCGCGACGGGTGCGACGGCGAGGGACGTTGGGGCGCGGGGCACCTGGTGAGGACCCGGTTCCGTGTCGATCGACCGAGAAGCCGAAGGATCGGCGCTCGGCGGCCGATGACGGGAGTGTGAGTGACATCGAGGTGCGACGGGCGCGACCGGAGGACCTGGGTGCCGCGGCCGCGGTGCTGTCCCAGGCGTTCTCGACCGACGAGGTGTCGGTCGCGGCGCTCGCTCGGCCGAGGGATCCGCGGCGGGCGTTGCGGACCGTCTTCACGAGCCTGCTGCGACACCACTACCTGCCGCGTGGCGTGGTCGACCTGGCTCTCAGCGACGGGGAGGTCGTCGGGGTCGCGGCGTGGTCCGGGCCGGGGGCCGTGGCGTTCACCCCCCGTGAGACGGTGTGGGTGCTCGCCGACCTCGTGCCCCGCCTCGGGTGGCGGATGGCGCCGGCGACGTTGTACGACTGGCGTACCGACCGGGTCCACCCACGCGAGCGGCACTGGTATCTCTACTCGATGGGCGCCGCTCGGCCGGGCAACGGCGTCGGCGGCGCGCTCCTCGACCACGCCCTGGCCCGGGCCGGCGCGACGCCCTCCTACTGCGAGGCCTCGACGCCCGACAGCGCACGGCTCTACCACCGGAAGGGTTTCCGGCGCATCGGCGAGGCGCCCACCCCTTCGGGTTGTCCGCCCCAACCCCAGATGTGGCACCCCGGCGCTCAGCGAAGATAGGTGCGCAGGAGGTGGTGGGGGAGCGGACGTTCGTGCCCGGCGTCCCACGGGCGGGCGATGCCGCCGAGCCTGAACACCTCGCTGAGCAGCGTCGCGGTGAATCCCCACACGAAGAGCCCGTCGACCTCGAAACCCGGGCCGGAGTAGGTGTCGAGACGCACCGTGAACCTGTTCGCGGGGTCGAGGAGGTGGTCGACGTCGGCCCGGACGACCCTCGCGACCTCACCCGCGTCGACGACCCCGATGGGATGCGGTTCGCGCCACCAGGCGAGGACGGGCGTCACGGCGTTCTGGCTCGGGTGCATGAACAGCGCCGGCAGTTCGTCGACGACCTCGACCGAGGCCGGGACGAGGCCGACCTCCTCCTCCGCCTCCCGCAGCGCGGCGCCGACCGGCCCGTCGTCGCCCGGGTCGACATGCCCGCCGGGGAAACTCACCTGCGCGGCGTGGGAGCGCAGCGTGGAGGCGCGTTCGGTGAGGATGACGTCGCTGCCGTGCGCGCCCTCGGCGAACGTCATGAGGACGGCCGAGCGCCGCTGCGGGTTCGGCGGGGGGACGAACCGGGCGAACCAGTCGGGGAGCGCCTCGTCGAGGGCGGGGCGTACCCGGCCCAACCACTCCGGCGGTGTGTCCACGTCGCCTCCTTCCTCGTGACCTGCGGCGGTCGGCCCTGTCAGGCTGCCTGATCGCGCGGTTCAGCGCGACCGGCGCGCCCGCCGCCGATCGCGGAGTTCGAGACGTCGCGCGCGCGTCACCCCGACGACCCGTGCCGCGGAGGTCCCGACGAACAATCCCAGGGCGATGGCGCACACGACGCTCGCGGACTGGGCGATCGTGTCGCCGGCGAGCGAGGGTTCGAGGCCGAGCTGGGTCACGGACACGAGACCGAGGGATCCCGGGACGAGCAGCCAGAAGCTCGGGAGGAACATCACGAGGCGGGGCAGGGCGGGGCGATAGATCTCGACGAGGGCGGCGCCGAGGCTCGCAGCCGTCGACCCCAGAAGGGCGCCGAACCACGGCGACCCGACGAGGGATTGGCCGAGGACCTGGAACGACAGGGTGAGGGAGAGGATGAGCGCGACCCACGGCACGAGCCGCGGTGGCACCGACTCCATGAGGCTGATCCCCGCGGTGAGCAGCAGCAGACCGACGATCGGGCTCCACGGACCGATCTCGTTGACGATGCGGTTGTCGAGGGCGCTGGAGGGCACCCGCAGCAGCCACGCCGCGCCGGCGACCCCGAGGGCGAAGAGGAGCAGTTGCGCCGATCCGTAGGCGAGGCGTGACGTGCCCGCGGTCATCGCGCCGGCCGCGAGCTCGGACAGTCCCGTGACGACGAGGGCGCCGGGCAGGAGGACGGCGATGGGGGGCAGCAGGCTGCGCAGGGGGCCGCTGAGCCAGCCGGCCTGCGCGGCGGCGAAGGCGGCGAGGCCGATGAGGAACGCGACGAGGAACGGGGTGAGGGTCGCGAGGCTCCGCCAGCGCCCCGAGAAGCGGATGAACTGGGCGGTGACCTGGCCGGCGAGGGCCGCGAACACGACACTGGGCCAGAGGGGTTGGAGGATGAGCGCGATGCCGGTGGCGACGCAGAGCATTCCGATCTCGAGGCCACCACGGGGGTAGCGGTGCGGGGTCGATCGGAGGCGGGACAGGCGCGCCAGGGCCTCACCCGGTCCTGTCGCGCCGCTGAGGACATCGGCGCGGATCGCCGCGGTGTCGGCGCTCTGGTCGAGACGGAGCGGCCCGTTGACCGACTCGAACGTCGCGGGGAAGCCGCTGTCGAGGGCGAGGACGATGCCGGTGGGGGAGGCGGAGATCTGGAGGTTGTCGTGGCCTAGGCTGCGGGCGATGCGCCGGGTGTCGGCCTCGACCTCGTGGACCGGCTGTCCCCCGGCCACCGCCGCGGCGGACAGGTAGGCGAGCAGTCGGCGGGTCTCGTCGATGTCGCTCATGTGCCTCGTTCTCGTGTCTCGGGCCGGTCGCTCCTCTGGCGTCGTTCCGCGAGCCCCGACCGGTCGCGCCCAGTGTCCATCCTCACCCATCGTCGGCCCGCACCGTCTCGGCGTCGGGGCGAGTCCGCCCGATGGCGGCGACGGTGCGCGAGAGTGGCTGCCCCACCCCGAGTCCCCTTCCGCCAGAGCGAATTCCAATCGGCGAGACGAAAGTGACTACGGGACGGACGTATGACCCGTGACGATGGACATCACCCGGATAAAACGTGATAAATCCGTAACGCCCGCGTGATCTGGACGAAGTACACGGGTGCACGCCGGTGGCCGCTCGCGCCGAATCCCGCCCTCGAGTCGGCCACCATCGAATCAGTCGACCCAACCCCTGGGGTCACACACGAGAAGGGACCGACGGCCAAGGGCGGGAACGGAACCCGTCACATCGCCGCCACCGGCGGCTCGGGGCGAAGCGCACGCGCGGAGGACCGGACCCCTCCAGCCCGACAGACGGACCTTCCGCAGGCGACTCCGGACATCTCCCCTCACATGAAGCGTTTCCTCGTCGCGGCCTCCGCCGCCGCCATCGCCGTGCCTGCTCTCGCCACCGTGAGTCCCGTTCAGGCACAGGCCGCCCCCACCACCGCCGTCAGCACCGCGCAGGCCACCTCGGCCGCGCACCCCTCGCGCAACTCGCTCGTCGCCGCCCGCACCCAGGCCGTGCGCAAGGCGAACGTCTACTCCCGTCAGTCCGCCAAGGTGAGCTGGCGTCAGAAGGACCGCAACGCCCGGCACCTCTCCACGCTGAGCAAGCGCGCCAAGATGGCCCCGCACCGTCGTGCCGCGCTCATCAGCCACACCCAGAAGGGAACGATGTACCGCTGGGGCGGCACCACGCCCCGCGGCTTCGACTGCTCCGGCTACACCCGGTACGTCTACAACAAGGCCGGCAAGTCGCTGCCGCGCACGGCCCGTTCCCAGTACGCCGCGACCAAGCGCACCTCGCGTCCCGCGCCGGGCGACCTCGTGTTCTTCGGCGGTCGCAACGCCCACCACGTCGGCATCTACCTCGGCAAGGGCCGCATGATCCACTCCCCGCGCTCCGGCAAGCCCGTCCAGGTCACGAAGGTCTGGCGCGGCGCCAGCTACGGCAAGGTGCGCTGAGCCCCACCGCCCCGGCACCGTGAGCGACCGGTGCCACGTCCCGCCCCGGCCACCGGCATGATGTCGGTGGCCGGGGCGTTCGCATGGGAGGTGAGGCCGTGGTCGAGGGGCACGGAGATCTCGTCGTCGGCGACGACGGGCTGGCGCGACCACGGTGGGCGGCGCAGGACCCGATGCTGCGCGACTACTACGACAGCGAGTGGGGTATGCCGGTCCGCGACGAGCGCGGACTGTTCGAGCGCCTCAGCCTCGAGGCGTTCCAGTCGGGGCTGTCGTGGGCGACGATCCTGCGCAAGCGCGAGGCGTTCCGCCGGGCGTTCGCGGGGTTCGATCCCGACGCGGTCGCCCATTTCGGTGAGACCGACGTGGAGCGGCTCCTGGCAGACCCGGGGATCATCCGCAACCGCCGCAAGATCGAGGCGACGATCCGCAACGCCGCCGCGACCCGCGACCTCCGCGAGATCGGCGGGCTCCCCGCGTTCCTGTGGGGTTTCCGCCCCGCCACCACCCCCGAACCGCAGTCCCTGGCGGACATCCCCACTCGCTCACCCGAGTCCGAGGCTCTCGCCCGCGCCCTCAAGGCCCGGGGGTTCGCGCACGTCGGGCCCACGACGATGTACGCCCTCATGGAGGCCGTTGGCATCCTCGACACCCACCTGCTGGGGTCGCACCGGCGCGGCAGCTCCGGCATCTGGGGCTGAGGCGACGGGGCGTCGTCGGCGGGCGAACATCGGAGAACGACGAAAAAAGATGGACGTCCGACTCAGACGCGCGTCCACCCGGTCGATGAGGGGGCAGACGGGAGATCACGGGGATCTCCCGCAGGGGAGAACACCGCCGCCTCGAGACCAGGGTCGGCGGAGACTGGAGAAGGAACGATGGACACCGCGACGCACCACGCCACCCAGGCCTCCACCCAGGCCGCCGGCGCGGCCACGGACACCCCCAGGCCCACCGTGGCCTGCCCGGGTCTGCCCGTGGCCGCCGATCGGCAGCGGCTCGTGCTCCGCCGGGGACTCGACTGGGGGCCCCGTTCGCACTGACGACGCGGCGCCACCGGGTGCCGTTCGACAGGACTCAGGGGGGAGGACCCCACGATCCGGCAGGGGACCGGGTCGTGGGGTCCTTCGCGTGCGGGCACGCGTCGGCGCCGTGCCTGCGTCACGGTGGATCGACGGCGGGGTCCGCCGGTGGCGCGGGCCGCCTCGCCGGGGCGTCTGGCCGGGCCGCGTGGCGGGGGCGCCGGTGACGGAGGGTCGCGGTCGGGACGTGTCGTCGGGCTCGGGCGGTGATCTCCGTCGAGCGCGTCCCCGGCGTCGCCCGCGAGGGTGGGGGACCGCTTCCGCGACCTCGGTGATGGCTGCCCGGGCGGGAGGCCGCGCGGTGTGATGTGGCAACAACAGCGGAGTCGATGGGGGGCACGTTCCGGCCCGTCCGGTCACGGCGCAGGTGAGGGGCTCGAGCGACGCGAGGGCTTGACCTCGGGCGGGCTCGACTCCGCTGTTGTTGTCACATCGACCGTCGCCGACCCGTCGCCGACCCGTCGCCGGGGCGCGTCGGCGGTGCGGGTGCGCCGCGTGCGGTGCCCCCGACGGCGTGCGCCCGAGAGGACGAGGGATGCCTCGATAGCCTTGCGCCCGTGGTGGACGCCTTCGATCTCGCGCGCCTCGGTGAGGGTCTGCCGTTCGCCGGCGCCCTGTCCGACCTCGCTCGCGCCCTGACGTCGGGCTCGGTCCTCGTCGAGGCGCCGCCGGGCACGGGCAAGACCACCCTCGTGCCGCCGGCCGTCGCGAACGAGGTCCCCGGTCGTGTCCTTCTCACCCAGCCTCGTCGGATCGCCGCGGGGGCGGCGGCCCGACGTCTCGCCGGTCTCACCGGTACCCGCGTGGGGGATCTCGTCGGCCTCACCGTGCGGGGCCGCCACGAGGTGAGCCCGCGCACACGGGTCGAGGTCGTCACCCCCGGGGTGCTCCTGAGGCGGCTCCTCGCCGAGCCCGACCTGCCGGGAGTCGGGGCGGTCGTCCTCGACGAGGTCCACGAACGCGGCCTCGAGACCGACCTCCTTCTCGGGATGCTCGTCGAGGTGCACGACCTGCGCGAGGACCTCGCCCTCGTCGCGATGTCCGCGACGCTCGAGACCGCCCGGTTCGCCGATCTCCTCGGCGCCGAGGTCGTCCACGCCGACGGAGTCCTGCATCCCCTCACGGTGCGGTGGGTCCCCCCACCGGGGCCCTTCGCGGACGCGAGGGGCCTCACCCCGGCGTTCCTCGACCACGTCACCGACACCACCGCCGAGGCCCACCGGCGCCACGCCGCCTCACCCGGGAGCGCAGCGGGTGCCCACGATCTCGCCGGTCACGGACCCGATGCCGCGGGCGTGCGGCGTGACACCCTCGTCTTCCTGCCAGGGGTGAGGGAGATCGAGCGGGTCGCGGGCGCGCTCGCGGCGCGACTGCCCGAGGCCGACGTCCTCTCCCTCCACGGCGGCCTGTCGCTGACCGAGCAGGAGCGGGTCACGACCGGCGGGCGGGCGGGGGGCCCGGCGCGGGTCGTCGTGACGACGGCGGTCGCCGAGTCGAGTCTCACGGTGCCGGGGGTCGGTCTCGTCGTCGACGCCGGACTCTCCCGGGAGCCCCGACGCGACGCCGCGCGCGGCATGACCGGCCTCGTCACCGTGCGGTGTTCCCGGTCGGCGGCGACGCAGCGCGCCGGTCGGGCGGCGCGTGAGGGGCCGGGCCTGGTCGTGCGCTGCTACGACGAGCGGACGTGGGCCTCGATGCCCGCGTACGTCACCCCGGAGGTGCTGAGCTCCGATCTCACCGCCGCGGCACTGACCCTTGCGGTCTGGGGCGCGCCGGGTGGGGAGGGGCTCGCCCTGCCCGATCCTCTCCCTGCGGTCGCGCTCGCCGACGCCGTGGAGGTGCTCACCGATCTCGGTGCGCTCGACGGGGCCGGCCGCGCGACCGAGCTCGGACGGCGACTCGCCGCCGTCCCCGCCGACCCGCGGTGGGCGCGGGCGCTGCTCGACGGGGCTCCGGTCGTCGGCGCCGCCACCGCGGCCGACGTCGTCGCGATGCTCGCCGACGACCACCGCCCCGAGGGCGCCGATCTCACCCGCCTCCTCGCCGATCTGCGGAACGGTCGTCACCGCGGCGCCGACCGCTGGCGGCGTGAGACCGCGCGGTTGTGCCGCCCCGTGCCGACGACCTCGGGTGGTGCGACGACCGGGACCTCCGGCGTCTCGCCCTCGCGTGTCCGTTCCCGCGGGGCGGGCGCCGCCGCGTCGGACCGGTCGGTCACGTCCGGGGGTCGGGCCCCCGCTCCGGATGACTCGACCCGCGCGGACGGCGGCGCGACGCAGGCCGCCGCCGTCGGGTGCGTCGTCGCCCTGGCCCGGCCCGAGTGGGTGGCGCGCCGCCGGGGCGCGTCCTACCTGCTCGCCGCGGGCACGCGTGCCGCGCTCCCGCCCGGGAGCGCCCTCGCCGGACAGGAGTGGCTCGCGATCGCGGACGTCTCCCGCGCGAGCGGCCGCGCCGCGGAGGGAACGGGTGCCGTGATCCGCGCCGCGGCCCCCCTCACCGAGGACGCCGCGCTCGCCGCGGCCGCACCCCTGCTCCACGAGGAGGAGCAGTGCGCGCTGGAGGGCGGACGGATCACGGCTCGCCGGGTCCGCGCCCTCGGTGCCGTCGAGCTGTCGGTGACCCCGACGGGTGCCTCGCCCGAGGCGACGGCGAGGGCCTGGCGTGAGGCGCTGTCCGAGAACGGGCTCGGGCCGCTGCCCTGGACGCCCGCGGCGACCGCCCTGCGGCGACGGATGGCGTTCTGCCACACCCATGTCGGCGATCCGTGGCCGGCTGTCACCGACGCCGCCCTCCTCGCTCGTCTCGACGACTGGTTCGACCTCACCGCGACCCGGCTCACCGACCTCGATCTGTCGTCGGCGCTGCAGGCCCTTCTCCCGTGGCCCGAGGCGTCCGAGTTCGACGCCCTCGCCCCGGAAAGACTCGTCGTCGCCGACGGCTCCCGCGCCCGCATCGATTACCCCGACGTCGACGACCCGCAGGGGCGGCCCGTCGTCGCCGTGCGGCTCCAGTCGTGCTTCGGGGCGACCGAGACGCCGCGCCTCGCCGGCGGTCGCGTCCCCGTGCTCTTCCACCTGCTGTCCCCGGCCCGCCGACCCCTCGCGGTCACCGACGACCTCGCCTCGTTCTGGCGGGGGCCTTACGCGGGGGTGCGGGCGGAGATGAGGGGGCGATATCCGAAACATCCTTGGCCGCAACGACCTTCGTGACATGGAATTCTGCGGCGTCTTGGACGGGCGTCCGCTTGGATTCGTCATTGCTGGCGCGTGGGTTGTCGGCGGCGTTATGTTCCCATCCGGGGGTAACGAACATGACGCATACACAGAGGTCTGCCCGCCTCGCACCGCTCACGGCCGAGGACGCGACCACGGGGGTCCTCGACCGCTTCGCCCGCGTCCTCGACGCACTCCAGGACGAGCCGGCCGTCGTCGACGCCGACGGCGCCTACACGTTCGGGCGGTTGGCCGACGAGGCCGCCGCGGTCCGCGCGGCCGTGCTCGACCGGACCGCGCCGGGGGAGGCGGTCGCCGTCCTGCACCCCCACCGGTGCACGGCCGTGGCCGCGATCCTCGGGGTCCTCGCCTCGGGGCGGCCCCTTCTCGTGCTCGACCACCGCACGCCCGCGCCGCGCCTTCGCCAGATGTGTGACCGCGTCGGCGTCCGCGCCGTCCTCGCCGCCGGGGACCTCGGCGAGGTCGCCGCGGAGCTCGGCCGTCCGGTGCTCGGACCCGAGGCCGTGGTCCCCGCCGCGCGGGAGAGCCTGTTCGCGGACCCGCCGTCTCCGTCCGCGGGAGCGATCCTCGCCTTCACCTCCGGCTCCACCGGTGTGCCGAAGGTCGTCGTCAACAGCGGGCGGATGCTCGTCTCCGACGCGTGGCGCAACTCGGCCGCCACCGACTGCTACGACGCCGACGACGTCATCGCCCACACCCTGCCGATGGCGTTCCACGCGGGCCTCATGGTCACCGTCGCCGGTCTGCTCGTCGGCTCGACGATGCGGCTGTTCGACACCCGCGCCCGCGGTATCGCCGGTCTCGCGCCGTGGATCGAGCAGGTGGGTGCGACGATCATGCACACCTCCCCGGCGATCCTCCGGGCGTTCATCGGGTCCGGGCCCACGCCGGCACAGCTCGCGACGCTCACGACGGTCTCGATCGCGGGCGAACCCGCCCACGGCCGCGACGTCCAGCAGATCCGTCCGCTCCTGCCGCCCACCTGCGTCCTGCGCAACCGGTACGGCAGCTCCGAGACCGGTCTCATCGCCGAGTACGTCGTCGACGCCGACCACCCGCCGCTCTCGGGTCCGCTGCCGGTCGGACGGCCGGTGGGCGAGACCGAGATCCGCTGCCTCGCCGAGGACGGCACCCCGCTGCCGCCGGGGCGGGCCGGCATCGTCACGGTGACGCGCGACGTCGTCGCCGAGGGATACCTCGACAACCCCGAGGCCACCGCGCTCGCGTTCTCCGACGAGCCCGACGGCCGCCGCACCTACCGCACGAGCGATGTCGGTGAGGTCGATGACGACGGCCTGCGGCTCTTCGGGCGCCGCGACCACTCCGTCAAGATCCGCGGATACATGGTCGAGCCCGGCGAGGTCGACGCCGCCCTGTTCGCCCTCCCCGACGTGGCCGAGGCGCTCACCGTGGGCGTGAAGACCGACACCGGGGACCGCTACCGCCTCGTCTCCTACGTCGTCTCGCGCGCCGACCGCCCCTCGGCCGCCCACATCCGCGCGGCGCTGCGCGACCGCTTGCCCTCCCACCTCGTGCCCGAGGCCGTCGTCTTCCTCGACGCGCTGCCCCGTACCGAACGTGGCAAGCTCGACCGGGCTGCGCTTCCCGAGGCACCGCCCGCCGACGTCGGTGCGCCGGTGCGCTCGGAGTGGGAACGCCTCGTCGCGCAGGTGTGGGCCCGGGTCCTCGGCCTCGAGGAGGTCGGCCGCGACGCCGACTTCTTCTCCCTCGGCGGCGACTCCCTCGCCGCGGAGGAGCTCACGGCCTCCGTCGTCGCCGATCTCGGCATCGACCCCGAGGACGTCACCTCCGCCCTGCTCGTCCAGGCACCCACCGTCGCCGAGTACGCGCGACGCCTCAAGCGTGCGCCGGACCGTCGTCAGCAGATCGTCACCGTCCTGCGTCCCGGCCCCCACGAGGGCGCCGCGGGCGCGACGCGGCGCCCCCTGTTCCTCGTCGCCGGTGGTGGCGGCCTGGGCCTGGGCTTCGTGCCCGTCGTCCGCCACCTGCCGGCCGACCAGCCCGTGTACGCGTTCCACGCCCACGGCCTCGAGCACAAGGCCGTCCCCGACTGGTCGGTGCGCGCGATCGCCCGCCGCAACCTCCGCGACCTGCGGCGCATCCAGGCCCACGGGCCCTACCGCCTCGGCGGGCACTCGTTCGGCGGCCTCATCGCCCTCGAGATGGCCCACCGACTCCGCTCGGAGGGGGAGGAGGTCGAGATCCTCCTCATCCTCGACTCCTTCCCGCCCGACCCCTCGCTCATCCCGGACGCACCGCCGAACCGCACGCTGTTCCGCAGGCTGCGGGACATCGCCGGGCTCGCCGTCACGGGTCTCGTCCCGACCCCCGGCCTCGGGCAGTACTGGCGGTTCCACGAGCAGTCGCGGATCCTCTCGAAGTGGTACCGCACGACGCCGTACGGAGGCCGCGCCGTCGTCGTCGTCGCCGACAGCGAGGACCGGGACGCCCGGGCCTCCTGGGGTCCGCATCTGTGCGGCGGGTGGACGCGGCAGCTCACCCCGGGCGACCACATCACGATGATGCGCGACCCCTACGCCGAGAGCCTCGCCGGGCTCATCACCGGTGTGGTCGACGCGCTCGACGCCGGCGGGCCGCTGCCGCCGTCGGATCCCGAGGCGGCGCCCGGCGCCGCGCACGCCCGCGCCACCCACGACGACGCCGCTCACGACGGCGAGGCGGAGGGCGGGTCGGATCGGCCGGAGGGGCGCGAAGGGTCCCTCCCGCAGCCCTCCCACGACACCTCTGCCGGCACCACCCCCGGATCCGGTGGGGGTGGACCCGGCGACGCCACGCGTGACCAGGAGGGTCGACGGCCGACGTCGGCATCGACGGTAGCCTGAGGCGATGGCCCCGCCGAGACTGCGGCGCCCGGCCCGCCTCGCCGCGGTCGCCGCGGTCGCCGCCCTCACCGCGACGGCGGGTCTCCTTGCCCCCGGTGATCCGCTGCCCGAGCGCACCGCCGCCGCGGCCCGGGCGTCCGCACCTGCCAGGCCGCCCCTCGTGAGCCTCGACCTCCCGTACGCCCCCGACGGCGATCCCGCGCACCGCCTCGACGTGTTCGTGCCGGGAGGGAGCACGACCCCTCGCCCCCTCGTCGTGTTCATCCACGGTGGAGCCTGGACCCACGGGTCCAAGGCCGTCGTGCGCGGGGGCAGCGGCGAGCACACCGACGTGTTCCGCGACGTCCTCCTCCACCACGGCTACGCCGTCGCGTCGGTCGAGTACCGGTTCAGTCAGGTCGCCCGGTTCCCCGCGCAGCTCCACGACGTCAAGGCCGCCGTGCGCTACCTCCGGGCCCGAGCGGACGACCTGCATCTCGACCCCACGCGGTTCGCCGTCGCCGGGGAGTCGGCGGGCGGTCATCTCGCCGACCTCGTCGGGTACACCGGCGTGATCCACGATCCGGAACTCGAGGGCGACCTCGGCGTCACCGGCGTGAGCAGCGCGGTCTCGGCGGTCGTGAGCTACTACGGCGTCTCCGACCTCTCCCGGGTCGTCCCCGACCGTCGGGAGTCCCGATGCCCCCGCGGGCAGACGGGTGCGGCGTCCCCGGAGGGGCGGCTCGTGGGGGTCGATCCCGAGTCGCGCCGTGATGCCGCGATCGTGCGCCGCGCCAACCCCATGACCTATGTCGGCGTGACCTCGCCGCCGACGTTCCTCCTGCACGGCACTCGCGACTGTCTCGTTCCCGCCCTGCAGTCGGCCCGGCTGTACCGGCTCCTGCGGGGATTCGGCGTCCCCGCCCGGTACGTCACCCTCGACGCCCCGCACGGCGGGCCGACGTTCCACACCTCACCGCGGGTGACCGCCCAAGTCGTCGCGTTCCTCGACGAGCATCTCCGCGTCGAGCGCTGACCCGCGGCGGAGGCCGACCGGCTCGGCGCTCAGAGGCGGGCCTGGGCCGCGAGCCGAACGTGGGTGTTGGGCGCGCCGAAGCCCGCGTACCGCCCCTCGCGCTGGAGCAGTTCGACGTAGAACTGGCCGTTGAGCACCTGGGTGTAGGCGTGGATGAGGTGGCCCGTCTCGTCCTCGTCGTACATGAGGTCGTGGGCGCGCAGGTGGGCGACGAACGCGTCGTCGAGGTCGAAGCGGGCCTGCAGGTCGTCGTAGTAGTTCGCCGGGATCGGGAGGAAGGCCACCCCGGCGGCACGGCCGCGGGTGACGACCGCCGCGACGTCGGGACAGGCGAACGCGAGCTGACCGACGCGGGAGGGATCGGCGGCGTCCGAGACGGCGAGGACGACGCGCAGGTCCCCGGTGGCCGACCGGAACGGCCGACTCTGCAGCCGACCGCTCGGCTGCATGAACTCGCTCTCGGTTCCGCCGACGAGGCCGAACACCGATCGGTAGAAGGACTGCTCGGCCGGATACAGCGCGGCGGGCACCGTGGCGCCGACGTGGTCGATGGCGAGCCAGTCGCCGTGGGCGTGGTCCTCCGGTGTGCCGGGATAGCCCGCGCGCCAGTCGTCCTCCGCGCCTTCGGGGCCGCTGAGGAACACGTGGAGTCCGCTCGGGGTGTCGACCCCCGGCAGCGCGGCGGTGAAGGGACCGCGACGGTAGGCGACGCTCGGCCACAACAACGCGTCGGCGCGGGTGGCGACGTCCCGCACCTCCGCGACCCGCAGCGCCAACGCGCTGACGAACGGCCGGGGCCGGGGGCGACCGGGGACGGGTTGGGTGGTCACGCAGACGTTGACCTCGCCGTTGCGCCACCACTGCACGGCGCGGGTGGCGTGCGTCGCGACGTGGGCGAACCCGAGGCCCGCGAGAAGCGCAGTCACGCTGGTCGACGGGTCCTCGTCCGCGTGATCCTCGGGGCCGACGGCGAACTCGACGAACTCGGCGTCGACCCGGTCGGGCACGGGGGGCGGATCGAACAGGTGCACCACCGCCCGTGCGGGGCCGGGCGCGGCCTGGGCGTCGCGGCGCGCGCGCAGGGCCTCCTCGAGGTGGAGCAGTGAGCGCATTCCGTCGAGCGCGTTCATCCGGGGGTCCGCGACCCGCACGACGTCGGAGAAGACCTCCAACGACAACGGTCCTCGGTACCCGGCGTCGACGACGGCACCGACGAGACCCGGCACGTCGAGATCGCCCTGACCGGGGAAGCAGCGGTGATGGCGCGACCATGAGAGGACGTTCATGTCGAGACGGGGGGCGTCGGCGATCTGGAGGAAGCCGATGCGCGAGCCCGGCACCCCGGCGAGGGCGGTCGCGTCGTCGCCACGGGAGAGCACGTGGAAGGTGTCGACGGCGAGGACGATGTTCGGGTGATCGGCGCGGCGCACGGCCTCCCACGACTCCCCGACGCGGTTGATGTGCCGCCCCCACGCGAGGGCTTCGTACGCGATCCGCACGCCGTACTCGGCCGCGAGGTCGCCGACGGCGTGGAGCTGTTCGGCGACGAGGTCGAGGTCGGCCGAGGCGTCGGGGCGCACGTTCGAGCACGCGAGGGCGATGTCCGTCCCGAGGCGACCCATCACGTCGAACTTGTGCCGCAGACGCCGGAGCGCCTGGGTGAACGCGGCCGACTCGAGCCCCTCGATGTCCCGCAGGGGCTGGAAGAGATCGATGCTCAGGCCGAGGTCGGCGCAGCGGGAGGCGACCTCGGTGGGGTCGAGGTCGCTCGCGATGAGGTCGTTGTCGAAGATCTCGACGCCGTCGAAGCGGGCCGCGGCGATCGCCGCGAGTTTCTCGGGCAGGGAGCCGGAGAGGGAGACCGTCGCGATCGACTTACGCATGGACGGCGCTCCCCCCGGCGCGGACGCCGGTGTCGGCGGCGAGGGCGTCGTCGAGGCAGGTGCGCAGGTGCGAGGCGACGGCGTCGACGTGCGGAGGCCGGAGCATCGTCAGCGGACCGCCGGGCACGTGCCGGTGGATCATGTGGGTGAGGTACTGCGACCACGCCTCCTGTCCCGCGGGCGCCGGGCCGTCGGAGGCCGTGAGCACGAGGGTGCGGCCGGTGCGCACCGTCGGCACGTACTCCGCGGCCATCGCGTCGGCCTTGAGCTGCCAGCGCCAGGCCTCGGCGCCACCGGTCGTGTCGCGCAGCGACGCAGCGATCAACCCGAGGTCGGCCTTCGCGCGGCGCCACCGCGAGCGGGAGTCCGGACGCATCTGCGCCGGGGGCGTCGTGTCGAGGAGCGCGAGGAACGGCACCGGCTGACCGGATTCCTCGGCGAGCCGGGCCATCTCGAGGGCGACGAGGCCGCCGAAGCCGTGCCCGGCGAGGAACAGCGGCCCGTCGGTGACCTGACGGGCGGCCTCGAGGTGGCGGCGGGCGCTCGCGGCGATCGAGACCTCCGGGAGGGCCCGCCCCTCCAACGAGGGCGACTGAAGGGCATGGACGGGCTGGTCCGCGCCGAGGCGGCGCGCGAGGGAACCGAGGGTCCGGCCGAGGCCGCCGGCACCGGCGACGACGAACAACGGGGGGCGGGTCCCCGCGGCGTGCAACGGCACCCGTCCCGCCCCGCCGCGCTGGGCCCTCGGCTCGACGGCGGCCGCGAACTCCCGCAGCGTGGGGGTCTCCGCGAGCGTGCGGCTCGTGGCCCGCTCGCCCGCGACCCCGAGGTCGTCCCGCAGTCGGGTCATGAGCTCCTCGGCCGCGAGGGAGTCACCGCCGAGGGCGAAGAAGTCGGCGTCCGGCCGAAGGTCGACGGCGTCGAGGACCGTCGTCCAGGCGTCGGCGACGAGTTGCTCCCAGTGGGAGAGGGGTTCGTGCCCCCGGTCGCCCGAGGCCGGCAACGGCAGCGAACGGCGGTCGATCTTGCCGCGGTCGGTGCGCGGCAGCGCCGAGAGCGCGACGACCTCCGCGGGCACCATGTAGCCGGGCAGACGCTCACGCAGCCGGGCGCGGACGGCCGCGGGGTCGCTCGCGGCCTCGCCGACGACGTACGCGAGAAGCCTCGTCCCGGAGCCGGATTCATGACCCGACACGACGCACTCCCGCACCCCCGGCAACGTGAGGACGACGGCCTCGACCTCTCCGGGGTCGACGAGGTAGCCGCGCACCGAGAGGGTGTCGTCGCTGCGGCCGGTGAGGTCGATCGTGCCGTCGGGAAGCCGACGGCCGAGGTCGCTCGTGATGAAGGTGCGGGTGCCGTCACCGTTGTCGGCGAACGACGGATCCCCCGGACGGCCGAGGTAGCCGAGCGCGATGTCGGGGGCGGTGACCGTGATCGTGCCCCGCTCGCCGACGTCGGCGGAACGTCCGTCCTCGCGGACGACGTCCACGCGGCTCCAGCCCACGCCGCGGCCCACGGGCAGCCGGCCGGTGGGGACGTCGACGACGACGTGTTCGGCGATGAGGCCGACCTCCGAGGCGCCGTACCGGTTTCGGACGACGCAGTGCGGGCCGACGATCGACCTCGCCGCCTCGATGTCGCGGCCGTACACGGCCTCACCGGCGACGGTGAGGCCGGTGAGACCGGCGAGAAGGTCGCGGTCGGGATCACTGGCCGCGAGGCCGCGGAGGATCGCGGGGCTCGTGACGAGCAGCGTGGCGCCGCTGTCGGCGACGATGCCGGGCAACGGCGCGACGCCGAGGGCCCGCACGTCCACCAGCCGCATCCCGCACCCGATGAGCAGGGTGTGGATCGCCGTGGTGAGACCGGCGTGGAACGGCAGGGGCAGCGTGTGGAGGACGACGTCGCGGTCGTCGTAGCAGCACGTCGCGACGGCGGAGTTCCACGCGTCGCGGACGAGCAGGCGGTGGCTGCCGACGACCGGCTTGGACGCGCCGGTCGTCCCGGAGGTGAACGCGATGACCGCGGGCGTCTCGGCGGGCGGCGGGTCGCGCCACAGCGTCTCGGGGCCGACAGCCCCGACGATGTCGCCGGCGCCGGCAGTGGCGGGGGCGGCGGGAGCGGCGAGGCCGGCGGGAGTGGCGGAGCCGGGGGGATCGGTCGCGACGACGCGGTCGCGGCCCACGATCGTCGTCGCAGTCTCGACGGCGCCGTCCCGAGCGGCGGACGTGACGACGAGCTGTGCGCCGATCTGGGCGAGGAGGCGCTTCTGCCAGGGCACGGGCGTGCGGTCGTCGAGGGCGACGACGGGCCGACCCGTGGCGAGGACGCCGACGATCGCGATGACGCTCGCCGCGTCGTGCGCACCCAGGACGGCCACCGGGGCCGGGCTGTCCGTGACAGCCGCGCCGTTGGTGGCGCCTGCGCCGTTCGTGCCGCGGGCCGTGGTCGTGGCGGTCGTGGGGCCGGGGCGGCCGACGGGAGCCGTGGCCGCACCGAGTCGTGCCTCGACGTCGAGGCGGACCTGGGCGGCGCGCGAGGCCAACTCGCGGAAGCTCACGCAGCTCTCGCCGTCGTCGACGGCGACGTGGTCGGGCCGCGCCGAGACCACGTGCGCCAGTCGCGGCAGTACCCCCGCCGCGATGTCGTCCTCACCCAGAGCCCGAAGGCCGTCCGTCGCCATCGTCCCCACGGCAGGGCGCATCGTCGTGCTGTCCACCTGGATCCCCCAATCCCTCGTCGGACATCGTGACATGCCCGGCGCGAGGCGTCATCGGTCCACGTGTCCAAGATGCGGCCGGGGGCTCGCGGGGCCCGGCGCCGATGTGCTCGAGCGGGGCGCCGGGGGAGGAGCCCGGACCCCTCGCCCGGCGCCCCGGTCCTCCCGGTGCGATGATCGGGCGAGGAACCAGGGCATCGCCACGCCGTGGGCGTGGCGGGAGGAGCGTGATGATCGAGTCCCGGCTGACCGTCTCCGACGGTACGTCCATCGCCGTCCGCACGGTCGCCCCCACGGGTGAGGCGCGCGGCATCGTCCACATCTTGCACGGCATGGCCGAACACGGCCGCCGCTACGACCGCTTGGCGGGGGACCTCGCTGCGTCCGGGTGGGTGGCCGTCTCCCACGACCACCGTGGCCACGGCGACACCACCGGCACCCCGCTCGGGCACATCGCCGACTCCGGCGGGTGGGACCTGCTGCTCTCCGACACCCTCGCCGTCGGGGCGCAGGCGCGGGCCGAGCATCCCGGCATCCCCTACGTGCTCCTCGGGCACAGCATGGGGTCGGTCGTCGCGCGCAGCCTGGCGATCGACCATTCCGAGGCCATCGACGGGCTCGTCCTGCTCGGCACCGCCGCCGACCCGGGCACGGTCCAGCGCCGCGGCGGCCTCGCGCTGGCGCGGCTGCTCACCCGGGTGCTGGGCCCGCGCCGACCCAGCACGATCATGGACCGCCTGACCTTCGGCTCGTTCAACGCGCCGTTCGAGGGGCGCACCCGCTTCGACTGGCTCTCCGTCGACCCCGACGCGGTCGACGGCTACGTGGCGGACCCACGTTGCGGGTTCGTCTGCAGCAACGCCTTCTTCGTCGATCTGCTCACCGGCACCGGCCGCGTCACCGACCGGTCGAACGCCGCCCGCATCCGCGCCGACCTGCCCGTCCTCCTCGCCTCGGGGGACCAGGACCCCGTCGGCGGCCAGGGCACCGGGGTCAGCGACACCGCGGCGATGTACCGGCGAGCGGGCCTGCGCGACGTGACGACCCGCCTCTACACGGGCGCGCGTCACGACCTCATCGCCGGCCCCGACTACGACGTCGTCCTCGGCGACGTGCGTGCCTGGCTCGACGCGCACGTCCCGACGACCCCGGCGTCACCGATCGCCCCCGTCATCCCGTTGCGCCCGGACGACAAGGGCTGACCCCACGCCACGCAGCGAGACGCCGCCCCCCGATCCTGGATCAGGGGGCGGCGTCTCGTGTCCCGGGGCCGCACCGTCGGGCCGGCCGTGCGGGTGCGGGCTCAGGCGTTCTTGACCGCCGAGACCTCGAACTCGAGGCGGATCTTGTCGCTCACGAGCACCCCGCCGGTCTCGAGTGCGGCATTGAAGGTGATGCCGAAGTCGGAGCGGTCGATCGTCGTGGCGCCGTCGAAGCCGATGCGCTCGTTGCCGTACGGGTCCTGGGCCTGGCCGCCGTACTCGAAGTCGATCGTCACGGGCTTGGTCACGCCCTTGAGGGTGAGGTCACCGGTGACGCGGAGCGTGTCGTCGTCGGCCGCGGTGACGTCGGTGGAGCGGAACTCGATCGTGGGGAACCGCTCCGCGTCGAAGAAGTCGTTGGTGCGCAGGTGTCCGTCGCGGTCGGCGTTGCGGGTGTCGATGCTCGCCACCTGGGCGGTGAGTTCGATCGCGGCGTTCTCGAGACCGGTCTCGGTGCGCGCGGCGCCCTCGAACTCGGTGAAGCTGCCCCGGACCTTGGTGACCATCGCGTGCCGCGCGACGAACCCGAGCCGCGAGTGCGCCGGGTCGATGGTGTAGGTGCCCTGGAGGTCGGTGAGGGTCGTCATGGGGTTCTCCTTCACGGTAGGTGATGCGTCATCTACAAGCATAGTGTGGCGTGGGTGATGCGTCAACCACCACCGGCGGTGGCGTGACGCCGGGCCCACCCCGGGCCGTCGGACCTCCGAGCGGCCGCCGCCGGTAGGGTCGCGTCGTCCTGGCAGGGTCTCGGTGCACGGCATCGAGCGACGGGAGGGGAGTCACACCGTGAGCACGACCTCGATGTCCGGGCGTCGTTCCATGCTGCATCGCCGGGTGCGGTTCATCGTCGGGTTCACGATCGCCTACAACGTCGTCGAGGCCGTCGTGTCGATGTGGGCGGGGGTCGCGGCCTCCTCGGCGGCGCTCATCGGCTTCGGACTCGACTCCGTCGTCGAGGTGCTCTCGGCGGCGGCGATCGCCTGGCAGTTCACCCGCGAGGACCCCGAGCGGTGGGAGCGGCCGACCGTCCGCGCGATCGCTCTCGCGTTCTTCGCGCTCGCGGCGTACGTGACCGTCGACGCCGTCCTGGCACTCCTCGGTGGGGAGGGTCCGAGGCACAGTGCCCTCGGACTCGCGATCACCGCGCTGAGCATCGTCGTCATGCCGGTCCTCGCGTGGTGGGAGATCCGCACGGGGCGCGAGCTGGGGTCGGTGAGCGTTCAGGCCGACGCCAAGCAGCTCATCCTCTGCGTCTACCTCTCCGGGGCCGTGTTCGTCGGCCTCGCCCTCGACGGTGCCGTCGGATGGTGGTGGGCCGATTCCGCCGCCGCCCTCGTCGTCGCGGTCGTCGCCGTCCGTGAGGGACTCGAAGCCTGGCGTGGTGACGTCGAGTCGCCGTTCGAGGTGCTCGAGGAGATGTCGGAACAGCGGTGAGCCGGGCGTCTCGTCGAGTCGACATGCCCGGAGTGCGTGCGTCCTCGAGTGTTCTCGCCGAACACGGTGGGGAGCACCGGATCGAGTCGGGGACGATCACGGAGAGATGAGGACGGGCGAGTCGAGCTGAGGGCGCAGCGAGCCGAGGTCCGCCTCGCCCGGTGTCGTGGACCGCGGAGGTCAGCCGAGCCAGGTGAGCGACCGACCATGGCCGTGGGTCCACGCGAGAGCCCGACCGTCGAGCCCGAGGACGAAGGTCGGGTGGTCGGCGGGGATGTCCGGACCCGTCGCCGTGATGCCGGGCAGCACGGTCTTGCCCTCGTTGCTCACCCACCGGCAGAGGCCTGCCGCGACGCGGTCGGCCATCGCGGCCGCGAAGCGCTCTCGGTCCGGGGGGTCGAGGTAGGCGACGACGGCGGTGTGGAAGACGACGACCTCGCCGAACCCCGAGGCCTCGTCGACGACGTCGTCGAGATCGTCGAGGATGTCGCCGGTCCGGAGAGCGGGCGGGTCGTCGCGCACGACCTGAAGGGCGGTCCGCAGGGCCTCCCGGCGGGCGTCCTGTTCGGGCCAGACGAGGGTCTCGAGCCAGGCGCTCGCGTCCGCGTCGGCGGGGTCGACGGGGGCGAGGTCGAGACCGCCACGCCACGCCACGGGCAGGTCGCTGTGGGGCACTCGGAACGGGCCTCGGGCCCGGCAGGTGAGGGTGCGGACGGGGGCGTCGGTGGGTGTCCATGTGACGGCCCGCCGGTCGGGTCCCTGCAGGTAGCGGTAGGCGTATCGATCGGGGTACAGGCAGACCCCGGCGCTGGCCCCGGCCTCGAGCAGCGCGAGTGGGCGACCGGATTCGGCGGCGATCCGGGCGAACACGGGTGCGAGGGTGGCGAGCCGGCCGACCTCGTTGGTCTGGGTGGAGCGGGTGAGGATCGTCGCCGTGAGGCCCGCGGGATCCTCCGGGTCGTCGGCGAGCAGCGCCTCCCGGAGTCCCTCGTACGGGCCGGGTGCCGTGACGCCGTGCCGGCGGGCGGCGGCGAACACGATGTTCGGTTGCTGCTTGATCGGCGGCAGTCTCCCGATCCACGCCAACACCTCGGTGTCGCGGGCCACCTGCGTCGCCCAGTCGGCGAAGCAGGGTGAGTCCGCGGCGTAGTCGGCGAAATCCTCGTACTGCCGCGCGACGTCGGTGAACAGCTCCATGGGTCTCTTCCTCCGTGACGTCACGGGTCGCATACCCGGCGCCTCGGGACGGGGCGGCCGGTGCGTGGCGCGGGGGCGCCCCTCACGGGGTCTGCTCCCGCCGCTTCCCTCGCGGGTGATCGGGGCTCAGCCGTCGCGGTCGGCCGGGGTCGGCGGCCCGCCGGGGCGGTCGAGGGCGACGAGGTCGAGCAGCTCCGCCCACGCCTCGATCTTCGTGCTCGCCCGCCCGAACCCCTCCCCGCGGGTGGCCTCGGCGGCCTCGATGCGGCGCCAGTCGTCGTAGCTCGTGGGGTGGAGGCCGCGCTCGGCGAGGTGTCGGTCGAGGTCGAGCAGGGCCCGGTCCTCCGCGTCGTCCCGGGGGGTGTCGGCGAGATCGGCGAGGAGCAGGCGCACCGTCTCGGCCGCGTCGGACTTGTTCGTCCCGATGACCCCGATCGGCCCGCGCTTGATCCACCCGACGACGTACTCGCGCGGGAGGGGGTGGCCGTCCTCGGTCGTGATGCGTCCCTCACGGTTGGGGATGACGCCCCGCTCGAGGTCGAACGGCAGGCCCGGCAGAGGCACCCCGCGGTACCCGATCGCGCGGAGCACGAGCTGGGCCTCCAGCGTCGAGATGTCACCGGTGCCCACGACCCGCCCCTGCGCATCGAGCGCCGTGCGCTCGAGCTGGACGTCGCGCACGCAGGCGTCCCCCTCGATCGCGACCGGTCGGCGCCAGAAGAGGAAGTGCAACCGGCACCGCGCCTCCGGGACGACCCGCGTCGCCGCCTGCCGCAGCACGTCGACGTTCGCCCGGGTGCGCCGGTCGAGGTCCGCCTCGTCGATCCCCTCGAAGGCTCCCGCGTCCACGGTGACCTGCACCCCGTCGAGCGCGCACAGTTCCCGGAGCTCCTTGGTCGTGAAGCTCGCGTGGTGCGGTCCCCGCCGACCGACGACCCACACGTCCGCCACCGTGTGCGTGGTGAGGACGTCGAGCACGGGCTGCGGCATGTCGGTCCGCTCGAGCTCGGCCGGGTCGCGGGTGAGGATCCGCGCGACGTCGAGGGCGACGTTGCCGACCCCGACGGCCACGGCCGAGGTCACCCCCGAGAGGTCCTGCGCGGTGGCGTCGGGGTGGCCGCAGTACCAGGCGACGAACTCCCGCGCGGAACGGCTGCCGGGAAGGGACTCCCCGGGCACGTTCATGCGGGTGTCCTCACTCGCGCCGGCCGCGTAGATCACGGCGTCGTAGGCGGCGAGGAGTTCCTCGCGCGTGACGTCGTCGCCGAACTGCACGAGCCCGCGGAAGCGCAGCTTCGGTGAGTCGAAGACCCGGGCGAGTGCCTGCGCGACCGACTTGATGCTCTCGTGGTCCGGCGCGACGCCGTACCGCACCAGGCCGAAGGGGGTCGGGAGCCGGTCGAACACGTCGACCTCGAGCGGCAACTCCTCCTGCCCGAGCAGTGCCTGCGCGGCGAACAGCCCCGAGGGCCCCGCCCCGACGATCGCCACCCGGCGCGCCGCGGCCTCGCTGCTCTCGGCCTCGCTGCCCTCGGCTGTGACCTTGCTGTCGCTGCCCGTCATCACCGCAGCGTAGTCAACGAACGGGGGGCGATGACGCAGAACGCCGGTGCCCCACCCGGATCGGGCGGGGCGCCGGCGTCGCGATGCCAGCGGTGCGGGTCAGCTGCGTGCCGAGACGTTCCAGATGCGGTCGAGGTAGTCGCGCATGGAGCGGTCGGAGGAGAAGAAACCCGAGCGGGCGACGTTGAGGATCGCCGACCGGGTCCACGCCTCGGTGTCGGCGTACTTCGCCTCGACCCTGCCCTGCGCCTCGACGTAGGCGTCGAAGTCGGCGAGCGCCATGAACCGGTCGTGGGAGAGCAGGTCGTCGATGACGGCGGCGGCCGTGCTCGTGCGACCGCCGGTGGCGTGACCGCCCGCGAGGAAGTCGATCGTGCGCTTGAGCCGGGGGCTCGAGGCGTACACGTCGCCCGGGACGTAGCCCTTGGCCTGGAGGGCGGCGACGTCGGGTTCGGTCATACCGAACAGGAAGAAGTTCTCGTCCCCGACGAGCTCGCGGATCTCGACGTTGGCGCCGTCGTCGGTGCCGATCGTGAGCGCACCGTTGAGGGCGAACTTCATGTTGCCCGTGCCCGAGGCCTCCTTGCCCGCGAGGCTGATCTGTTCGGACAGGTCGGCGGCCGGGATGAGGGTCTCGGCGAGGGTGACGTTGTAGTTCGCGGGGAACGCGATGGCGAGACGGCCCTTGACCCGCTCGTCGGCGTCGATGGTCCGCGCCACCGCGTTGATGAGCGCGATGGTCTCCTTGGCCATGACGTAGCCCGGCGCGGCCTTGGCGCCGAACACGACGGTGCGCGGCACGAGGGAGTCCGCGTCGATCTCGCCGGAGACGATCTGCTCGTACAACGACACGACGTGGAGCAGCTTGAGCGACTGCCGCTTGTACTCGTGGAGTCGCTTGACCATGACGTCGAGCATGTGGTCCTGGTCGAGCTCGATGTCGTCGCGGTGGTGCAGCAACTGGCGCAGCCGGTCCTTGTTGCCGGCCTTGACGGCCCGGAACCGCTCTCGGAACGAGGAGTCCTCCGCGAACGGCTCGAGCTCGGCCAACCGCTCGAGGTCGGTGAGCCAGCCTTCGCCGATCGCCTCGGTGACGAGCTCGGACATACCCGGGTTGGCGATGCGCACGAAGCGGCGCGGGGTGACGCCGTTGGTGACGTTGGTGAACTTGTCCGGCCACATCTCCGAGAAGTCCGGCAGGACCTTGTCACGCAGCAGCTGGGAGTGCAGGGCGGCCACGCCGTTGACCTTGTTGGCCGCAACCGTGGCGAGGTGGGCCATGCGGATGGCCCGCACCGGGTTCTCCTGCACCATCGACATGCGCCGGGCACGCACCTCGTCGCCGTCGAAACGCTCCCTGACCTGCTCGAGGAAGTCCTCGTTCAGCTGGTAGATGATCTCGAGGTGGCGTGGCAGGAGCCGCCCCAGCAACTCCACCGGCCACACCTCGAGCGCCTCCGGCAGGAGGGTGTGGCAGGTGTAGTCGAAGCACTGACGCGTGACGTCCCAGGCCTCGTCCCACTCGAAGTCGTACTCGTCGATGAGCAGACGCATGAGCTCGGGGATGCCGATGACGGGGTGGGTGTCGTTGAGCTGGAACGTGACCCGCTCGGGCAGGTGGTGCAGGTCGAAGTCCTGCGGCAGCGTGTGCCGGATGAAGTCCTTGAGCGAGGCCGCGACGAAGAAGTACTGCTGCTGCAGGCGCAGCTCGCGGCCCTGGGGGGTGGAGTCCTCGGGGTAGAGGACCTTGGTGATGTTCTCCGCGAAGGTCTGCGCGCGCACGGCCTCGGCGTAATCGCCTTGGTTGAACAGCTGCAGGTCGAACGCGTTCGTCGCCCGCGCGCTCCACAGGCGCAGCGTGTTGACGACGTTGTTGCGATAGCCCGGGACGAGGAGGTGGTAGGGGATCGCCTGCACGTTCCACGACGGCACCCACCGGGTGCGTTCCCGGCCGTCGTCGTCGGTGTAGGACTCGGTGTGGCCACCGAAGTCGATCTGCACCGCGCGGTCCGGCTGCGGGAACTCCCACGGGGACCCGAGCGCCAGCCACGAGTCGGGGACCTCGACCTGCTTGCCGGCGGCGAACGTCTGCTTGAAGATGCCGTACTCGTAACGGATCCCGTAGCCGATGCACGAGACGTCCATCGTGGCGAGAGAGTCGACGAAGCAGGCCGCGAGACGGCCGAGACCGCCGTTGCCGAGGCCGGGCTCGATCTCCTGGGCACGGAGGACGTCGAAATCGAGACCGCACGCGCGCATGGCCTCGCGGGCGATGTCGTGCAGGTCCGCGGCGAGCAACGCGTTGTCGAGCTGGCGTCCGAGGAGGTACTCGGCCGAGAGGTACCCGATGACCTTGTCGCCGGCGTCGCGGCGGCGCTTGCCGGTGCGGATCCACCCCTGCATGAGGTAGTGGCGCACCGTGCGGGCGAGGGCCAGGTACTGGTCGTTGAGGGTCGAACGCGACAGGGGCACGCCCTGGCTGTAGTTGAGTTCGCGCATGAACTGCCGGACGAAGCCGTCCACGTCGTGCGCCGGGCCCACGGCGGGGGTGAGGGCGCGTTCGTGGACGGGCTCGAACTGAGGCCCGGTGACCGAGGTCGCCATCTCCGGGGTTTCGCCCACGGTGCGTGATACGTCGTGGAAGTCGGTCTCGTGGGTCACGTCGTCTCCGATGATCGGCGGATCGTGCGGTGGAGCCGGACGGTCGTCGACACCCGGCACCGTCGGCGGGTCGGCACATCCGTGCTCACTCCCGTCCGAGGTTAGCCGATCCGACGCTGCCGACCCCGGGGTGCGCATGCCTCGGACGGTGGCGCGCGCGGGCCCGATCCGTGACGACGTGTGCTCGGTCCGAGGGGCGTTCCCCGCTCCCTCGCAGCAACGGACCCCGGTGAGAGACGACGTCCGAGGAAGGGCGGCAGGATCACGGCGCGCCGGTCGGCCTGGCATCGTGGGCGCGGTGAGCACCCCACTGCACGCCGACGCCACGACGACCCTGCAGACCTGGTCGGCGCCCGACGGCGACCAGGACGCCCTGCGACACGCCTACCTCGCGTTCCTCGCGGCCCGTGCCGACGCCACCGAGCGCACCTGTGCGCCGGGCCATCTCACGGCGTCCGTCGTCGTGCTCTCCCCCGACGCCGAACGGGTGCTCCTCACGCGCCACGCCCGGGTGCGGCGGCTGCAACTCGGCGGGCACGTCGAACCGGAGGACGAGGGACTCGCCGCCGCGGCCGGGCGCGAGGCCCGGGAGGAGGGTGGATTCGACGTCACCGTCGACCCGGTCCCGGTCGACCTGCACTGTCACCCCATCGTGTGTCGCGGATACACCGATCCCACACGGCATCTCGACGTCCGGTTCGTCGCCGTCGCACCCGAGGGGGCTCGGGAGCGAGCCTCCGAGGAGTCCCTCGACCTGCGGTGGTTCGACGTCGACGCGCTGCCCGACGTGCCTGCCGAGGTGGCCACCCTCGTGGCGCGCGCCGCGCAGCGGGCGGGGACGACGGGCACCATGTCGGGGACCTCCCGCCTCGATCGTCGGGAGGTCTAGATGCTCGCGTGGGTCGTCCTCGTGCTCTCCGGCGTCTTCGAGGCGGTGTGGGCGACGGCGCTCGGTCGCTCCGAGGGATTCACCCGCCTCGTGCCCTCCGTCGTCTTCCTCGTGGCGCTGGGGCTGAGCATGTCCGGCCTCGCCTATGCGATGCGCACCCTGCCCACCGGTACCTCCTACGCGGTGTGGGTGGGCATCGGCGCCGCCCTCACCGTCGCCTACGGCATGGCCACGGGCGCCGAGCCCACCTCGACGATCAAGATCCTGCTGCTCATCGGGATCATCGGGTGCGTCGTGGGACTCAAGCTCGCCCACTGACGATGGGCGCGGGCGCTCGCGTCGCGTCGATGGGCGGGTGGACGGCTCAGCCGACGTGCCGACGGAGCATCTCGGCGACCGCCTGTGCGAGGGCCTCGGGGTCGAGCGCCTCGACGGTCGGCCCCCCGGGGATGAGTCGGAACTCTCGATCCGGACGCCCGTCGGCGTAGGCCCGCAGCGTGTCCTCCTCGACATCGGTGCACGCCTCGTCCGAGGAGAGCAGCCACAGAGGGCCGGGATAGGTGTCCAGGAGGTCCAGCCCGTGCGGTTCGGTGCCGATGAGCTCGGCGGCGGCCTCCATCTCCGCCCGCGTGGGACGGCGGCGCCACCCCTGCGGGGTCTTCTCGATCTGACGCTCGTAGAACGCGCGGTACTGGGCGGCGTCGATGCGCTGGGACACCCAGTCCTCCCGGGACCGGGCGACGATGTCGTCGAGGTAGGACTCGAGCTCCTCGTCGCGGCCGCTGGCGAAGATGCCGAACCGCTCGTCCCACACGTGGAGTGCCTCCGGGCCCACCTGCTCGGCCCACTCGAGGTGGGCCTCCTCGCCGCGCAGGGTCGTGACGACGGAGAGCAGCCCGAGGACGGGCGCGTCGACCCCGGCCAACCGGTCCGGGTCCAGGGCGAGGATCTCGTCCTGCTCCACGAGGAGGACGGGCCGATTCAGCCCGAGCGCGGCGGCGAGGGAGGCGACGTCGGCCGAGATCCGTGCGGGGTCGGGCGCGGGCAGCCGGGACAGGCCGTGGGCCCGCAGGTCGACCGCCACCACGTGGGCGACCTGCGTCAGCTCGGGGATCAGGGGCGCCCAGACGAGGGCGTTGGAGGCGAGCTGATGGATGAGGAGGACGTCGGGGCCGTCGCCGCCGTAGTCGATCGCCGCGAAGTCCTCTCCCTCGACGTTCACGACCAGGTCACGCTTGTGTTCCATCACTGCACAATGGTCGCGGTCGCCGTCTTCGCGAATGGTCAGGGAACCGTCAGTTTCGGGCAAAGGCGCAAGGATCGGCGCCTCACCTGTGACGCCGGGCACCCGCCGACCGTTCTCGAGGTAGAGACATGACTCCGCCCGTAGGGCCTTCTTCACCCGTCGGCGGATCGCCGGTCTCAGGAGTTCGAGCGCCTCGGGGATCGCGGCGAAGCGGTGGTCGCTCACCTCGTACTCCTGGATGCGGATCGACGCGGCCTGTTCGGGGGTCACCGTGCCGCAGTGGAAGAGGAACCGCAGGCCGAGTTTCGCGCCGTTCTTCGCCGGGCGGGTGTCGACGCAGACGAGCCTGCCGTGGTCCACGAGGAGGCCGGTCTCCTCGGCGACCTCACGGCGACACGCCTCCCACGGCGTCTCCCCGTCCGCCTCCATGACGCCGCCGGGGATCGTCCACCCGGACTTGTACGTCGGCTTGAGGATGAGCAGCCTCCCCGCCTCGTCGAGCAGGATCGCCCCGGCCGACGCCGGGATCTCCGGGAGCACGAACATGGGTTCCTCCTCTGTCAGGCCGCTGACGGGAGGGCCGGGGTTCGAGGGTAGTGGACGTCCGGGTGGGCGGCGCCGCGGGCCGGGGTCCGCCACGGTGCCCCCGCCCACGCCCCTCCCGAGGCTCGACCGCGGCGGCGCTCCCGTCGTGTCGCCGCCCGGAGTGCCGTACCGACCCCGCGGGTCGTCGGGCTCAGCGCCGCCCGTCCTGCCAGTGCACCTCGAGGCCCTCCTTGGCACCGAACCGGACGAGGTGACGCTCGACGACGTCCTTGAGCTCGTCGGCGCGGGCCGACGGACACGTGAGGGTGGCGACGAGTTCCTCGGGCTGCGCGATGAGCACGAGGACCTCGCCCGGTCCGAACGTGACCCGCCCACGACCGGTGTCCTCGTCCCACGAGGTCTCGACCTTGCGGCCGAGGTGGGAGGCGAGCTGTCGGCCGTACCGCGCGGCACGCTCGGTGGGGGCACGGCCCACGACGGTCACGGGGAACCGGCGGCCGAGGGTGCCGGCGACGATGTCACGGGCCTTGCGGAACGGTGCGAGGACGACCATGCGTTCAGCCTGCCTCACGCCGCGCCACGTGCACGCGCGGAGGGCCGGAATTCTCGGTCGGCGGGCCGCGGTGGGTGAGGATGTCGCCATGACCGAACGCACCGTGGACACCCCGAACGGCGCCTACGCCGTCATCGACTTCGGCGAGGCCGCCCCGTCCACCGCCGCCCACACCTCCGCGCCCGGGGTCGCTGCGCTCGACGCCCGCGCCCCGCGCGCTCCCCTGGGCCAGGCGCACGCGGACGGCGTCCTCACCTCCGACGCCTCCACGGCCTCCGCCGGCCCCGGTGCCGTGACGACGGCCGCCGACGGCGCGGACCGTCGCCCGGACGTCGTGCTCCTGCACCAGATCGCCTCGTGCGCCCAGGTCTGGGGCACGCTGGGCCCGGCGCTCGCGGAGTTCTCCCGCCCGATCGCGCCCGACCTGTGCGGTCACGGCCGCACGCGGGCCCACGTGGAGTCCGTCGGCCACCTCGTGTCGGATCTGCCCGACGTCTTCGCCGCGCTCGACGTGCACGACCCCGTCGTCGTCCTCGAGGGGGAGGAGCTCCTCCCGCTGTTCGGCGATCTCGCCGGGGTGCTCGGTGCGACCGCGGTCGTCGTCGTCGGCCCGTACACGTGGAAGCGGGGCGAGGAGGCGGAGGCGGACTACGACGAGGTGCTCGGCGAGGGGTCGCTCGACGAGTGGGACGCGCGGAACGACATGTTCGCCACGGGAGTGCAGGCGAAGTACGAGGAGTTCGTCGAGCGCCGCGTCGCGCGGTCCGCAGCGGACTGGGTCAACGACGGCGTCGAGCCGGAACAGCTTCGCGCCTACATCGAACGTCAACTCCGCGAGGCCCCGGGCGGGTGGGAGCGGGCGCCGCGGCGGCCGCTCGTCGAGGAGGCGTTGCATGCCATCGGCGGCGGTCCCTTCGGGCTCGACCTCTACGACCGTCTCTCCGTGCCGGTGTGGCTGGCCGTCGGCACCCGCGAACTGGAGCATGCCGGGGTCGACGGATTCGTCGCGTGGGGCGAGACCGGCGCCGACCGCCACGTGTCGCTCCTGGGCGGCCACCTGTCGCCGGACTGCTTCGACCCCGGGCCCCTCGCCGACGTCGTCCGCGCCGCAATCGCCGCCACCCGCGCCTCCGTCGACACGAGGCCGTGACGGACGCGACGCCGCCGCCCGCGGTCGGCCACCTCCCGATCGACCGTGCCTGTCCCGCCGTCGATCTCATCGAGGTCCCGGCATGGGGGAGTCACGCGCTCGCGGTGCACGGCGGCGCCGGGCCGCGGGCGACGCCCCTCACGGAGGAGGAGACCAGGGACCGCGAGGAGGCGCTACTGTGTGCGGTCGCGGCGGGCGCGGCCGTGCTCGCGGCGGAGGGATCGGCGCTGGACGCCGTCACCGCCGCGGTGGTCGAGCTCGAGGACTGCGCCTTCTTCAACGCCGGCCGCGGCGCCGCGCTCACGACGGGCGGACGGGCCGAACTCGACGCCTGCGTCGTCCGCGGCGACCGTGCCGCGGGCGCGGTCACGGCCGCCACGCACGCCCGCAACCCCGTGCTCGCGGCGCGCGCCGTCATGGAGGCGACTCCGCACGTCCTGCTCGTCGACCCCGACGACGCCCTCCTGCGGGAATGGGGCTGCGAGGTCGCGGGCCAGGAGTGGTTCGTCGTCGAGCGCCAGGAGCGAGCCCTCGCCCGGCTCCTCGGCGAACGCACCCACGGCACCGTCGGCGCCGTGGCCCGGGACGCCGAGGGGCGCGTCGCGGCGGCGACGTCCACGGGGGGCATCACGGGACAGCTCCCCGGGCGGGTCGGTGACACCCCGCTCGTCGGGGCCGGCACCTTCGCCGACGACACCACCGTCGCGGTCTCCGGCACGGGCACGGGGGAGTTCTTCGTCCGCGGCGTCCTCGCCCACGACCTCCACGCCCGACTCCGATACGCGGGCACGGACCTCGCGACCGCCTCGCGTGAGGTCCTCGACGAGCATCTCGGGCGGCACGGCGCCGACGGCGGCCTCATCGCCGTGACCCCGCGCGGCGACCTCGTGCTCGCCTGGGACTCCGGTGCGATGTATCGCGGGTGGCTCACCGCCGACGGTCCCGTCGCCCACGTCTGAGGGCGGGATCGGGGCGGTCTCCGGCCCCGCTCGTGGCCTCGCGCCGGCGCGTGTTTCCCGGCGTCGTCGCCGGTCACGGGTTCGGGCCGGTCCTCGGCGGGGCGGGCGCCGGGCCCGGCAACAGTCCTCTCAGATCGAGAGACCGACGACCGATGGGGCAGCGCAGCCCCAGAGCCGAGAGGTCGGAGACGACGTGCGACAGCCCTTCCGCAAGACCGTGCCCTCGGACTCCCGCCCGGTCGCGGTCGACCGTGACGACGTCGCGATCATCCGGTCGGTGATGAAGACGCTGGGGGCCGCCGACGATTACCGACGCGCCGGCGTCATCGGCGTCAACGCCGTGTGCGACGCCCTGGGCTGGGACGTGTCGAGCGTGTGGCGCGTCGACGAGACCGCCGGTGGGCTCGTTCTCGACGTGTCCTGCGGGCGGCGACCCGAACTCACCGCGCGGGTCGTCGAGGCGAACGCCGTCGTGCCGCGGGGGGCGGGCCCGATGGGGGAGGCGTGGGAGACCGGGAGGCCGGTCCTCGTCGAGGGACAGCTCGACCTGCTCCGTCAGCTCGCGGGGCCGAGCGCGCCGATCGTCTCGACGCTGCTCGCCCTGCCGGTGATCTCCGCCGGGGACGTGCGAAGCGTCCTCACGTTCGCCTGCTTCGAGCCGTGGCCGCACTCCGATCGGGACCTCGCCCTCATGGAGTGCGTCGGCGATCTCGTCTCCCAGGCCCTGGAACGCCTGCGCCTGGCCGAGTACGAACGTGAGCGGGCCCGCGACGCGACCGCGATCAACGTCGTCCTCCGTGAGGTGACCGACGCCGCGGACGAGAAGACGGCGGTGCGCACCGCTCTCGACACGATCCGGCGCGAGTTCGGATGGGAGTACGGCTCGTTCTGGACCGTGGACGTCGACGACCGGGTGCTGCGCTTCGGCACGGAGTCGGGCGACGCCGGGCCGGAGTTCCGTCAGGTCACGCAGGAGGCGACGTTCGCCGAGGGCGTCGGCCTCGCAGGTCGGACGTGGCTCAGCCGCGACCTCGTGTTCGAGCCCGACCTCGGGACGGTCACCGATTGCGTGCGCGCCCCCGCGGCCCGCCGCGCCGGCGTGAAGTCGGGGGTGTGCGTGCCGATCACGATCGGCCCGGACGTCGTCGGCACGATGGACTTCTTCGCGACCCGTCAGATCGTCCTCACCGAGGCCCGCCGGGAGGCCCTGCGCAACACGGCGTTCCTCGTCTCCCACGCCCTCGAGCGCAGCCGCGGCACCGAGCGCATCGCCATGGCGGGGCGCGACCTGCTCTCCTCGATCGGCGAGGTCGAGGAGCACGTGGAATCGGCGCGGCAGGTGGCGGAGGAGGCCGACCGCATCACCGGGTCGGCGACGCAGATCGTCGCGCGGCTCGACGACTCCTCCCAGGAGATCGGTGCGGTGGTCAAGACGATCACGGCGATCGCCGAGCAGACCAACCTCCTCGCCCTCAACGCGACGATCGAGGCGGCGCGTGCCGGTGAGGCGGGCAAGGGATTCGCGGTCGTCGCGGGCGAGGTCAAGGAGTTGGCGCGGGAGACCGCGGCGGCGACCGAGGAGGTGGGTGCCAAGGTGGCGACGATCCAGGCCGACGCGGACGCCGTCCGCGGTGCGCTCCGCGAGGTCTCCGAGACCGTCGCCGGCATCAACGAGGCCCAGCGGGTGATCGCCGGTGTCCTGCACGAGCAGACCACCGTCACCCGCACGGTCCTCGGGGCCTGACCGCGGTGGGGTGAGTGCGCCCCCGTCACGGTCCTCCGGTCAGGGGCGAAGGGGACGGCGCCACGTGCCGCCTCCCTCCTCGAGGGCGTACTCGCCGTCGGCGAGGGCGGTGATCTCCTCGTCGTGGGAGGTGACGAGGACGACGGCCCCCGTGCGGGCGTGGGTCGTGAGCAGGTCCATGACGCGGGCGCGGTTCGCCGGGTCGAGGGCGGACGTGGGTTCGTCGGCGAGCAGCAGCCTGGGCCGCACCGCGAGCGCGCGGGCGACGGCGACGCGTTGCTGCTGGCCGCCCGAGAGTTCGTCGACGTAGTGATGCCGGAAGTCGGTGAGGCCGACCTGAGCGAGGACCTCGTCGGTGCGCGCGGCGGCGTCGTCGTAGGTCCTGCCGCGGGCGAGGAGCGGGTACAGCACGTTCTCGTCGGCGCGCAGCAGCGCGGCGAGACCGCCGTCCTGCGGGACGAGACCGACGTCGATCCCCGCGGCCTCGGCGGCGTTCGTGCCGCCCGCGCCGTCCGGCGTCACCGCGCCGTCGGGTGTGACCGTGTCGTCGAATGTCACCGTGCCGTCGTGCGCGACGAGATCGGCGAGGGCGTGGAGCAGGATCGTCTTGCCCGACCCGGAATCCCCTGTGATCGCGAGGACCGTGCCGACGGGGATCCGCAGCGCGACGTCCCGCAGCACGACGACGTCGCCGAACCGGACCGTCAGGCCGTCGACCGTGAGCATCAGGTGCCCCCGTCCTCGGCGGCGGGGACGAGGATCCACCCGTCGCCCTCGGGGCGCACCCGCAATTCGGTGCCCGGGGGGAAGCGGTCGAGCACGTCGGGCGGCAGGGGGAGTGACCCGTCGGCGGAGACCACGGCGTACTCGACGTCGCCACGGCCCTCGGCGCCGACCCGCCCGTCGCGGATGGTGATGGTCCGCCGCATCGCCCGGGCGACCGCGTCGTCGTGGGAGACGGTGACGACCGTCGTGCCGGAGGTCTCGTTGATCCGTCGGACGGCCGACAGGACGTGGTCGCGGGCGGCGTGGGTCATCCGGGCGGTGGGTTCGTCGGCGAGGAGGAGGCCAGGCGCGCTCGCGACGGCGACGGCGATGGCGACGAGCTGGGCCTCGCCGGGGCTCATGTGGCGGGGCATCGTCGTCGCGAGCCCGGCGGCGCCGACGAGGTCGAGGACGTCGAGCGGGTCGGGCAGGTCCTCCGTGCGAGGTCCGAGGGACTGGGCGAAGGCGACGTTGTCGCGGGCATCGAGGTGCGGCAGGATGTTCGTCGCCCCGTCCTGGAGCACGACCCCGACGTTCCCGGCGCGCATGTCGGACAGCTCGGACTCGCTCATGCCCCCGAGGAGGTGCGTGCCGATGCGGATCGACCCGACGCTCGGCCGCATGAGGCCACCGAGCAGCGAGAGGAGCGTCGACTTGCCGGAGCCGGAGGGGCCGAGGAGGCACACGGTCTCGCCCGCGGCGATCGTGAGATCGACACCGGAGAGGGCCGCGACGTCCTGACCCTCGACGGAGTAGATGTGGACGAGTCCGCGGGTCGTCACGCTCACCCCGTTCATGTGATCGCCCCGCGAGTCCGACGTCCCGCGTGGGGGAGCACGAGGACGGCCAGCGTGACGGCCAGCGCGACGACCACTGCGACCAGGAGCGACCAGGCCGCGCCGACCTGGAGGGAGGCCGGTCCGAGGTCGGGCATCGGGCGCTCCGCCGGCGTCGTGAACAGGGGCAGCAGCGGGAGTGCCAGCCGGGCTCCGAGGATGCCCACGGCCGCGCCGGCGACGAGCCCGACGGCCGCGACGACGACGTACTGCAGCACGAGAGCGCGTCGCAGGGTGGCGGGCGGCACCCCGGCCCTCATGAGGGCGGTGGCGTCGGTCCGCGTCGCGGGACGCGCCTGCCGCGCGGAGACGACGAGGAACGCCGCGGCGACCGCGACCGACAGACACGCCCCGACGAGCGCGACCGACAGTCCCCACGACGAACCGGAGGCGTCGTACCGATCCTTGATCCGGGTGTACCGGCGTTCGCCGTCGAGGTCGATCCCGCGGGCGGCGAGCCCGGTGCGGACGGCATCGGCGACGTCGTCCCTGCCGTCGGCGATCCACACCTCGGCGCGGTCCTGGGTGTCGAGGTCGAGGCCGCGCCGCGCGAGGGTCGTCATGTCGACGAGAGCCCCACGGCCCCCCAGCACCGGCAGTTGCTCCGCCGAGGCGACGCGGTGCGCCTCGATCATGTCGCCGGCGACCCCCTTGATCTGGAGCGAGTCCCCGGTGCTCCCGGGCGGCAGCTCGCCCACCGTGATCGCCGGCGCCACCGGGGCGTCCCCGCGGAGTGCGCCCCCCGTGCCGGAGGCGGGCACGCGGAGGCGCAGGGCCGCGCCGTCGGTCAGGTCGCCGTCGGTGAGGGGGAGCCACGGGCGGGGCCCGGTGAGGGGCAGCTCGCGGCCGTCGACGGCCAGCCGCGTGACCGTCACGGTCTGTCCCTCGACGGTCTGTTCCGCGACCGCCCGTCCGCCGTCGCGCGTCCGGGCCCCCGTCGCCACCAGGAGGCGATCGAGTCGGCACTCCTCCTCGCACATCACCGGTGTCGAGAGGTCGACCGCGCGGGTCGTCCCGGCCGGGATCGTCACGGGCCGTTCCACCACGCGCCCGGAGGGCGTCGTGAGGACGACGGTGACCACGACCGGCGCACGCAGCACCGGAGGGTCCGCGTCGACCCGAAGGGTGAGGGTCGTGCCGTGCACCGGGACGGGCTGTTCGGGTGGCGTCGCGATGGCGGCGAGGTCGAGGCCGCGGAGCGCGGACGGGAACGCGATCGAGGGCAGGGCGTCGACCGGCGCGGCCAGAGTCCATCCGCGCTCCGGGGGACGGGTGAACGCGACGGTCGTGGCCACGCGGCCGGAGGGGTCGGCCGTCCGCACGACCTCCTGGACCGATCGGGCGTCCCGCGTGCGCACGAGCAGGGCCGTGCCGGCACCCGCCTCCAACTCCGCGCGCAGGGTGCGATTGCGTTCGCCGACGGCCCACGCGTCGACCGCGAGGACCATCGTGCACGCGGCCACGGTCAGCACGAGGAGGACTCCGCGGGTCTCCGGGCGCCGTCCCACGCCGGCGAACCCCAGGCCCGTGGCGACGCGTCCGCGCCTCGACGCCCGTCGGGACAGGGCGTTCGCCACCCGCGGCACGATCCCGGCGAGCATCAGGCCGACGGCGATGGCCATGAGGGTGGGGGACGCCAGCGCCAACGGCGTCGCCTCGGTCGTCGTCATGACCGAGAGGGCCGCGGCGAGGGCCAGGGTGGCGGCCACCCACGTCAGCGGGCTGGTACGGCGGGGCAGCGCGGTGGGGCGGCGCAGGAGGGCGAGGACCCCGCTGTCGAGGTGCCACGTGATGGTGGCGAGGACCACCCCGACGACGAGGAGCGTGGCGAGGACGACGGCGAGGCCGGTCCCGGCGGTGATCTCGAACGGGACGCCGTCGGGAAGGACGAAACGCCGGATCAGCTCGCCCACGCCCAGGGAGGCCAGGGCACCGAGGATCGACCCCGCCACCGTCGGCGGGAGGAGCTCGGCCGCGAGCAGTCGTCGGATGTCGCGAGGCCCGGCGCCCCTCAGCCGCGCGAGACCCATCTCGTGCCGTCGTTGCGCCGTGGTGGCGCGGGCGACGACGACGAGCACGGCGAGGACCATGAGGGCCGTCTGGCCGAGGACGAGCGGGACGATGACGTGGATCTGCGCGGCCGAGGCCCGGCTCTCCCGCGCGACGCCGGCGAGGTCCGCCTGGATCGAGGCCTCCTGGAGGAAGTGCATGCGGGCGCTCTCGAGCTGTTCCACGGCACGGGGCAGCAGGTCGACGGTGGCGGCCGTGGCGTCGGCCGCGTAGGTGCGTCGGGCCGCGCCCCCGGCACCGGCCACCGTGCCCGGCGGCGTGATCCACTCGGCGAGGACGAGCCGGTCCCCGTCCCCGACGGGGGCGATGCCCACGCTCGTCCCCAACCAGTACCGGTCGTCGGGCACCTGCTGGTACGTCCCGACGACCCGCAACGATCGCCGGACGTCCTGCACGCCCCGGTCGGTCGCGATCGTCGTGACCCAGTCGACGGTGGAGCCGACCTGGAGGTCGTGGGTCCGGGCGTCCGCCGCGGCGACGGCGATCTCGTCGTCGGCGCGTGGACAACGGCCCTGGGCGGCGCGCACGTGGGCGCAGATGTCGTCACGGGCGACCAGCGACACGACGGCGCCGGTCGTGCCACCCCGCCCGACGTGGGTCTCCCCGGGCGCGGTGACGAGGTGGGTGACGCCCTGCGGGTACAGCCGGCGGACCTCCGGCCCGAGGCCCGCCTCGATGCGGTCGAGGTGCTCGCGTGCCTCGCCGAGGAGCTGTCCCTCGAAGTGCACCGAGAGGGATGTCGCCACCGGGTGTTCCAGGGTGAACGGCGGCTTGAGGACGGCCTGCTCCAGCGCCCGGGTCATGAGCGGGACGAGCGTGAGGCACAGCGTGACGAGGGCGGCGAGGACGGCCGGGCCGAGCGCGGCACCCGGTCGCCGGCGCAGGGCGAGCAGGCCCCAGGCCCCGGCCGATCTCGGGCGCCGACGTCGGTCCCCGCGCCCGTCGAGCATGCTTCATGCTAGGCCGCGCGTGTCGGCCCGGCGGGGTGTTTCGGGGCCTTCACCTGCCCCGATCGTGAGGCCGGTCGAGAGCCGCCCGTGGCACGTCGGGGGGACGGTCGAACCCGGCTCCGACCTCAGCTCTTCCGATACAGCTTCTTGGTCTGGTAGACGGGCTCGGTGGTGACGTTGACCCCGAGGCTGCGGAAGATGCCCTCGTCGACGGGGCCGAGGATCACGCTCGAGTGGACGTCGCATCCCCGGAGGTGGCGGAGTTGGTCGAGGGCGCGTCGGGCGTTCTCGTCCTCCCGGGCGCCGACGGCGAGGGCGATGAGGACCTCGTCGGTGTGCAGGCGGGGGTTGTGGCTGCCGAGGTGCTCGGTCTTGAGGGCCTGGATGGGTTCGACCGTCTCCCGTGCGAGGAGCTTGACCTTGTCGTCGATGCCGGCGAGCGCCTTGAGCGCGTCGAGGAGGATCGCCGCGCAGCACCCGAGCAAGGAGGTCGTCTTGCCGGTGATGATCTGCCCGTCGGGCAGTTCGATCGCGGCCGCCGGGCCCTTGGTGCGCTTGGCGACGGCGAGCGCCGGTTCGACCACGGGGCGGTCGCTGCGGGTGATGCCGAGGCGGCTCATGATGAGCGCGATCTTCTCGGAGTCCTCGGGCTCGACGTCGTCGCGACGCTCGGCGGCGAGGGCCTTGAAGTAGCGGCGGATGATCTCCTGCTTCGAGGCCTCCCGGCAGGCCTCGTCGTCGCTGATGCAGTGCCCGGCCATGTTGACGCCCATGTCGGTCGGGGAGGCGTACGGCGAGGAGTCGAGGATCTTCTCGAAGAGGAGACCGAGGACGGGGAAGACCTCGACGTCCCGGTTGTAGTTGACGCAGCTCTCGCCGTAGGCCCGCAGGTGGAACGGGTCGATCATGTTGACGTCGTCGAGGTCCACCGTCGCCGCCTCGTACGCGACGTTGACCGGGTGATCGAGCGGCAGGTTCCAGATGGGGAACGTCTCGAACTTCGCATAACCGGAGGAGATGCCCCGCGCGTGGTCGTGGTACAGCTGCGACAGGCAGGTCGCCATCTTGCCGCTGCCCGGGCCGGGGGCCGTGACGACGACGAGGTCCCGTGTCGTCTCGATGTCGTCGTTGCGGCCGAAGCCGTGCTCGCTGACGATGTGCGCGACGTCGTTGGGGTAACCCGCGATAGGGTAGTGCCGGTAGACCCGGACGCCCTGCCGTTCGAGCTTGCGCCGGAACGCCTTCGCGGCCTTGTTGTCGTCGGTGACGTGCGAGATGACCACGCTGCCCACGTACAGGCCGTGACTGCGGAACTCGTCGATGAGGCGCAGGACGTCGGCGTCGTAGCCGATGCCGAGGTCGGCCCGCTGCTTGTGCGCCGCGAGGTCCTTCGCGCTCACGACGACCACCATCTCGACCTCGTCGGCGAGCTCCTGGAGCATGACGAGCTTGTTGTCGGGGGTGAACCCCGGCAACACCCGGGAGGCGTGGAGGTCGTCGAAGAGCTTGCCGCCGAACTCCAGGTAGAGCTTGCCGCCGAACTGCCGGCGCCGCGCCTCGATGTGCTCGGCCTGCATCCGCAGGTACTTCTCTCGATCGAACCCGATCCTGCGCACGCCTCGCCCCTCCGCCGTCGCCGTTCCGATGACCGGAGACTACTGGCCGACCACCGGGTGAGGTCCGGGGTCCCGGCCCGCCGGCGCGGCACCGCTGGTCAGCGGGGTCGGTGGAGGGTCAGCAGCGCGCCCGCCGCGGCGATCCCACCGGCGATGCCGAAGGCGGCCACGACCGAGCCGGTGTACACGGGCAGGAGAACGGGGGCGATCGCCGAGCCGAGGAACTGGGTCGACAGGCACAGGGCGGTGGCGGTGCTGCGGTTGGCCGGGGTGCTGAGCAGGGCGAACGTACTGGTCATCACCCGACCGCCGGTGGCGGCGACACCCGCCACCCCGACGCAGAGGACCAACACCCCGGGCGTCGGAGGCCACGCCGCGGCCGTGACCGAGCAGGCGAGGACCACGGTCGCGGCGAACCCCAGGCGGCGCATCCCGAACCGGTCGGCGAGCGCCCCGACGAGGCGGCCGCTCGCGAGTCCGGCGGCCCCGAACGTGGCGACGACCAACCCCCGCGAGGCGGGCGTCAGACCGAACCGGCTGCTCGCCTCCATCGCCGAGAGGAGCATGATCCCCGTCGAGGCGAACTGGACCGTGAAGGCCACGAGGCATGCCTGCCCCAGGCGGCGGTTGACCAGGGGACGCCAGGGCGCGCCGCGCCGCGCGCGGGCGGTGTCCTGCGACGTGCGCGTGGCGAGGGCGAGCGCCGCTGCGGCCAGCGCGATCACGACGAACGCGAGGCGGTAGTCGACTCCCGCCGCCAGGCCGCCGACGAACGGGGCGAACGCCATTCCGGCGGCCTGCATGCTCGCGTACGTGCCGAGGCTGCGGCCGACCCGCCCGGGCGGCACCCGGTCGGCGATCATCGTGATGAGCAGAGGGGTCGTGAAGGCGTTGGCGGCGCCCTGGACGGCCCGCGCCAGGGTGAAGACACCGAACGCCGTGGCGAGGGCGCACGCGACGGAGGCCAGCGCGTACAGCCCGTAGGCGCGGCGCACCGTACGGGCCTGACCCCATCGCGCGCCGAGCATCCCCGAGAGCGGCATCAGCGCGGCGAACGGGAACAGGTAGGCGGTGATCGCCACCCCGGCCGTCGAGGTGTCGGTGTTCAGGCCGTGGGCGAGCTCGGGAAGCATCGAGCTGAGCATCCCGCCGCCGAAGGGACCGAGGAACCCGCCGGCGTAGAACGGCCAGAGGGCACCTCGGGGAGCGGTGGACCGGTCGGGCACCCCCGCAGGGTACGTGCCCTCCACGGTGGCGTTCCCCTCCCGGCGCGAACGGTGGCGACCGCATCCGCCTCGTCCCGCGCGGCGACACCCACCGGCGGCGCCCCGGTGGCAGGTGAGCACCGCGGCGTACGAGCTTCCCTCGGCGCCGGAACCCTCAGACCGCACCGACACGGGCCGATCTGGGCGACGACGTCGCGGGCACGTTCGTCGGGGCACGACGACGTCGGCGCCGGGCATGGACTCGGCGCATCGACACCTCGGGAGACACCGTGCAGATCTTCAAGGGCGGCATTCAGACCAAGCTGGCGCTCATGGCCCTCCTCGCCATCGTCGGGATGCTCGCCGTCCTCGTCCTCGGCGCGTTCGAGCAGAGGCGACTCATCGAGGAGGAGCGTCGCGACAAGGTGCGCGCCGCGGTGCAGATCGCGGCCGGCATCGTCCAGCGCTACGGGGCCGAGGCCGAGGAGGGGCGCCTGTCCGAGGCCGACGCGCAGCGGCAGGCGCTCGCCGAGATCAAGGGTCTGCGGTACTCCGGCAACGAGTACTTCTGGGTCAACGACCTGCAGGCGCGCATGATCATGCACCCCGTCAAGCCCGAACTCGACGGCAAGGATCAGTCGCAGAACAAGGACCCCGACGGCGTCTACATCTTCCGGGAGTTCGCCAAGGTGGCCTCGACCCAGGGCGAGGGGTACGTGGCCTACATGTGGCCCAAGCCCGGCGCCGAGGAACCGCAACCGAAGGTCTCCTACGTCATCGGGTACAAGCCGTGGGGGTGGGTCGTCGGCTCCGGTCTCTACACCGACGACGTCGACGGGGACGCCCTCGTCTCCGCGGGCAAGCTCGCGACCTGGAGCCTGCCGTTCATGGTGCTCGTGCTCTTCGTCGCGTGGCGGCTGCAGAAGCGCATCGTCGGGCCGATCCGAGAGGCCGTCCGACGCCTGCGTGAGACCGACCTGTCCGACCGGTTGCCCGTCAAGGGCGACGGGACCGCGCTCGACGACCTCAACGCGGCTCTCAACGACATGCTCGACCGCGTGGGCGAGATCATCCGCCGCGTCGATGCGGCCTCGTCCGGGCTGAGCCTCGCCTCCGGCTCCCTCACCGACGCCGGCGACGCGATCGACCGCTCCGCCCAGGAGACCTCGCAGCAGGCCGAACGGATGCTCGGGACCATCGACGGCGTGACGGGCAACATCCAGGTCGTCTCCACCGGCACCGAGGAGATGGGGGCCTCGATCCGCCAGATCGCCGACAGCGCCAACGCGGCCGCCCGCGTCGCCGCCGACGCCGTCCACACCGCCGACAGCACCAACGCGAGCGTCGGTCGCCTCGGCAGCTCCTCGCAGGAGATCAGCGCGGTCGTCCAGGCCATCGCGGCCATCGCCGAACAGACCAACCTCCTCGCCCTCAACGCCACCATCGAGGCAGCCCGCGCGGGGGAGGCCGGCAAGGGCTTCGCGGTCGTCGCGGGCGAGGTGAAGGACCTGGCCCAGGAGAGTGCGCGCGCGAGCGAGGAGATCGCCCAGCGGGTGGAGTCCATGCAGGGCGAGGTCGATGCCGCGGTCGCCGCCATCGGGGGGATCACACGGATCATCGCGGAGATCAACGACTACCAGACCGCCATCGCGAGCGCCGTGGAGGAGCAGACCGCGACGACGCAGGAGATGGGACGCAGCAGTCAGGTGGCCGCCTCCGACGGCCGTTCCCTCACCGACGGCGCCCGGTCGCTCGCGGGAAGCGCGCAGCGCACGGTCGGTGAGGCCGCCAACGTCCGCGACGCCGCCGCACACCTGCAGGCGATGGCCCAGGACCTCGAGCTCGCCGTCGCGAACCTCGGGCGCTGACCCGGTCCTCCCGTCCCTCGCCCCGCCCCAGCGCCGACCCCCCGCGGCCTGGATGACGTCATCGCTCATCCCCAGTGCGGAGGGCGGGTCAGGCCAGGGACAGGAAGAGTTTCTCCATCGCGGCGAGATCGGCCTCGCGGTCGGGGTTGTCGGCGGTCATGCACTGTTGCAGCCCGGTCGTGATGATCGAGAAGCCCGCCCGGTCGAGGGCGCTGCTGCACGCGGAGAGCTGGGTGATGACGTCCTTGCAGTCGCGCCCCTCCTCGATCATGCGGATGACGGCGCCCAGCTGCCCGTGAGCGCGCCGAAGACGTTTGAGGGCCGAGTCGAGGTCGGCGGGATCGAGCTGCATGGGGAGTCCTCTCGCAGGGGTGCCGCGGACTGCGGCGACCCGGTGGGTTCGTGGCGCGCGGCTCAGCGTCGTGCGGTGGCCTGAGTCGACGCCGTCGATGGGGAGGCCGACGGCGACGCGGCGGTGGTGGTGTGGCCGGGGCACCACCGGTCGGCGGGTACCTGGGCCTTCACCTGGTCGACGTGCTGGCCGCAGCCCTCCCACGTCGTCTTCTGGCACACGGGGCAGGGGGCGGGACGACACATGTCGCTTCTCCTCGGGGGTCGGGGGTCGGGGGTC